>DATHII010000205.1:0-17297 GCA_035316885.1 Jiangellaceae bacterium | reverse complement strand
CCGCGCCGCCACCCTGAACTCGCATGTCGCCCACCACGGTGAACAGCCTGTCATTCATCGCGACCGTGATCTGCGCGATGACATCGGACGAGTTCAGCGGGCGGTGTAGCCACCGTCCACGGTGTAGTAGCTGCCGGTCACGAACGAAGCGGCATCGCTGGCCAGCCAGGCGACCAGCTCGGCGACCTCGTCTGCGGTGCCGAGCCGGCCGAGGGCGTGCTGACCGGCGAGGAACTCCTGCGCGGCCTCATCGACCGTGTCATCGATGAGGGGCGTGTGGATGAAACCCGGCCCGACGGCGTTGACCCGGATGCGGTCGGCGGCGTGCTCGAGCGCGGCCGTGCGGGTCAGGCCCACGACGCCGTGCTTGGCCGCGACGTATGCCGGTGCGGTGGCGAATCCGACACTGCCGAGGATCGACGCCATGTTGACGATCGAGCCGCCGCCATGCGAGCGCATGTGCTGGATCTCTGCGCGCGTGCAATAGAAGACGCCGTCGAGGTTCACCGAGATCACGGATCGCCAGCTCTCCAGCGGATAGTCACCGGTCGTGGCGCTCGCGCCCCCGATACCCGCGTTGTTGACCGCGATGTCGAGTCCCCCGAGCTGGTCGACGGTGGCGGCGACCATCGCCGCCACCGATGCGGGGTCGGACACGTCGGTCGTCACGGCAGCCGCGCCGTCGCCGATCGCGTCGGCGACCCGACGGGCGGCCTCCGCCTGCAGATCGGCCACCATGACCTTCGCTCCCCGCGCGCCGAGCACTCGTGCGCAGGCCTCGCCGATTCCCGAACCGCCTCCAGTGACCAGCGCCACCGCACCGGTGACATCGATACTCGCCATGTTCGCTCCTCTCGGGTCAGACATTGACTGTGAATTCGGTGGCCGGTTGTTCCCACCCACGGTCGAGCGTTGCCCCGATCATGACAAGGGAGAGGAAATGGTGACATCGGAACAAGTCGCGCAGATCGAGTTCACCACCGTCAGGTTGCGGGTCGGATACGACATGCAGGAGGTCGACCTCTTCCTCGACGCTGTGATCGAGACGTTGCGCGGGCTCGAACAGGGCCGTGACGCGCGACCGGCGGAGCCGCACGTCACGGCGCGGGACGTTGCGGCTGCCCAGTTCTCAACGACGAAGATCCGTGAAGGATACGACCAGGAAGAGGTTGAGGAGTTCGTACAGCAGGTCGCCAGCACCCTCGCTTCCTACGCGGCGTCGCCTTCGGCTGCAGCACCCGCCCGGCCGTCGCCGGCCGCCGCGCTCGATGACGACGCGGGATCAACAGCGTCAGGTGGTCTGACGGCCAGCGAGCTCGTCCGCCAGGTGCAGAACCTCCACGCGGTCCAGTTCGGAGCGGCGCAGACGGCGCCTGTTCAGGCACGTACACCGGCCGGGGAGGTCTTCACGGTCGCGGCCGTCATGCCCTCCCCGTCCGGCCTCGTGCTCGAGCTCGGACACACTGACGGTCGCGCATGACTGCCCGTGGCCCTGGGTAGGGTCGGACGCGTGTTCGCCGTCTACGCCGACAGCCTCGACGCCGACGATCCGCTGACCGGACTGGCGCTCGGCGAGCGGCCCGAGCCCGCCGTCAGCGACGGATGGGCGACTGTCGACGTGCGAGCCGCCGCCCTCAACCATCACGACATCTGGTCGCTGCGCGGCGTCGGGCTGACGGCCGACCGGTTGCCGATGATCCTCGGGTGTGACGCCAGCGGAACCGACCCGGACGGCAATGACGTCGTCGTCCACGCCGTGATAGCGGCCGACGACTGGCTGGGCGACGAGACCCTCGACCCGAAGCGGTCGCTGCTGTCCGAACGGCACCAGGGGACGTTCGCCCAGCGGCTGGCCGTGCCGCGCCGCAACCTGGTCGCCAAGCCGGCCGCGCTGTCGTTCGAGGAGGCCGCCTGCCTGCCGACTGCCTGGCTCACGGCCTACCGGATGCTGTTCACGCAGGCTCAGGTCGGTCCGGGCTCCACGGTCCTGGTGCAGGGTGCGGGAGGGGGTGTCGCCACCGCCCTCATCGCGCTGGGCTCCGCCGCGGGCGCCCGCGTCTGGGTCACGTCCAGACACCCGGAGAGGGCGTCCCGAGCGGTGGAGCTCGGCGCCGACGAGGTGTTCGAGTCCGGCGCTCGGCTGCCCGAGCGGGTGGACGCCGTGATGGAGACCGTTGGGGCGGCGACCTGGCAGCACTCGATCCGCTCTTTGCGGCCCGGGGGGACGCTCGTCCTGTCCGGCGCGACGTCGGGACGCACCGCCGAGACAGAGCTGAGTCGCGTCTACTTCCTGCAACTGCGGATTCTCGGGTCCACGATGGGCACCCGCGAGGAACTCATCCGGCTGCTGCGCTTCTGCGAGCGCACCGGCGTCCGACCGGTCGTCGACCGGGTGCTGCCGCTCACGCAGGCTCGCGACGGGTTCGCCGCCCTCGAGCGCGGTGAGGTCTTCGGCAAGGTCGTCTTCACCCTCGACTAGGAGTTACTTCGCGGTGGCCGCAACCGGAGCGGTCGTGATCAACGGCGGCTTTGTGTCGCTACGGCAACACCAAACCCCCGATGATCACGACCCCAGGTGGGGCCGGTCACCCGGTGGCGCCTGGTGCTCGCCGACGGCGCCGGGCGTCGGCCTCACGTGCCGGCACCGGAACCCCGAGCCAGTCGTACCAGCCGCCGTGGAGCACGACGTAGGCGAGCATGCCGTAACCGGCCTGCCCCGGGTGGACGCCATCGGCGAAACGCTGGTCGAGCCACGGCCCGTGCTCGGCAAGCGGCCCGTACGTCGACACGTACGGCACGTCCAGCCGTGCACAGAGTTCGGCATAGGCGCCGTCGAGTTCGGCGATCCGGCGACGCAGGTCGTCGGGGCCCACCGGGGGCGGTCCGACAACGAGTCGGCGGAGGCCTGTGGACCGCAAGCCGAACTCCAGCGTGGCGGCCGATCGCGCGACCGCAACCGCGGCGAACGCATCCGCGACTCCGACGGCGAGGACGACGCCGTGCTCGTCGCCGCGGGCAAAGCGGGGTGAGATCTCCAGCGGCATCCGCACCACGACGTCCTCCGTCGACTGGCCCCGGACGCCCAGCGAGTACATGGTCAATGCGACACCGGTCGAGCTCGGCGTCCGCGCGGCAACCCTGCCGACCCAGCCGAGCGCCTTGGGATCGCCGACACCGGCCACGAACGAGTCGCCGAACACGCAGACCCGGACGTCACGCGGTGGTGTGCTCACGCGTCGTCGTCGAGGCGGGCCAGCCAGGTGGCGAGCCGCTCGACAGGAACATCGAAGTCCGGGTTGAGGTCGACGAACGCGCGCAGGTGGTCGGCCAACCACGCCAGCGTGACCTCGTCCTCGCCCCGCCGGCGCTCGAGCTCATCGATCCCGCGGTCGGTGAAGTACAAACTCCACTCCTTATGCGAAGGCTTCGTCGATGAGTTCGCGCTGCTGCTGGAGGTGGCGGGCGTTGGAGCCGACCGACGGCGCCGAGCCGGCAGGGCGGGTGACGCCGGCCAGTACGAATCCGGACACGTCGCCGTCGGTGGTGGATCTCGGCTGGGCGAGCCGCGGAGCGAGGTGCAGCCACATGAAGGGCCATACCCCCATGTTGCGCGGCTCGTCCTGGACCCAGCGGACTTCGCTCAGCGCGGGGAACCGCCCGAGCTCGGCAACGATCTGGTCGGCCGGCAGCGGATAGAGCTGCTCGACCGGCACGATCGCCGTGCGCTCGTCCGACCGCTTTGCCCGCTCGGCACGCAGGTCCCACACGATCTTCCCGGAGCAGAGCAGCACCCGCTCGACGGCTGTGGCGTCGACCTCGGCGTCGGGGATAACCGGGCGGAACGACGTGTCGCCGGTGAGGTCCTCGGGGTCGGAGACCGCCTTCTTGTTCCGGAGCATGGACTTCGGGGTGAACACGATCGCGGGCTTGTGGACGCCGCCCAGGGTATGCAGCCGCAACAGGTGGAAGTACGAGGCCGGCGTCGAGGGCTGGGCCACGCGGAACGCGTCCTCCGCGGCCATGGTGAGGAAGCGCTCGATGCGTCCGGACGAGTGGTCGGGCCCCTGACCCTCGTGCCCGTGCGGCAGCAGGAGCACGACCCCCGAGCGCTGGTTCCACTTCGGCTCGCCGGACACGATGAACTCGTCGATGACCGTCTGGGCGCCGCTGGCGAAGTCGCCGAACTGTGCCTCCCACAGCACCAGGGCGTCGGGGCGTGCCACCGAGTAGCCGTACTCGAAGCCCATCGCGGCGAACTCGGAGAGCAGGGAGTCGTACACGTGGAACTTGGCCTGGTTAACGTCGAGGTGCTGCAGCGGGACGTACGACTCGCCGGTGGCCCGGTCGACGATCGCGGCGAAGCGCTGGACGAACGTCCCACGGCGAGTGTCCTGCCCCGCCAGCCGGATCGGACGCCCGTCGACCAGCAATGAGCCGAACGCGGCGATCTCGGCGGTGCCCCAGTCGATGCCGCCCTCGGTGAGCATCGCCGCGCGCCGTTGCAGCTGCGGCTGCACCTTCGGGTGGACGGTGAAACCCTCGGGCAGGTTGAGGTAGGCGTCGGCGATCCGCTTGAGCATCTCCCCGCTGACCGCCGTGACCAGCTCGCCCTCCGGCTCCGGCTTGACCGGGTAGGTCGGAACGGTGACCTGCGCCGGCGGCTGGCCCTCGGCCTCGCGGGTCTCGGCGAACACCCGCTCCAACTGCTGTTGGTAGTCACGCAGTGCCTGTTCGGCCTCGTCGAGGGTGATATCGCCACGGCCGATGAGCGCCTCTGTGTACAGCTTGCGTACCGAGCGCTTCTGCTCGATGAGGTCGTACATCAACGGCTGCGTGTACGAGGGGTCGTCGCCTTCGTTGTGGCCACGCCGGCGGTAGCACACCATGTCGATGACGACGTCCTTGGCGAAGTCCTGGCGGAACTCGAATGCCAGCCGGGCCACCCGAGCGCACGCCTCGGGGTCGTCACCGTTGACGTGGAAGATCGGCGCCTGGACCATCCGCGCGACATCCGTGCAGTACATCGACGACCGCGACTGCTCGGGCGAGGTGGTGAACCCGACCTGGTTGTTGACGACGACGTGGATGGTGCCGCCCGTTCGGTAGCCACGCAGCTGGGACAGGTTGAGCGTCTCGGCCACCACTCCCTGGCCGGCGAATGCTGCGTCGCCGTGCACGAGGATCGGCAGCACCGGGAACTCCTCTCCCCGGTCGAGGAGGTCCTGTTTGGCCCGCGCGATGCCTTCGAGCACCGGGTTGACAGCCTCCAGGTGGCTGGGGTTGGCCGTCAGTGAGACCTTGATCCGCCCGCCGTCCTGGTCGACGAACTCGCCGTCGGCGCCGAGGTGGTACTTGACGTCGCCCGAGCCCTGGACGGTCCGTGGGTCGATGTTTCCCTCGAACTCCCGGAAGATCTGGCCGTAGCTCTTGCCGACGATGTTGGCCAGCACGTTGAGCCGCCCGCGGTGGGCCATGCCGATGCACACCTCGTCGAGCTCCGCCTCACCGGCGGCCTGGCAGATCTCGTCGAGCACCGAGATCATCGACTCCGCACCCTCGAGCGAGAAGCGCTTCTGGCCGACGTACTTGGTCTGCAGGAACGTCTCGAACGCCTCAGCCTGGTTGAGCTTGTGCAGGATGCGGAGCTGGTCCTCGCGCTCCATCCGATCGGACGGCTTCTCGACCCGCTGCTGGATCCAGCGCCGCTGGTCCGGCTCCTGGATGTGCATGTACTCGATGCCGACGGTGCGGCAGTACGCGTTGCGCAGCACGCCGAGGATGTCGCGCAGGAGCATGAAACGCTTGTCGCCCCCGAACGAGCCGGTGGCGAACTCACGGTCGAGGTCCCACAGCGTCAGGCCATGGGTGGTGACGTCGAGGTCGGGGTGGCTCCGCTGCTTGTACTCGAGCGGGTCGGTGTCGGCCATCAGGTGGCCGCGGACCCGGTACGCGTGGATCAGCTCGAGCACCCTGGCCTGCTTGCCGATCTCGTCCTCGTGGCTGGCCGTGACGTCTGCGGCCCAGCGGATCGGCTCGTACGGGATCCGCAGCGCCCGGAAGATCTCGTCGTAGAAGCCGTCGTCGCCGAGCAGCAGCCCGTGCACGATCCGCAGGAAGTCACCGCTCTGGGCACCCTGGATGACCCGGTGGTCGTACGTGCTGGTCAGCGTCATGGCCTTGGAGATGCCGAGGCGCGCCAACGTCTCGGGTGCCGCACCCTGGAACTCGGCCGGGTACTCCATGGCACCCACGCCGATGATCGTGCCCTGGCCCTTCATCAGCCTCGGCACCGAGTGGACCGTGCCGATCGTGCCCGGGTTGGTGAGACTGATCGTCGTGCCGGTGAAGTCGTCGACGGTGAGCTGGCCACCGCGGGCCCGACGGATCAGGTCTTCGTAGGCCGACCAGAACTGGGCGAAGTCGAGCGTCTCGGCCTGCTTGATGCTGGGCACAAGCAACTGGCGCGTGCCGTCCTTCTTCTGCTGGTCGATCGCGAGTCCGAGGTTCACGTGGGCCGGCTTGACCAGCACGGGCTTGCCATCGACCTGGTCGTAGGAGTAGTTCATCTCCGGCATCCGGCCCAGCGCCCGGATCAGCGCAAACCCGATGACGTGAGTGAACGAGACCTTTCCGCCGCGCGAGCGGGACAGGTGGTTGTTGATGACGATCCGGTTGTCGACGAGCAGCTTGGCCGGCACGGCGCGCACGCTCGTGGCGGTGGGCACCTCGAGGCTGGACTCCATGTTGGTGACGACGCGGGCGGTGGCGCCGCGGAGCGGAACCGTCTCGGCGCTCTGCGCGGCGGCGGTGGTCGGTGGCTTCGCGGTGGGCGGCGACGGGTCGGGTGTGGTGGCTCCCTTCGTCGCCGCGGCCGGCCGTGCCGCGGCCGGAGCAGTCGTTGTCGGTGCCGGTGCGGGTGCCGGTGCCGGTGCGGCCGGTGCAGCAGTGGCCGGTGCGGGTGCCGGCGTCGCGTTGTTCTGGGTAGCGCCCGTGGTCACGTCGTTCTCCCTGCTGGATACGGCTGTGCCGGGCTGGCGCCCGTTGGGCAGGTCGCGCCGCGTGTAGTCGCTGAAGAAGTCGGACCAGGCCTGGTCGACCGTCGCGGGATCGTCCAGCCAACTCTCGTAGAGCTCCTGCACGAGCCACTCGTTCGGTCCGAATCCTGCGAGCGGGCCGGTTTGCGGGGCCACTGAGGCGTTCGCCTTCTTCCGGTACGGGTGTTAGCGGTTGCTCTGCGTACAGGTTAGTCTCCGCCGGCCAGGTCACGCAGACCTCGCCGAACAGCCGCGGTCAGCCCTCGTCCGGGCGCATCCCGAGATCGGCGATCACCCGGTGTGCGCTGTTCCAGCCGGCCGCTCCGATCACGGACCCGGCCGGGTGGCAGCCGGCGCTCCCCGCGTAGAGCCCGGGCAGGCCGGTCGCGTAGGGGATGCGGTCGGCGAAGGCCACGGCGTTGTCGACGTGGTGGATGTGCCCATCGGTGATGCCGAAGTGCTCCTCGATCGCCGGCGGGGGCAGCGGGAACGTGTCGGCGACCAGCTCGGACGTGCCGGGTGCGAACCTGTCGGCGATGCGCAGCAGGTGGTCGACGTACGGCTCGATCGCCTCCGACCAGGTGGTGCCGGCGGGCTGGTACGGGACCGACTGGACGAACAGGGCCGACGAGTGGTGACCCGCGTCGTCGCGCAGGCTCGGGTCGACGGTGGTGTGGACGTACCACTCCATGGTCGGGAAGTCGGGCAGCCGGCCCGCTTCCACGTCGTGCCACATCGACCGCAGCGCCTCCAGCGGGCGGCCGGTGGCGTCGGGCAGGAGGTGGACCGTGGACCCCCACGGCGACGGTGCGCTGTCGGGCAGGCAGGCCAGCCGAGGCAGTCCACGCAGCGCCAGGTTGACCTTGAGCGTCGTGCCCGGCCGGCGGACCCGCTCGAGCCGCTCCACCAGGCCGACCGGGGCGTGCTCGCCGGCGATTGCCGCGGTCCGCCACGGGTCGCACGCCGCCAGAACCGCGCGGGCGGCAACCTGCCTGCCGTCGGCGAGCACGACGCCGCCGACGGAGCCGCCGTCGACCCTGAGAGCGACGACCTCGGTGCCCGTGAACAACTGTGCCCCTGCCGTTGCGGCCGCCTCGGCGAACGCGCCCGACACCGCACCCATGCCGCCCTCGGCGATCATCCAGGTGCCGCCGGCACCGGGCAGCCGACACATGTTGTGCGCGAGGAAGTTGTGGCCGGTGCCCGGGGTGTCCGGCCCGGCCGTGAGTCCCGACAGGCCGTCGGTGACGACGTACATCGCGACGAGCAGCTCTGAGGAGAAGCCGAACCGGCCGAGATAGTCGACCACCGAGCCGCGCACGAGGTCGACGAACACCGTCCGCAGCCCGGGCCGGATGAAGCGCTCGGCGGTGTCCTCTAACGGGAGCGGTTCGGCCAGCCAGGCGGGCGCCAGGTCCTCGCGCAGCGCGGCGAGCTCGGCCTGCAGCGCGTCGTCGGCTCGGACGTCCGCGGCGGAGAACGTCCGTTCCATCTGGGTGCGGGTGGCGGCGCGGTCGCTGCCGAACCACAGGAACGGCGAACCCGACCCGCCCGCCGTGGGCAGCACGTAGTACGGGTCGCGACGCAGCGGGCGTACGCGGCCGTCGGCCAGTGCCAACACCTCCGGCGGCATCAGCCCGAGCAGGTAGGCACCCGTGGACTGACGCAGCCCGGGTACTGCCGGGAAGCAGTTCTCGGTACGGGTGGCCCCGCCCAGCCTCCGGGCCCGTTCGAGCAGGATCACGTCCAGGCCGGACCGGGCGAGCACGGTCGCGGCCACCAGACCGTTGTGCCCCCCGCCGACGACGACGACATCGGCGGAGTCCGGGCCGCGAGGCGGTGCGGTCTTCTTGCGGTGGAGCGGAGTCTCGGAGAGGCCAGCCATCGCAGGCAGCGTACGGGCCGCGCTGCGGCAGTCCGCGCGCGCTCCTGACGTCCGCCCGTGTGGGTGGCCGAGATCACCCCGTGGACCTAGGCTCCGCAGAGGATCCACCGGGTTCGTCGGCGGAGGTGCGCGGTATGCGGGTGTGGTTCGGGCGGGCGTCGGCGGCGACCGTCGGGATCGTGTGGCTCGTGGCGCAGGGCGTCGCGCGGGCCGAGGAACCCGTGGAGCTGGACTCCGGACAGATCACCGACCGGGTCGAGGCGCTCGGTGATCGGCGCGACGAGGTGCAGGACGCCCTCGACCAGCTCAACTCCGACCACCAACTGCAGTTGTTCGTCGTCTACGTCGACTCCTTCTCCGGTCAGCCCGCGCTGGATTGGGCGGACGAGACCGCGCAGATCAACGGGCTGGGTCTCAACGACGCGCTACTGGCAGTCGCGACCGGTGACCGGCAGTACGCGTACTCCGTGGACGAGCAGTACCCGCTCACCGCCGCCCAGCTCGCCGAGGTCGCCACAGTGGCGATCGAGCCGCCGCTTCAGGACAATGACTGGGCCGGTGCCGCGATCGGCGCTGCCGAGGGCTATGCCGCAGTACTGAACGACGAGCCGGTCCAGACCCCTGAGATCACGCCGGGCGAAGCGGACCCCGGCGCGGGCGGCTTCCCCTGGTTTCCAGTAGTGGTCGTGGGCGGTGCCGGTGCGGCCGGTGCGTACGCATTCTCGCGCTACCGGCGGAGCAGACAGGCCGCTGGTGCCGCGGCGGGAGCCGGACCGTCGGAGCTCACGCTCGACGAGCTCGACAAGCGGGCCAGCCGGCTGCTCATCGAGACCGACAACGCGGTCAAGACCAGCGAACAGGAGCTCGGATTCGCGATCGCCCAGTTCGGCGAGGCGGCGGCCGCGCCGTTCGCCGGGGTGCTCGAGGAGGCGAAGGGCCACCTCGGGGCGTCGTTCCGGGTGCGCCAGCAGCTCGACGACTCCCAACCGGAGGACGACGCCACCAGGCGGACCATGCTGGCGGAGATCGTCAGTCGCTGCGAGGAGGCGAACACGAAGCTCGACGAGCAGGCCGAGGCCTTCGACCGGCTGCGCGACCTGGAGCGGAACGCACCCGAGGCGCTCGCCGAGGTCGAGCGGAGGTCCGAGCAGGCACAGGAGCGCGTGGGCGCGGCTCAGGGCACGCTCCAGGGTCTGGGCGAGCGGTACACCCAGAGCGCGCTGGCGGCCGTGGCAGGCAATGACGCGGAAGCCATCGACCGGCTGAGCTTCGCTGCCGAATCCGTCGCCGCTGCGAAGCAGCAGATCGCGGCCGGCGACACGGCCGACGCAGCGGTCTCGGTCCTCGCCGCCGAGGGGGCTGTCGACCAGGCCGGTCAGCTCCTCGACGCGATCGACCGGCTCGGCCACGACCTCGAGCAGGCCAGCGCAGGCCTGCAGAGCGCAGTACAGGAGACGACGCAGGACCTCGCCGAGGCCAAGGCGCTCCTCTCGTCGGGCGCCCAGCAGGCGGGCGATCTCGCCGGCTTGGTGGCCGCGGCGGAGCAGGCGCTGGTCAGCGTGCAGCAGGACCTGTCGGCGGGCCCGTTCGATCCGCTCGCTTCGATCCGCCGGCTCGAGGAGGCCGGGGGTCGCCTCGACCAGGCTCTCGCGGGTGTCCGGGACCAACAGCAGCAGGCCCAGCGGGCGCGGGCCTCGCTCGAGCAGGCCCTGCTGGCCGCCCGCAGTGAGATCTCGGCGACCCAGGACTACATCACCACACGCCGCGGCGGAGTGGGAGGCGAGGCGCGCACCCGGCTGGCCGAGGCCCAGCGCCATCTCGACCAGGCTATGCAACTGGCCGAGTCCGACCCGGTATCGGCGCTCGCCCATGCGTTGCAGGCCGACGCGCTCGCCGAGCTGGCCGGACAGCTGGCCAGGGCCGACGTCGGCGAGTACTCGACCGGAGGCGGTGGCATGTTCGGCGGCGGTGGTGGGGGCCTGAATGGGGCAATACTCGGCGGCATCCTCATCGACAGCTTGTTCGGTGGCGGACGGGGCGGCGGCGGCTTCGACGGCGGGGGCGGCGGAGGCCATAGCCCAGGGAGTTTCGGCGGTAGCGGCACCAGCGGGCGCCATGGTGGTGGCGGCAGGTTCTAGTCCCGGAAGGGGTAAATGCAAATGACCAAGCAATCGATCTTCGGGCGGGTAGCCCAACTGGCCAAGGCCAACATCAATGCGATTCTCGACTCGGCCGAGGACCCCCAGCTGATGTTGGACCAGATGGTGCGCGACTACACCAACAGCATCGCGGAGGCCGAGCAGGCCATCGCGCAGACCATCGGCAACTTGCGCATGCTCGAGGACGACTACGCCGAGGACAAGAACGCTGCGGTGGAGTGGGGCCGGAAGGCTCTGGCGGCCAGCCAGAAGGCCGACGAGCTCCGCGCCGCCGGCAGCGCTGCCGACGGCGAGAAGTTCGACAACCTGGCCAAGATCGCTCTTGGCAAGCAGATGTCGGCCGAGAACGAGGCCACGTCGGCCGAGCCGAACCTCGCCGCCCAGCGCGACGCCGTCGAGAAGCTCAAGTCGGGACTGCAGGGGATGAAGGACAAGCTCGGCGAGCTCACCAGCAAGCGTGACGAGCTCATCGCCCGGGCAAAGACCGCCCAGGCGCAGAGCCAGGTCCACGACGCCGTGAAGAGCATCGACATCCTCGACCCCACCAGCGAAGTGAGCCGGTTCGAGGAGAAGATCAGGCGTGAGGAGGCAAAGGTCCGCGGGCAGGCGGAGCTGGCGGCTTCGTCGCTCGACTCTCAGTTCGAGAGCCTCGAGGACCTCGACAAACAGGCAGAGATCGAGGCCCGCCTGGCCGAGCTTAAGGCCGGCTCCGGTGGCAGCGCGGCGGTCACCGGGGCTCCGGCCGCACCCGCCCTCGGTTCGGGCGGCGAATCGTCTGGCTCCTCCGACTACTGACCGTCGGAGCCGGCTCGCTCGCCGAGGTGAATGCTGCGCGCGTCCAGCACGAACACGTCGTCGCGGTGACCGATCCACTCGGGTCGATCCGGATCGAGCAACCGAGTCCAGGCTTCGTCATCTTCGGTGGATAGCATCTCGCGCTCACGCAGCCACTCGACCCGGTGGGCGAGTTTGCCCGCCACTCGCTCACGCTCGGCCGGGTCGAGCGGCGGCGGACGCTCGATCAGGGACGTCCACGTCGTGACGTCGGCGAGGCCTGCCCTCCGCAGTGAGCTCGGCCAGCCGTACGGCAACGGCACTGCGCCAGGCATGCTGTCGCGCATGGCTGCGAACCACCGGTCCTGTGCCTGCTCGAGCCTGGACTCCAAGCCTGGCCGTCCGGTGCCGAGGTCCCATGGGAGATGACGCCGGGGTAGACCGCCCTCGGCCAGTGCCAGCCGACCGTCCGGCGCCAGCAGTCCGGCCAGCATGTCGACCGTCGCCTGCTGGTCGGGAGCGTGGTGGACGACGGCGGACGCCCACACCAGGTCAGGTGGTCCGCCGATCGCGTCGGCGAGGGCACGGGGATCACCGGCGGCGTCTGCTAAAGCGGTCCGGATGTCGACTCCCGCCTCGGCGAACAGAGCGGCCGCCGCCTCGAGCACGGCGGGTTCGTCGTCCAGCGCGACGACCCGCGCCGACGGAGCGGCGAGCGCGAGCGCGACCGCCATCCCGCCGCCACCGCACCCGACGTCGACGAGCAGGCGGTCTGACGAGCGCGCCAAATTGCCGGCGACGCTGCGGTACCACTCGGCGTCGGTTCTGGCCGCCTCTGCGAGATGACCGACCTGCTCGGCCCAGTCGACGTCGGGCTGCCCGCTCATGGTCACGTGACGGAGCCGACCTGGACCGAGATGCCGACGCCGCCACGCGTCTCGGCACCGTAGTGCTCGATCTCGCGGTCGAGGTCGAGCGGCCGGATGCTCTTGCGCGCCTTCAGCGCCGCGTCGTCGAGGCGGTCGGCCGGAATGATCCACGCCACCTCGAACTCGAGGCCGTCGGGGTCCTTCGCGTACAGGCTCTTGGTGGTGCCGTGGTCGGACGTGCCCGCGAGCGCGCCGTGCTTCGACAGGTCGGCGGCGAGTTGCTTCAGGTCGGCGAGCGTCTCGACTTCCCACGCCAGGTGGTATAGGCCCACCGTGGCCCGACCCGCCGCAGACGGCCCGGCGGTGGCGCCGATCTGGAACAGGCCCAGGTCGTGGTCGTTGGTCGACCCCGGTGCCTGCAGGAACGCCGCTCCAGCGAATCCCTCCGGGGTCATGTCGATGCGCCGGAAGCCGAGCACATCGGTGTAGAAGGCGACGCTGCGCTCGAGGTCGCGGACGTACAGGACGGCATGGTTCAGCCTGCTGATGCCCATCGATCGGCCTCCTGAAGCCGCTTCTGGTCCGACGGTGTCATGCCGCCGTTCGCCGGACAACACTGGTGCCGGGTCAGCTATGTCACGCCTCCCGAAGCGGTCACGTCGTGAGCAGGGCTGCAGCCTCGCGGGCACAGGCCCACGAGAGCATCACACCGGTGCCTCCGTGGCCGTAGTCGTGGACGATGCGGGTGCCACCGAGGTCCTCGCGTTCGAGCCGCACGGTGGGACGGCCGGGACGCAGCCCGACCCGGTGCTCCACGATCCCGGCGTCCTGGAAGCGTGGCTCGACCGCGATACAGCGTCGCAGGATCTGCTCAGCCACCGCAGGGTCGGGATCGAGGTTCCAGTCGTCCTCGACCGCGACACCGCCGAGGACGACGACGTCGCCGTGCGGGTGCCAGCCGGTCCACGCGGCTCCGACCGGCGGCTCCATGAACACGGTGTCGATGCCGGGGTTCTCGACGACGACGTGCTGGCCACGGACCGCCCGGACGGCCGGGTCGGGAACCAGGTCGCGAGCACCGACACCGGTGCAGTTGGCGACCAGCGGAGCCGTCTGTGCTGCTTCGGAGAGCGCCGACAGCCGGCGGATCTCGACGATGCCGCCGGCATCCTGGAACCTGCCGCTGAGGTAGTCGAGGTATCGCGGCATGTCGACGCATGGCACGGTGGCGGCGAACCCGGACGCGTAGCCGGGCGGAAGCTCGTCCGCCGTGAGTAGCCGCACGTCATCGGGCCGGTAGATGGTCGGTGCTGCGGGCATGACGGTCGGCGCGACGAACCTGCCTTCGCACATGTGTACGCCGCTGCCGGGCACGCTGGCCAGTTCGGTGAACGCGGCGTAGCTCGCGTGTTCGCGGGCACCGTCGGGGTCGTCGAGCGAGAGGAACACCGGACCGCAGATGGCGCCTGCTGCATAGGACGTGGTCCGCCGTGGCGGCTCGGCGGCGAGGATTCGCGTGCCGACGCCGGCCTCCGCGAGGCAGATGCCGGTGGTCAGTCCGATCACGCCCGCTCCGACGACGACCGCATCGGCATTGCTACTCACGGCCGCCAGGCTACGAGGAACCGCCGACACCGCCGAGGGCTGGAGCCCACAACTTCACAGACGGTGTCAGCGCGTCACGTCGTCCGCTCGCTCGGCCCGGCTGGCGATGAATCGCTCGAGGCCGTCGAGCAGGCGCTGCAGTCCGAACTCGAAGATCTCCTCGTGGCTGACGTTGAAGGAGTCCGCCGCCAGCTGGGCCAGCGTCGGGTAGGCACCGGTGCTCAACGCCTTGTCAAGCACCGGCGCCTGGGCGGCCCAGAAGTCCTCGTCGCTGACACCGGTTCGCTGCTCGGCCTGGATGGCGTTCACGTGGGTTCGGGCCGTTCCGGTGACGAAGCCGTCGACGGCAGTCATCACCATGACCCTCTCCTGGTCGGTGAGGCCGATGCCGTCGAGGGCTTTCAACGCCTGTTCGACTCCAGCCAGGGCATTCGGCCCGAGCAGGGGTCGGGCCTGGTCGACCTGGAGCAGCCAGGGGTGCGCGAGATACAGCCGCACGCAGCCGCGGGCGAAGGCTTCCGTGGCTGCACGCCAGCCGAGCTCGACTGGGAGCCGCCCCTCGCCCTCGGGTTCGTTCACCTTGTCGAGCATCAAGTCGAGCAGCTCGCCCTTGCCCGGCACGTAGCGGTACAGCGACATCGTTCCGACGCCCAACTCGGCTGCGACGCGGCGCATGGAGACCGCGGCCAGCCCCTCGGCGACGGCGACGGCGACTGCGGCGGCGACAACCCGGTCCAGCGTGAGACCGGGCTTGGGCCCGCGCCGGGGCTGTTCTCGCCTGCGCCAGAGCAGCTCGAGGCTGAGGTGGAGGTCACCGCTACCGCTGTGTTGGGTCGTCATCGTGGTGCACATCGTAATGCGAACCCTTGCAATCTGGGTACGCCGTACGCTAGGTTGCGTACGGCGTACCCAGATTAGGGAGGAATCGTGACGGCAGCCCGGCCTGCGGTCCTCGCCAAAGGGCTGCAGAAGCGATACGGCGACGTACGTGCCCTGGATGGATTCGACCTCGCCGTCCCACACAGCATGGTCTATGGGTTGCTCGGCCCAAACGGCGCCGGGAAGACGACGGCCGTCCGCATCCTGACGACGCTCCTTCGGCCGGACGGCGGCCGAGCCGAAGTTGCCGGATACGACGTAGCACGCTGGCCGCGGATGGTGCGGCGTCGGATCGGCCTCGCCGGGCAGTTCGCCGCCGTCGACGAGATCCTGACCGGCCGGCAGAACCTCAAGATGTTCGGTCGGCTGTTCCACCTCGGCCCCGGACGCGCTGGACGACGCGCTGATGAGCTGCTAGAGCAGTTCGATCTCACTGAGGCCGCTGACAAGGGAGTCAAGGAGTACAGCGGCGGCATGCGCCGGCGGCTCGACCTGGCCGCGAGCATGTTGCTCGCGCCCCAGGTGCTGTTCATGGACGAGCCGACCACTGGCCTCGACCCGCGCGGCCGGAACGAGGTGTGGGTGGCGATCCGCTCACTGGTCGCGGGCGGTACCACGGTCATGCTCACCACGCAGTACATGGACGAGGCCGACCAGCTCGCCGGCCGCATCGCGATCATGGACGCTGGCCGGGTCATCGCGGACGACACTCCTGCCGCGCTGAAGAGCACCATCGGAGGCGACCAGATCGAGGTGATCGTGCGCAAGGCCACAGACATCCCTGCGGCCATGAAGGCCGTCGTGCGGCTTAGCGCCGCCGAGCCCACGTCGGACGACGCGAACCGCCGGGTGCACGCACCGGTCACCGACCGGGTCGCCGCGCTGACCGAGGTTGCGCGAACGTTGCAGGACGACGGCGTCGCGGTCGAGGACATCGGCCTGCGCCGCCCCACCCTAGACGAGGTGTTCCTCCGCCTGACCGGACATCGCGCGGACGAGCAGCCTGACGCGCCGGCCCAGGAGGAGGTCGCAACAGCGTGAGCACGCTGACTGCGCCCACCGCTGCTGATCTTCCCGAGCTCGACCGCGAGCGGCGGTTCTACTGGGCCGTGGCCGACTGCTGGACCATCGTCCGGCGGGATCTGACCCACCTGATCCGCCAGCCGTCCAACATCGCATGGCAGCTCGGCTTTCCGATCGTCTCCGTGCTGTTGTTCGGTTACGTCTTCGGCAGCGCGATGACCGTGCCCGGGGGCGGGGACTACCGGGAGTTCCTGATGCCGGGCCTGTTCGGCATGACCATGGCCTTCGGCTTCATGAACACCGCCTACGCCGTGGTCCTCGACACGTCGAAGGGTGTCACCGATCGTTTCCGATCGATGCCCATGGCCTCGTCGGCGGTGGTCACGGGACGCGGCGTCGGCGACCTCGTTGCCGCCACTCTCGACCTCGTCGTCCTGGTCGGCACTGCGCTGGTGGTCGGGTGGCGGTCGGACGGAGGCATGCTGGCGACGGCCGCCGCGTTCGGGCTGCTCCTGCTGCTGCGTTTCGCACTGATCTGGATCGGCGTCCTACTGGGGCTGATGGTGCCCAACGAAGAGGCCGCGGGGAACCTGTTCGCGCTGGCCTTCCCGTTCGCGATCATCTCCAGCGCGTTTGTGGCACCGTCGCTGATGCCTGGCTGGCTGGGCACGATCGCGGTCTGGAACCCGGTCTCCTCCACCGTCACCGCGACCCGCGAGCTGTTCGGCAACCCGGTCTCCAGTGGCGGTACCTGGATCGAGCAGAACGCCATGCTGATGGCTGTCGTCTGGCCGCTGGTGATCACGGCGATCTTCCTGCCGCTGGCGGTGCGCCGCTACCAGCGCCTGAACCGCTGACGCCGAGCGGCGCTGGCGTGTTCGTCAGTTCTAGACGTGGACAATGTCTCGAGACACATGTCAACGGTGTCTCGAGGCATCACAGGGCGCCCCCGGCAGGGCGCCCCCGGCAGGATTCGAACCTGCGCTCCCGCCTCCGGAGGGCGGTGCTCTATCCCCTGAGCTACGGGGGCCAGGGCGGGGTCGAGGATATCAGCCGGTCATGCTCCGTC
>DATHII010000204.1:0-2470 GCA_035316885.1 Jiangellaceae bacterium | reverse complement strand
CCAGGCGGCGAAGTGGCCGCCCCGGTCGACCTCGTTGAAGTAGGCGAGGTCGGGGTAGACCGCCTCGACCCAGCTCCGGGGCGACGCCCAGATCTCGCCGGGGAACGTGGTGAAGCCGACCGGCACCTTGACCGCCGGAGGCGGCTGGCCGCTCGCAAGCGCTGCGGCCAGCGCTCGTCCGTCCTCCCAGTACGACCGGGCCGCCGACGCTGCGGTGCCTGTCAGCCAGTACAGCGTGATGTTGTCGACGATGCTGTCCCGGGTGAGACTGCCCGCGGGCTCGCCGTCGACGAAGGCGCGGGAGATCTTGTAGTAGCTGTCCGTGTCGTGGTCGAGCAACCAGGCCGCCAGGGCGACGGGTGAATCCAGCAGGGCGTAGCCGATCGTCTGGGGCCGGGTTGCCATCTCGAGGAAGTAGCCGAAGCCGTCCTGCCTGAACGTCGCGAGCGCCTCGGCCGCTGCGCGTTCCTGTTCGGATTCCTTGGGCAGTTGATCGCCGATGGCGAGCACCGCCGTGAGCAGGTTCAGGTGGTAGCCGACCAAACCCTCGACCGCCTGGCGGCCCATCAGGTCCGTGACGAGGGCACCCACGTCGCCGCCCTGGGCGACATAGCGGGTGTAGCCGAGGCGACCCATCAGCTCCGCCCACGCGCGTGCGGTGCGGGCGGACTCCCAGCCGAGCTCGGTCGGCTCGCCCGAGAAGCCGTAGCCAGGCAAGGATGGCAGCACCAGGTGGAACGCGTCCTCGGGGGTGCCGCCGTGCGCGGTCGGGTCGGTGAGCGGGCCGATGGTGTCGAGGAGCTCGATGACCGAGCCGGGCCAGCCGTGGGTCATGATCAGCGGCAACGCGTTCTCGTGCCGCGACTTGACGTGGATGAAGTGGATCTCGACCCCGTCGATCTCGGTCGTGAACTGCGGCAGCGCGTTCAGTCTCGCCTCGCACTTGCGCCAGTCGTACTCGCTCGCCCAGTAGCGGGCGAGCGCCTGAATCGTGGCCGACTGCACGCCCTGCGACCGATCGGCGACCAGCTCCCTGGAGGGCCAGCGCACCGCCGCGATGCGCCGCCGAAGGTCGTCCAGGGCCTCCTCCGGAACCTCGACGTGGAAGGGGCGGACGGTAGTCTGGTTGGACATGGGATCCCTTCCCATTCTTGGATTGATCGCCGTGGCGCTAGACCAGTGATGTCGCGCTCATCGATCTCCTGGCATACCGGTCTTCGGGTTGTGTCGTCATCGCCCGCGCTGCCAATCACCCCCATCCGGTAAAGATGGCTTCGTCCTGGTCGGCAGCACGGTGGGCATTCGTTGCCGGTCTGAACCACATCAAGAATGCCTGCCGGCCAGATCCCACGTCGTGGATCACCTCCCCACGTCGACGCTGCGGCCGACGAGCTCGGCGCGGACCGCCTCGAGATCGACAACGACCAGGTGCAGACCCTGAACTGAGCCCGGCCCACCATGGTGGGCATTGACGTCGCTGGCTAGGCACGCGCCGACCCGGGCGGCTGCCAGGATCAGCTTGGCGACCTGGTGGGGGTAGGAGGCCGGCGAGGCGTGGCTGGAGCGAACCTCCACGGTGGTCGCCGATGCGGTCGGCCATGAACCGCAGCAGATCCGGGTTGATCATCCGGTCTTCAGTGGAGACCAGGAACCACGACGGCAGCGTCCTCCACGCCGGCGGCCCCGCCAGGTCGGTGAAACTCCCCCCTGCGATGGGCTCTTGCAGGCGCTCGGCCAGCACGTGCCGGGTCCAGGCCATATCTTCGGCCACCGAGGTCAGCGGCAGCTGCACCGCGACCACGTGGTGGCCCCGCCGCTGCAGGATGGCAATCACCCGGCTCCAGCTGGACCCATCAACCCATGCCCCGTGCACCAGCAGCACGTTGGCCTTTGGGCGGCCGCTGCCGGTACCGGCCGGTGCGGCCTCTGCCGCGGGGGCCAGGCCGGAGGTCTGCACCGCGGCCAAGCCGGCGAACGCGGCGGTGCCCTTCAACACGGCTCGTCGGGTCGGCGTGCCCGTTGGTTCCCTCCTTGAAGCGCTCGGCTCGCAGGCTGCTGAAGCACCCACGCCACACTGAACCGCCCAAAGCAGGCAGTCAACCAAGCTCTTCATATACGGGTGGATTGGACGTTGCCGTCGGCCTCGCTCGCCATGGCCATCCCGGACGTCGGAGTCGGTCCGCGGCCGAAGCGGTGCCGGGATGAGTTGGTTCATCGATGCCACTGGCCGAGTGATAGGAGACCAGGGACGCTTGCGTTGCTTCTGCCAGGTGTGAGCGAGATCCGGCTCACGACCAGCGTCTGGCGGAACCACTGGTGGAACGCGCCGTTTCACTTCACCGCCGGGCAAGCACCAAGGCTCCTACCTGATCTGCTGCCCCAATCAGTCCCAACGCCAGAGTCCCTTCACAGAGCCGCCTCCACGCTCGCTCCTCTCCCTCCACAGAGGATCTCGCCATAACGGATGAAG
>DATHII010000203.1:0-4548 GCA_035316885.1 Jiangellaceae bacterium | reverse complement strand
CTCGGTGGGGGTGCTTGAGCCCGCCGAGCAGAGTCCACGTACCGACAGGATTTCTTCCGACGAGGATGCGGTGCGCCGGCTGGTGGCCCGCTTTCCGGACCCTCGCCGGCTCAGGGCGTGCTACGAGGCCGGGCCCACCGGCTACGAGCTGGCGCGGCTGTTGGGGTCGCTGGGGGTGCGATGCGAGGTGATCGCCCCGTCGCTGATCCCGACCGCGCCGGGAGACCGGGTCAAGACCGACAAGCGGGACGCCGCTCGGCTGGCCCGGTTGCACCGGGCCGGTGAGCTGGTCTCCATCCGGGTCCCGAGCGTGGCTGAGGAGGCCGTCCGGGACCTGTGCCGGGCCCGCGCGGACATGGTGATCGACCAGACCCGGGCCCGGCACCGGCTGGGCAAGTCCTGCTGCGCCACGGCCGGGTCTGGCGCGACGGCCAGAACTGGACCCTCAAGCACCGGGCGTGGATGGCTGCGCAACGCTTCGACGACCAGGCGTTGGCCACCACCCTTCGCCCATTACCGGGCCACGCTGGCCGCCCGGGAGTCCGCCGTCGCAACGATCGAGGCGGATCTGGCGCCGTGGTTCACCCGCGCCCCGTTCACCGACGCGGTGGCCCGCCTGGGCGCCTACCGCGGCATCACCGGGCAGGGCGCGTTGACCCTGGCCAGCGAGGTCTGTGACTGGCGCCGGTTCCCCGCCGCCGGGGCGTTCATGGGGTTCTGCGGCCTGGTTCCCTGCGAGTACTCCAGCGGCGAGCGGACCCGCCGCGGGCACATCACCCACGCCGGCAACCTGCACCTGCGCACCCAGCTGGTCGAGTCCGCCTGGGCCTACAAATCCCACCCAAGCGTCGGCGCCGCCATCGCCCGCCGCCACGACGGGTTGGCACCGGAGGTCATCGCCCGAGCCTGGGCCGCCCAGCTGCGACTGACCGGACGATTCCGCCGCCTCGACGCCCGCAAGACCAGCCGCAACATCGTGGTCACCGCCATCGCCCGCGAGCTCGCCGGGTTCGTCTGGGCCGAGATGACCAGCGACTGAGATGACACCACCGACCATGACGAGCCGGCCCGGCTGACCGTGCTCGCCTCGACCACCACGCGCCGGGTCACCGCCGCAGCAGGACCGAACCCCGTCTCGACTATGCCCACCACCGTGGGCGCGCTCAGTGAGGGGCACCAGCCTGCGCATCGCCGACCTGCGGTCCCGACCCGCGAACATCAGTCTGGCGGACAGCCCACCGGACCAGACCCGGCGCGTGGTCACCACCCGGGCCGCCCACCGCCCGGCCCGATAGCAGCCGCCACCCCAGCGTCAAGACCGTTCGTCCTCGCTGCGCTGCGGGCGCTCCGTCTTGACCCCGAGGCCCCGACGGCCGCTCAATCGCAGTGGCGTCGGGCCAGACAAGCCGGCCCAACCCCACCCCACTCAACGGTTGACAAAGCCGTTCCACATCAGTCGGGGAGCAGCGGCACGGTCAGGCCAGGATCGCGGCCGAGCAGTACGGCGCGGGTGATGGCACTGGATCCGAACCGGTCGCGCACGGTGTCAAGGGTGGCGTCGAGCACACCGGCGTCATGCCGATCGAACGGCAGCGCGAGCTGGATGGCGTCGTGGTCATCGAGGTTGGTCAGAGAAATCCCGATGAGCGTGAGGCCCTGACGTCGGATCATCGGCATGGCCGCCATGATCAGATTCCGTGCAGTACGGAGGATGACCTGGGTCTGCGCGGTCGCCTCGGGAAGTGTGTGAGACCGGGTCGCTCGCGAGAAGTCGTCGAAGCGCAACCGGAGCACGACGGTGCTGCAGACTCTGCGGGCAGCCCGCAGCCTGCGGCCGAGGCGGTCGACAAGGGCGACGACGACGGCGTCGAACGCGTCGGCCGATCTCGGCATGCGGCCGAGCGCGCGCTGCGCACCGATCGAGCGCCGACGGCGGCCGACCTGCACCGGCCGCGGATCGCGGTTGTGGGCGAGGGCATGCAGATGACGTCCAGCCGCTGGGCCGAGCATCGAGACGAGCGCTGCCTCGGGAACCTCGGCAACCTGGCCGACAGTCATGATTCCGCGGCCGTGGAGCTTGCCGGCGGTGACGTGGCCGACGCCCCAGAGCCGCTCCACCGGCAGGGGGTGGAGGAAGTCCAACTCTCCGTCGGGCGGTACGACCAGCAGGCCGTCGGGCTTGGCGACCCCGCTCGCCACCTTGGCGAGGAACTTCGTCCTGGCCACGCCGACCGTGATGGGCAGGCCTACCCGCTCGAGCACGTCGCACCGTAGCCGCACGGCGATGTCGACGGGCGGACCCGAGATCCGCCGCAGCCCGCCGACGTCGAGGAACGCCTCGTCGATCGAGAGTCCTTCGACCAGCGGCGTCGTCTGTTCGAAGACCTCGAACACCGCCTTGCTCGCCTCGGCGTAGGCCGACATCCGGGGAGGGACGACGAGTGCGTGCGGGCACAGGCGGCGGGCCTGCCTGCCACCCATCGCCGTGCGGACGCCCAGCGCCTTGGCCTCATAGCTGGCCGCGAGCACGACACCCGCTCCGACGATGACAGGGCGGCCGCGCAGGCGAGGATCGTCGCGCTGCTCTACCGATGCATAGAACGCATCGAGGTCGGCGTGCAGGATCGTTGCCTCAGTCGCCACGAACACATGTTCGCATCGCCCACTGACGCGACTCCGCGGTCAGACCCGGCGCTTGAACGCCCAGACCGAGAGTGGGGCGAACACCGCGGCGATCGCGGCAGCCCACACCAACGTCTGGATGATCGGCGTGGCCTCGGCTCCGGTGAGCATGAGCCCCCGGCACGCATCGGCGAGGATGGACACCGGGTTGACGTTCACGAACGCCTGCAGCCAGCCAGGCATGGTCTCCGCGGGCACGAACACGTTGCTGACGAAGGTGATCGGGAACAGTGCGGTGAAGCCGAAGATCTGTACCCGCTCCGGGTCCTTGGCCAGTACGCCGACGAGCACCGAGACCCATGAGAACGCCAGCGCGAAGACCAGCAGCAACGCGATGGCGCCGAGCACGGATGCCAGGTTGGTCCCGAAGCGGAAGCCGAGCACCATGCCGACGGCGAGCACCAGCAGGATCGACCATGCCTGCTTGACCTGATCGGCGGCGATCCGCCCGGCCAGAGGTGCCCACCTGGCTATCGGCAGCGACCTGAGGCGGTCGAACACCCCCTTGGTGAGGTCGGTGTTCAGGCCCTGCCCGACGTAGAGGGTGACGAACAGCATGTTCATCACGATCATGCCCGGCAGCATGAAGGTCAGGTACGCGCTGGTGTCGCCGGCGATCGCGCCGCCGAACACGAAGGTGAACAGCAGCACGAACATGATCGGCTGGATGCTGAAGTCGCCCAGCTCCCAGGGGTTGTGGCGGACCTGCACAACGGTGCGCCAGGCCAGGGTGAGGCTCTGGCGCACACCCTCGATCGGGCTGACCCGCGGGTTCAGCTCCGGGACGGCGGTAACGGCGGTCATGCCATGGTCCTTTCGGTCTCTTCGTCCTCTTCGGCGGGGTGCCCGGTCAGGGACAGGAACACCTCGTTCAGGCTGGAACTGCGCAACGCCAGCTCGGTGACCACTACGCCGGCGTCGTCGAGGCGGCGCACCACGGCCGGCAGCACGGCCGGATCGGTGACCGCCGCGGTCACCAGCTGGCCCTCCACATCTGGCGTCACCTTGGCCAGCTCGGCCACCACCGAGGTCACGACGGGCAGGTGGACCTCGTCTTCGGGCCGCACCGCGAGGGTCTGCGCACCGGTCTTGGACTTCAGCTCGCCCGGCGTACCCGAGGCGATGACTCGACCGTGGTCGATGACGACGATCTCGTCGCACAGCTCGTCGGCCTCGTCAAGGTACTGCGTGGTGAGCAGCACCGTCACCCCGCCGGCGACCAGGCTTCGGATGAGATTCCACAGCTCGCTGCGCGCACGTGGGTCGAGCCCGGTGGTGGGCTCGTCCAGGTACAGCATCGGTGGCCGGCCTACGAGGCTCGCCGCCAGATCCAGCCGCCGTCGCATGCCACCGGAATAGGTTTTTGCCGCCCGGTCGGCCGCGTCGGCCAAGCCGAAATCGGCCAACAGCTCACGGGCTCGCTGCTTGGCCTGCCTCTTGGGATGACCGAGCAGCCGGCCGATCAGCAGAAGGTTCTCCGCACCGGTGAGCATCTCGTCGACCGCCGCGTACTGCCCGGTCAGGCCGATCAGCTGGCGCACCTGGTGGGCGTCGTCGACAACGTCGTAGCCACCCACCCTCGCGTAGCCGGCGTCAGGCCTCAGCAGCGTGCTGAGCACCCGCACGGCGGTCGTCTTACCCGCACCGTTCGGCCCCAACAACCCCAGCACCGTACCGGTGCGAACGCCGAGATCGACCCCGTCCAGAGCGGTTGTCTCGCCGAAGCGTTTGACCAGGCCCTCGGCCCAAATCGCATGATCCATGTGAGTCACTCATCTCCTTGAATCGCCGGGGCACTTACGTGCTTCTCGTCGGTGGACGCAAGCCAAGGGGCCGAGAGAAGGGCGCGCTGCAGTTGCCCACCGA
>DATHII010000202.1:0-2517 GCA_035316885.1 Jiangellaceae bacterium | reverse complement strand
AACCGACTCTCGCAGAACCTCGGCGGGTTCGTGGAGGAAGTCATCCCGTCGTTCTTCAACAAGTCCCGCGGCGACGGCTGGCCCGATGTGATGGCCCGGTACAACCACGACGACAACATGCTGCTCGGCACGTCCGGGTCGGGGACGCTGCGGCTGTCGGTGGACGACACGGGGCTCGATTATGACGTTTACCCGCCGTCGCACCGGATGGACATCGTCGAGCTCGTGGAACGTGGCGACGTGCGGAAGTCGTCGTTCGCGTTCTACATGTACGAGGACGAGTGGGCGGTCACCGATCAGGGGTTCCCGCTGCGGAAACTCGTGTCTGGCCGGCTCGTTGACGTGGCCCCGGTGAACACCCCCGCGTACATGGACACGTCGGTGGGGTTGCGCGCTGAGGCCAGGTCAGCGGCCCTCGCATCGCTGGCGATCAAGGTCGGGGTCAGTGTCGACGAGGTCGCCCGCGCAGAGGATCTGCGGAAGTTCCTGGTCCGCACCGACGGCGCGTCGGCCGCGCCGAAACCGAAGACGTTCGGGGCCGCCGCACGGATGGCGCTCCTGGGCAAGCAAGACCCGTGGGCTTGATCAACTCACGGTCGCGACTCGTCGGCGGCAGGCCGACAGCCACCGCTTCTAGGCGGGTCGCTTCACGTACGGCACACGCGTCGCCGTCAAGACGCGTGGAGGCAGGTCGCCAACCACCTCGCTCATACCCCTACCAGCCCTGAAGGAGGGCACCTCGCTATGAGCGAGATCGTTACCAGGCTGCGGGAACGCCGCGCTGCCGTGTGGGAGCAGGCGAAAGGCCTCGCGGACAAGGCCGCGGAGGAGAACCGCGCGTTCTCCGGCGAGGAGGAGTCGCAGTGGCAGACCCTCAACGCCGAATTGGACGCGCTCGACAAGCGGATCAAGGCTGTCCTTGACGGTGAGACCCGTGCGAAGGACACCGAGGAGTCGTTTCAGCGTCTCGTTGGGAAGCCCGTCGAACGGGCCGCATCTCAGAGCGGCGACGGGGGCGATGTCGCGAAGGAGCTGCGGTCGTGGCTTCGCGGCGAATCCCGTAGCCGCTTCTACGAGGTGCGGCCGACGAGCCCCGGCCCGATCAGTTACCGCGCCCTGTCGAAGCTGACCACCGGCGCCGGTGGTAACACCGTCCCGACGTCGTTCTACGACCGGCTGATGGCGCACCTCGTTGAGGTGTCCGCGATCCTGCAGGCCGGCGCGACCGTGCTGCGCACCGACTCCGGTGAGCAGCTGCAGGTCCCGAAGACCACAGGGCACTCCACGGCGGTCCTCACCGCTGAGGCCGCGTCGCTGTCTGCGTCGGACCCGGCGTTCGGGCAGGCCACCCTCGGCGCCTACAAGTACGGCGTTCTCATCCAGGTGTCCCGGGAACTCATTGACGACACCGGCGTCGACCTTGAGGGTTACCTGGCGATGCAGGCTGGTCGTGCGCTGGGGAACGCGTTCGGCGCTGATGCGATCACCGGGAACGGCTCCGCGAAGCCGACTGGGATCCTCAACAACTCCACCCTTGGTGTCACCGGCCCGACCGGCGCGAACGGTGGACTTGGTGCGACGTCGGCGACCGCGAACCAGGGCGGTGACCTGCTGTACGACCTGTTCTACAGCGTGATCGCCCCCTACCGGGCGTCGCAGTCATGTGCGTGGATCGTCCGGGATGCCACCATGGCCGTCCTCCGGAAGATCAAGGACACGACGGGGCAGTACATCTTCCAACCGTCGATGGTCGCCGGCACCCCTGACACTCTCGTCGGGAAGCCGATCTACACCGACCCGTTCGTCCCCGCCATCGCGACCGGCGCGAAGAGCATCATCTTCGGGGACCTGTCGCAGTTCTTCGTCCGCATCGCCGGCGGGGTCAGGTTTGAGCGCAGCGACGAATACGCCTTCGCCAACGATCTTGTCACCTTCCGTGCGCTGCTGAGGGCGGACTCGGTGCTCGTGGATCAGACAGGTGCTGTGAAGCACTTCGCTGGGAATGCGGCGGTCTGACCGTTTCG
This sequence comes from Jiangellaceae bacterium, assembly GCA_035316885.1. Lineage (GTDB taxonomy): Bacteria > Actinomycetota > Actinomycetes > Jiangellales > Jiangellaceae > DASRTE01. The sequence continues at coordinate 493 of DATHII010000202.1, read as the reverse complement.
TGTTCCCCTGAGACCAGGGGCCGGTGCCGCATCATCGGCCCCTGGGCACCTATGCGGAGGTGTCCATGACGACGGATGAGACGAGCCGGGTCGTGACCGTCGACCCGGACGATGGGCTGCGGACAGCGTTCACGGTCCGGCGGGACCGGTGCGGGGCCTGCGGCGACACCGATCTGCAACCGTTCCTGGATCTGGGTGAGTCGCCGCTCGCCGACTCGTTCCCAGCCGATCCAGGTGAGGCCCAGCCGCGGTATCCGCTGCAGGTCGCCGTGTGCCCCACCTGCTGGCTCGTTCAACTGCTGGACGTGGTACCCGACCATCTGCTGTTCGGGGTGGACTACGGGTTCCATTCGTCGTCGTCCCCGTCGCTGCGGGACTACCACACCCGCTACGCGGGGGAGCTGCTGGCCGAGTTCCGGGACCGTGCCGAGCGGCTGACCGTCGAGGTGGCATGCAACGACGGGGATCTGCTGAGTCGGTTCGCTGTCGCCAA
>DATHII010000201.1:0-11939 GCA_035316885.1 Jiangellaceae bacterium | reverse complement strand
GTGGCGCCGCCCGCCCGGACACCGTGGGACCTGGAGCGATCGGCCGGCGGCTCCAGCGGGGGCGCGGCCGCTGCGGTGGCGGCCGGGATCGTTCCCGTCGCCCACGGGTCGGACGGCGGCGGCTCCATCCGGATCCCGGCAAGCGCCTGCGGCCTGGTCGGGCTCAAGCCGACCAGGGGACGGGTCAGCCCCGGGCCCTACGGTGTCGACGGAGCCGGGCTCGCCGTCAACGGTGTGCTGACGCGCGACGTCAGGGACACCGCGGCGGCGCTCGACGTGCTCGCGAGCGGCTGGCCTGGCGACCTGCATGTGCTGGTGCCGCCGGCGACGACGTTCCTCGAGGCGTGCGAGCTGGATCCGGGCGTGCTTCGCGTGGGGGTACTGACCACCCCGGTCATCGCCGAGGGAGCGGCCGTCGACGTGCAGTGCCTGGACGCCGTCGGGGACACCGCCGCACTGCTCGCCGACCTCGGCCATCGGGTGGAGGAGGCGCCGGTGCCCTTCCCTGCGCAGCGTTGGGCGTCGTTCGAGGCGATCTGGTCGGTTCTCGCCGCGGCTGCCCCGGTGCCGCCCGGGACCGAACAGCTGCTGGTGCCGCTGACCCGCTGGCTGCGGGACGAGGGGAGGCGCGTCTCGGGTGTCGCGTACGCCCAGGCGATCTCGAGCGTGCAGACGACGACCCGGGACACAGCGTTGGCCTGGGCCGACTACGACGTGATCCTCTCGCCGACACTCGCCCGCCTTCCGGCCCGCGTCGGGGAGTTGCGCGACGATGACAATCCGGCGGCCGACTTCGCCGCCCAGACCGAGTACACCCCATGGACCAGTGTCTGGAACCTCACCGGCCGTCCCGCGATCAGCCTGCCGCTGTACCGGGCCGAGGTGAACGGAGTGACGCTGCCGGTCGGCGTCATGCTCGGCGGCCGGCACGGCGACGAGGAGACGCTGCTCACATTGGCGGCGCAGCTCGAGGTCGCGCGTCCCTGGCGTTCGGCGCGGGCCCCACTGGTCGGGTAACCCACTGGTCGGGCGGGCTACGGCCGCGGAACACGGGGGCGGCGGTCGTGGTTGGTGCGGGGAAACCCCTGGAGGTGCCTGCGATGCCCGAGGCCGGCGGCGATCTCGACTTCGGCTATTTCCTGATCCCGAACGCGGCCGATCCGCTGATCGAAACTGCCCGCGAGGTGGAGCGGCTCGGCCTCGAGTACGTCGGCATCCAGGACCATCCATACCAGCGCCGTTTCGTCGACACGTTCGCGCTCATGAGCGCGATCCTCGCGACGACGACGAGGCTCCGGGCCTTCCCCGACGTGGCTAGTCTCCCGCTGCGTCCTCCTGCCGTGCTGGCAAAGACGGCCGCGACGCTCGACGTGTTGTCCGGTGGCCGGTTCGAACTCGGCCTCGGGGCAGGAGCCTTCTGGGACGCCATCGAGGGATACGGGGGCACCCGGCGCAGCGCCGGCGAGTCGGTCGACCAGCTCGCCGAGGGCGTCGAGGTGATCAGGCGGGTCTGGAGTGGCGAGCGCGGCCTGCGCTTCGAGGGCGACTTCTACCACCTGCGCGGGGTCCATTCCGGGCCGATCCCTGTACACGACATCGGCATCTGGATCGGCTCGTCCGGCCCACGGTCGTTGCGTCAGACCGGCCGAATCGCGGACGGTTGGGTGCACTCCATCAGGCCCGACGTCCTCGCCCGCCTGGCGGAGATGAACGCGCGGGTCGATGAGGGCGCGGCCGAGGCGGGGCGGAAGCCGACCGACGTGCGCAGGGTGTTCAACGTCAACGGCACGATCACCGACGGCCGGTCCGAGGGGTTCCTGCACGGCCCGGTCGGACAGTGGGTGGACGAGCTGACGTCGCTCGTGGTCGACCACCGGGCGCAGACCATCGTGTTCTGGGGCTCGGACGGCGCCGGCCACGAGCGGCTGCGCCGGTTCGCCCAGGAGGTGATCCCGGCCACGCGCGCCCGCCTGGCCGCCTGAGCGATATCCGGTTCAGCGCGGTTCGGTCGTCGCAGCCTCGTGGTCGCAGGCCTGGGCGCGCAGCGCGCGGTCGAGGTCGGCGAGGCCCTCGACGACGAGCCGACGCGGTGCAGGCGGCACCTCGGTGGCGGCGAGCCAGGCCCTGACCGTGTCGGCGGTCGCCTTGTCGGACAAGGTCCGGGGGAACAGGCGGACGATGATCGCCTTGGCAGTGTCGGTCGTTCGTTGCGACCAGACCTTGGGCACGGCGTCGAGGTATCTGCCGACGTAGGGGCGGACCAGTTCGCTCTGCTCGGGTTGGGCGAACCCCTCGATCGTTGCGAACAGCAGGGCGTTGGGAAGTTCGTCGGACTCGACGGACTCAGCCCAGGCATCCTCCTTCGCCTGCTCGCTTGGCTGCGCCGCCCGGGCGTAGGCGGCCTGGCGCCGCCCGGTGGCAGTGTCGTCGCGGGCTAGCTCCGCATCGATCGCGTCCGGGTCGGCCGCGCCGAGGATCACCAGCCGGTGCAGCAGGCTCCAGCGTAGGTCGGTGTCGACGTCGAGTCCGGGCAGCACCGTGCCGCCGTCCGTGGTCTCGAGCAGCGCACGCACCTCGTCGAGATGTTCTGGGCTCCCGGCGGCCGCGACCCAGGCACGGGTGAACGACAGCTGGGGGTCGCTGCCGGGTTCGGCGGCGCCCGCCATACGGCGCAGGGCGCTGGTCAAGCGCGCCAGCAGCATCAGCCGATCGGGTGGGTCGGCGTACTGGTGGATGGCCGTCCGGGCCGCAGCAAGGACCGTCTGGACCACGGAGACATCGGACTCGAGTTCGACCCCGCCGAGGACCAACTCGACGTAGTCGCGCGTGGGCAGCTCGGCGTCGCGCAGCATGTCGGTGGCGGCGGTCCAGCACATGGCCCGGGGAAGCGACGAGGTGATCCGGCCGATGTCGCGGACCACGGTCTGCCGCGACCGTTCGTCGAGCCTGATCTTGGCGAAGGTGAGGTCGTCGTCATTGAGCAGGAGGAGGTCGGGCTGCGGCTCCCCGACGAGGTCGGGTACCTCGGTGCGCTCGCCGCTGACGTCGAGCTCGAGCCGGCGGCGCCGGACGACGCCCTCCGTGGTGTTGTCGTAGAGCCCGACCGCGATCCGGTGGTCGCGGAGGGTGGGGTGCTCCTCGGCGGCGCTCTGCAGGATGGTCACCGACGTGTACGCGCCGTCGTCGTCGACCTCGACGACTGGGCGGAGGGTGTTCACGCCGGCGGTCTGCAGCCACTGCTCCCGCCAGGAGGACAGGTCGCGGCCGCTGGTCTTCTCGAGGTGGGCGAACAGGTCGGACAGCTCGGTGTTGCCCCACGCGTGCTCGGCGAAATACGCGCGGACACCTGCGAGGAACTCGTCGCGCCCGACCCAGGCCACGAGCTGCTTGAGGACGCTGGCGCCCTTCGCGTAGGTGATGCCGTCGAAGTTGACCTGGACGTCGTCGAGATCGCGGATGTCAGCCGAGATCGGGTGGGTGGAGGGGAGCTGGTCCTGACGCAGCGCCCAGAGCTTCTCGGACACGGCGAATGTGGTCCACGCCTCGGTCCAGCGGGTCGCCTCGGACTGGGAGAGCACGCTCGCCCAGGTGGCGAAGGACTCGTTGAGCCACAGGTCGTCCCACCAGCGCATCGTGACCAGGTCGCCGAACCACATGTGCGCCATCTCGTGCAGGATGGTCTCCGCCCGGCGCTCGTAGGCAGCGTCGGTGACGCGGCTGCGGAAGACGTAGTCCTCGTGGTGGGTGACGCACCCGACGTTCTCCATGGCGCCGGCGTTGAACTCCGGGACGAACAGCTGGTCGAACTTCGCGAACGGATAGGCGAGCCCGAAGACGTCCTCGAAGAACGCGAAGCCGCGGCGGGTGACGTCGAAGAGTTCCTCGGCGTCGAGGTGCTCGGCGAGCGAGGCCCGGCAGAAAAGGCCCAACGGGATGGTCGTCTCCTTCCCGGCATACTCGTCGCGCACGACGTGGTACGGGCCCGCGACCAGTGCCGTGACGTAGGTGGAGATCCGCGGTGTTGCCTCGAACTCCCAACGCTTGACCACCGTCTCGTCGCCCACGTCCGACGGTTCGGGTGTCGGGGAGTTCGACACCACCTGCCAGTGTCCCGGCGCGGTGACCGTGAACGCGAACGTCGCCTTGAGGTCGGGCTGCTCGAAGCACGCGAAGACGCGCCGAGCATCGGCGACCTCGAATTGGCTGTAGAGGTAGACCTCGCTATCGACCGGGTCGACGAACCGGTGCAGCCCTTCGCCGGTGTGCATGTAGGCCGCCTCGGCGACGATTCGCACCTCGTTCTTCGCTGCCAAGCCGTCGAGACGGATCCGGCTGCCGTCGAAGACGTCGAGCGCGTCGAGAGAGGTTCCGTTGAGAACCACCTCTCCGACCGCCGGTGCGACCAGGTCGAGCCAGGTGCTCGCGCCCTTCTTAGCGCTGCGGAACCGCACGGTCGTCGTGGACGCGAACGTCTTGTCGCCGGCGGTGAGGTCGAGCTCGATCTCGTAGGAGTCGACCTCGACCAGGGCGGCGCGTTCGCGTGCCTCCTCGCGGGTCAGGTTGGTTCCAGGCATGCGCCCGATCCTGACAGATCTATGGATGCGCGCGAAGTCCGACGTCGTCCGTGGTCGCTGGCAGGATGGCGCCATGCGCGTCCATCTGGGGTCCGATCACGCCGGCTTCGAGGTCAAGAACCAGGTGGCCGAGGCGTTGCGCGCCGACGGCCACGAGGTTGTCGATCACGGCGCGTTCGTCTACGACGACGCTGACGACTATCCGGTCTACTGCCTCCGTGCAGCCGAGGCGGTCGCCCATGACGACACCAGCCTGGGCGTCGTGCTCGGGGGTTCGGGCAACGGCGAGCAGATGGCCGCGAACAAGGTGCGAGGTATCCGGGCGGCTCTGGTCTGGAGCGCCGACACCGCCCGCCTGTCGCGCGAACACAACGACGCTCGCGTCATGGCGGTCGGAGGGCGCGTGCACTCGATCGACGAGGTCGTCGGGTTCGTACGGATCTTCCTGGCAACGCGGTTCTCGGGCGACGAGCGGCACGAACGCCGGATCAGGATGCTCAACCGCTACGAGCAGGTGGGGGAGCTTCCTCCCCTGTCGGGCGGTCCTTCCGCATGACCTCGGCGACGAGCTCGTCGGTCGGCCGGGAGACGTCCCGGGCCCGCATGGCACCGGAGACACCGACCTGAGACCGTCGGTCTACGTGATCCATCCGGCGATCGGGCACCTTCCCACGGCCGGTCATGGGACCGACAGTACGTGCCCTGCTCCGGCGGGTCCATGGGCGCTTGGTCCCAGCTTCCGTGGTGGAGTAAGGAATCTCGTCTTTGGTGCGGGCGCTGCGACCGCTACTGTCGCGCCGTGACCGCGAGATCCGACCGGATCCTCAGGCGGCGGCTCACTCGCCGGGGGGTGGCCGCCCGGTTGGGCCGCTGGATGGATCGCGAGCCGGTGGTGTTGGGCTCGCTCCTGCTGATGATCGTCGTGGTCTACTTCGTTCGCATCACCCTGCCGGGGACGATCCCGTTCAGCATGTTCGTCCTGCCCGTCCTGCTCGGTGGGTTGGCCTTGTCGGTCCCTTCGCTGGTGCTGGTGGTGATCGTCACCGGAGTCGCCCTGGTGGGGGAGGGCATCGTCCACGGTGTCGACGAGCTCTACCTCGGCGTGGTGTTCGTGGTGGCGATCACGGCTGTGGTCGCCATCGGGTCGGCCCGGTCACGGGCCCGTCTCGGCGTCCAGGGGACGGTCGGCGAGTCGATGCTCGTCGACCTGCGCGACCGGTTGCGTGCGCAGGGCGAGATGCCCGCGCTGCCGCGCGGCTGGGAGGCCGAGGTCGTACACCGCTCGGCCGGCCGGTCGAAGTTCTCCGGCGACTTCCTCGTCGCCTCGCGCTCGCCGCAGGGCCTCGTCCTCGAGGTCGCGCTCGTGGACGTCTCGGGCAAGGGACTCGCCGCAGGCACCAGGGCTCTGATGCTGTCGGGCGCATTCGGTGGCCTGATCGGCTCGCTTCCGCCGGTGGAGTTCCTCCCGGCGGCCAACGCCTATCTCCTTCGGCAAGACTGGGCGGAGGGCTTCGCGACGGCCGTCTACCTCGTCGTAGACCTCGGCACCGGCGAGTACCAGGTTCGATCGGCCGGCCATCCGCCGGCCGTGCACTTCCATGCCGGTTCGGGGAAGTGGAGCATCCTCGAGGCGACCGGCGGCCTGCTCGGCGTGTTCGAGAAGGACGACTACGTGCCGAGCTCGGGCACTCTGCGCTCGGGCGACGCGCTCCTGCTCTACACCGACGGCCTGGTAGAGACCCCCCGGCGGGACCTCACCGACGGCATCGACAAGCTCCAGGGCGAGGCCGAGCGGCTCGTGGCTCGGGGCTTCCGCTACGGAGCCAGGCGGCTGATCGACGCGGTCGCCGCATCCGACTCCGACGACCGGGCACTGGTGATCCTCTGGCGCAACTGACCGCCTCGGCCCGCTGGCCGGTTACTTACGGTGAGTCATCGAGGACTGCCAGGTCGAGGTCGGCAAGGCGTTCGGGGTCGTAGAGCACGTCGATAGCGACGATCTTCCCGTGCGCGACGGTGAAGCCCATGACCGACAACACTCGCCCGGCCGCCGTGGCTACGACACCGGCGGTTCCGTTGATCAGCGCCGGCCGCGCGAACGGGGCGAGCCGCTTGGCGCTGACCGCTTGTGTGGCCACGGCCCGCGCGCCGTGGATCACGACGGTCTGGCGGGCGCGCGCCGTGCCGCCGTCGGCCCGTAGTACGACGTCGGGGTCGAGCACGGTGACGAGCGCGTCGAAGTCGCCGGCGCGGGCGGCGGCCAAGAACGCGTCGACCACTTCGCGTTGGCGGGTGAGATCAGGGTCGGGAGCCGGGGCCTGCCCTTGCACCCGACGGCGGGCGCGGCTCGCGAGCTGTCTGGCCGCGGCCGGGGAACGCTCGATCATCGGGGCGATCTCCTCGAACGGCACGCCGAACATGTCGTGCAGCACGAAGGCAAGCCGCTCGGCCGGCGTCAGCGTCTCGAGCACCACCAGCAGCGCCAGCCCGACCGAGTCGGCCAGCAACGCTTCCTGCTCGGGGTCGCCTCCGTCCTCGCGGCTGATGATCGGGTCGGGCATGTGCACGTCCAGCGGCTCTTCGCGCCGGGTCTCGCGCGAGCGCAGCATGTTCAGACACACTCGCGCCACCACCGTGGTCAACCATCCGGCGAGGTTCTCGACACTGCTGGTGTCGGCGCGGCTGAGGCGCAGCCAGGATTCCTGCACGGCGTCATCGGCCTCGCTGAGCGAGCCGAGCATCCGGTAGGCCACCGCTCGCAGGCGACTCCGATGCTCCTCGAAACGCTCGGCCAGCCATGCACTCTCGTCCGTCACGTCACATTCCTCAGTCGCGGGGTGTCATAGATGTAGACCCCGAAAACCCTGCTGATGTGACCGGGAGATCCACTCCGGGACCGAACGAGATTGGAGAAGCCATGACGCCACCCATTCTGCTCACCGGCGGCACGGGCACGCTCGGACGCCGCATCGTGCCGCTTCTGCAGGATGCCGGCGCCGACGTGCGGGTGCTCAGCCGCAGCTCGCACAAGCCAACCGACGGCGTCGAGTTCGTGGCCGGCGACCTGGCCACCGGCAAGGGAGTCGAGGCTGCCGTCAAAGGCGTCGAGACGATCATCCACTGTGCGGGCACCCAGAAGGGCGACGACCTCAAGGCCCGGAACCTCGTGCGGGCGGCAGCCAAGGTCGGCCGCCCCCACATCGTCTACATCTCGGTCGTCGGAGCCGACCGAATCCCGGTCGTCAGCGGGGTCGACCGCGCCATGTTCGGCTACTTCGCCTCCAAGCGGGCCGCGGAGCTGATCGTCGCCGACTCTGGACTCCCGTGGACCACCCTGCGCGCCACCCAGTTCCACGATCTGACCCTCACGACGGTGCAGGCCCTGGCCAAGATGCCGATCGTGCCGGTCCCGAGCGGCTTCAAGGTCCAAACGATCGATGCCGGTGAGGTGGCGGCGCGGCTCGTCGAGCTCGCCCTCGGCAAGCCGTCCGGGCTCGTACCCGACCTCGGCGGGCCGCGCGTCTACACGGTGAAAGAACTGGTCCGCAGCTATCTGAAGGCCACCGGCAAGCACCGGATCACGATGCCGATGCGCCTCCCTGGCAAGGCCGCCCGCGCCTACCGGGACGGCGCCAACCTCGCCCCCGAACGGGCCGTTGGCCACCGAACCTGGGAAGTCTTCCTGACCGAACGGTTGCGCTCGGACACCGATCCGCTGCGGTCGGCAGCCACACGCCCGAGCCAGTCCGCCGCCGGGCGCTGATCGCCGCCCGACACGTTCGCGACGCACCGACTTGACCAGTGGGCGCCGATCAGCTGCTACCCGACGTCCTGGAATCGGCCTCGGCGGCGGCCTTGAGGCGCGGGAGAGTCCGCTCGATGCCGCGACGGTTCCGCTCCGGGAATCGCAGCAACCGCAGGACGTGCACCCAACGGCGGTACCGGGAGTAGTCGAACGTCTCCGTGACCCGAGTGCCACCCCCGGGCACGGCCTCGAGTGGCCCCGCGCGTGAGCCGTTGCGGACCCTCGACGATGCCGCGCACGCTGCCGGAGCCGTCGATTCGAGGGTGTTGGTGTGGATCGGCGACGATCGCGAACACCGTGGCGGGGGCGCGTCGATGGTGACGTTGGCCGTCCGTCCGTCGCTCCATCCGGTGATGGTAGGGATGTCGCACCCTGCGGCCCTGGTGCCGTCGGCGAAAGACGTGGACAGTAGTTGAGTTGCTCCGAGGGGGTGGTGACATGGAGGCGCTCGACACGTCCGTCAGCCCACCGGCACGCGTAGCCGAGCCGGGCGAGGGTATCTCGATCGATGAGCTCAGGCTGGCCGCCCGTAACCACGGCATGCCGCTGGAAGCACTGCGCTACGACGTGACACCGGTGGGTCTGCACTACCTGCTGACGCACTACGACATCCCGTATGTCGACGCCGACACCTGGCGGCTGCGCGTCGACGGCGACGTCGAGCGCCCGCTGTCGTTCGGCCTCGATGATCTCCGGTCGCGGGAGCGGGTGACCAAGCGGGTGACGCTCGAGTGCGCCGGCAATGGTCGTGCACGGCTCGCCCCGCGTCCGGTGAGCCAGCCATGGATGGACGAGGCCGTCGGTACCGCCGAGTGGACCGGCACACCGCTCGCTCCTCTCCTGCGCGAAGCCGGTGCCCGTCCGAGCGCGGTCGACGTCGCCTTCACGGGAGCCGATCACGGTGTCGAGCGCGGCGTCGAGCAGACCTACCGACGGGGGCTACCGCTGACCGAGGCGCTGCGGGACGACGTGCTTCTCGTCTACGGCATGAACGGCCAGCCGCTGCCGCCGCAGCACGGTGCACCCCTGCGCCTCCTGGTGCCGGGCTGGTATGGCATGGCCCAGGTGAAGTGGCTCGCCGACGTCAGCGTCCTCGACGCACCGTTCGACGGCTACCAGAACAGCATCGCGTACCGACTCAAGCAGGAACCGGACGATCCGGGCGACCCGGTGACGCGGATTCGGCCCAAGGCGCTGGTCCAGCCGCCGGGCTTCCCCGACTTCCAGACTCGTACGCGCATCGTCGAGCGCGGCACGCATGTGCTGACCGGTCGTGCCTGGTCCGGATGGGGCCAAATCACCCGCGTCGAGGTCAGTGTTGACGGGGGTGGGACCTGGCACGAGGCCGATCTCGGCCTTCGACCCGATGCATTCGAGTGGCGGTCGTGGCGATGGAGCTGGGATGCCCGCACGCCGGGCCGGATCGAGCTGTGCGTCCGGGCGAGCGACGCGGAGGGCAACGTCCAGCCCGTCGACCAGGCGTGGAACCGTCAGGGCACGGCCAACAACCACGTGCAACGGGTCAATGTGGTCGTCCGCTGAGGCATCCGGCGCGAGCGGCCGACCTTTCGCGCCCGTAAGCGAGGGCCGGGCCGCAACGGCGGCCTGGGCTCTCGTCTTCGGCGGGGGGCACGTGGTGCTCCCACTGATGTACGCCGATGCGCTGATCGACCCATCGTTACCAGTGCGGCCATATCGGGCGTGGACGCGATCTTCCCCGCGCCGCTGTTAGCGGCGCTCCATACGCCAAGGTTCCACCATGGCTGGTCGTGCTCGCCGCTGTAGTAGCGAGCCGGGCCACCCGCCACAGGTCGGCGACTCGCGCGCGAGCTGGTACGTATATGTCACTTTGCTCCATCTACGTATCGCGCCTGGTGAAGACGAGCACCGACCGTGCCCGACGCCTCGGGCGGCGCCAGCGCCGCGTCGAGGTCGGCCTGGCTCCGCCACATGTCGGCCACACAGATCGTGTCGGTCGGTCTGCCTGGCGATTGACTGTGCCGGCCGCCGAGGCGGACTGCCGTGTGAACCCTTCGCACCCACGGTTCGTGGGCGTCGTTAGGGGAACCGGGCGGTCCGGATCCTGTCCAGAGGCGGCAGCATCAGCCGCCCGGCCGGGGAGGTTCACATGTTCAATACAGCTTCCGGGTGGCGACGCTGGGTCGTCTTCCCGCTGGCGGCCGTAACTGCGGTGCTGGCGATGTCCACATCCGCGTCGACCGCAGCGGAAAGGTTCCGCTTCTTCGAGGAGACGGCCGAAGCCTTCTGGGAGGTGCCGCACGAGTGTGCCGACGGCTCGACGGTGCAGGCGACGCTGTTGGTGCGGAGCACGCGCGACTTCGAGTCACCTGATACAGAAGACCCGGACCCCACGGCCAGGGTGCAGTTCCTGGCTGTCTGCCCTGGCGGCATCTCGTTCAGCTGGGCCGCACCGACCGCACCGGCGACCATCGCGAGCACCGACAACCTCAAGAGCGTCACCGCCGCCGGAACGGGAATCGCCAGGGACAACCTCGGTGGGACCCACCAGGTCTCCTTCGACGTGGCGTGGACGGGCGTCGGACCGCTGGAGGCAACCGTCAACGGGCCGGGAAGCTCCAGGAAGCAGCGTGAAGCGACAGCGACCGGTCAGGTGACCTTCGACGGCGACGTCCTCGTCGACGGCGAGGCCATCCACTCGACCCGGCCGGCCCCGTTCATCCGCATCGACATAGAGAAGTGAACCTTCTGCCCCAACTCGCCGCGCACATGTGGTGAACGGGCCCGACCTCGACGGCTACTGGCCCACTCTTCCGTCGATCCGCTCGCGCAGAAAGTCTGCGTGGCCGTTGTGTCGGGCGTACTCCTCGATCATGTGCACCAGCACCTCCCGCAGGCAGTCGCCCTCCATCCCGACGACGTCGAGATCAGGCGCCTCGGCCACGAACTGCTCCGCGAAGGCGACCTCGGCACGTCAGGTGTTCTACGCCTCGGTGACGACCTCGGGGTCGGGCACTGCGCCATCGAAGTCTCAGTTGGGTCGGCATCGGAGCGGAAGTGCCGCGGTGCGTCCTGCCCGGCCATCCTGAGCCGGAACCACGTCTGCTCGACCCCGGCCAGGTGGCGCACCAACCCCAGTAGCGACAGATTGGACGGCTCCACCGAAAGGCGAGCCAGGTCGGCGGCGTCGAGGCCGGAGCACTTCAGCTCCAGCGTCAGGCGCTGATCGCGCAGATCCCCAACCAGCGTGGCGCGCTCGCCCTGGAACCCCCCGTCGGTCCGCGGGTCGTCATCGGGGTGGACGAACATGTCCCACCACCCAAAGCGCCGGGCCCGCTCCTCCTCGACCGGGCCCTCGGCCCGCGGGTCATTCTCGGGCTCGCCGATATGAGACATACCCGCAAAACTAGCGGCGAACCGCGGCGGGAAGCGCAACAGGTTTCAGTTGCCTGGGCCCTTGCATGTGGAGCGGGTGACGGTGTGCTGGTTCAGGACATCCCGGACAGGTGTCTCAGGTCATCCCGGACTGATGTCGCGCGTCATCCCGGACTGAGGCTTTGCCGAGCTCGACGCTGCGGCGA
>DATHII010000200.1:0-18238 GCA_035316885.1 Jiangellaceae bacterium | reverse complement strand
ATCGCCGAGCAGGGCTGCAGCCACACCGAGACGCTGCTTCATGCCGAGCGAGTACGACTTGAAGCTGTCGCCGCCGCGCTCGCGTAGATCGAGGCGGCCGAGGGCGGTCTCCACCTCCGTGCCACCAAGGCCCCGATAGCGGGCCATGACGCGAAGGTTGTCGCGCCCGGACAGGTAGGGGTAGAAGCCAGGGCCTTCGACCAGCGCCCCGACACCCGCTACGGCCTGCGGGTGGCCAGGGTGGTGTCCGAGCACACGGGCGGAGCCGCTCGTGGGACGGACCAGGCCCAGCAGCATGCGCAGGGTGGTCGTCTTGCCGGCGCCGTTCGGTCCGAGGAACCCGTACACCTCACCGCGCCGGACGGTGAGGCTCACCTCGTCGACGGCGAGTCGATCGCCGTATCGCTTGGTCAGCATGTCGGTGACCACGATGGTGTTCGTCATGCACCGAGCCTCGCCCGACCGGACGTCAGCAGTCGTCGGTCCAGGATCGGCTTCGGGTGTACGCAGGTTTGCGTACACCGGCTACGCGCGGAGGGCGATGCCGACCCCGAAGGGTCGGCATATCGTCGTGATCCATGAACGCTGAACCGGGACGGCCCGCCCACGGGTGGTTCTCGGTCAACGATCTCTGGTTGTCGCTTCCCCTGCTGGTCATCGGGTTCTTCGGTACCCGCCCGGCTGGAGACGACCAGGAATTCAGCAGGTACCCCGATCGCCTCGCGATTGTGCTGGTAACGCTCGCTGCGCTGTCGCTGGTACTGCGCCGCGTACGGCCCGAGGCGACGCTCGCGCTCTGCGGAGCGGCTATTGCCACCTACCTCGGCCTTGGCTACCCGTTCGGCCCCATCCTGCTCACCGCACCGTTCGCGGTGTACGCAGTCGCGATCCGCCTACCGCTGGGGCGGGCCATCGCCTACGCCTCGGCCTTCTACGCCGTGACGGCGGCCGCGGCGATCTTCCGCTTCGTCGACGCCATGGTCGAATGGACCTGGCTCGGCGCCTTCGGGTGGGCGCTATCCTGGGCGGCCGTCGTGGCTGGGTCGGTGGCGGTCGGCTCGGCGGTACGGGTGCGTCGTGAGTCCGAGGTGGACATGCGCGCGGCGGCGGCTCGCCGAGCCGTGTCGGACGAGCGGCTGCGGATGGCCCAGGAACTACACGACAGCGTCGGTCACGAACTCGCCGTCATCGCGATGCAGGCCGGCGTCGCCCTGCACGTCCTCGACCGGGACCCGGTCAGGGTACGCGAGGCACTGGAGGCGATCCGGGCGACGAGCCGCGCGTCGCTCGATGGCCTGCGTGTCGAGCTCGACGTGTTGCGGACGCCGGAGAGCGAGTCGGCCCCCCGCCGCCCGGCACTCGGTCTGGCCGACGTCGACGTCCTCGTCGAACGGATCCGAACCGGTGGCGTCGACGTCGAGACCCGGATCGACGGGGGCGGCGCCCTCCCACCGGAGGTCGACGTGGCCGCGTACCGGATCCTGCAGGAGTCGCTGACCAACGTGCTGCGTCACTCCGGAAGCAGGGCTGCGCGGGTGCAAATCCGCCGTGGCGAGGATGTCGTCGTGGTGCAGGTCGTCGACGACGGCCCGGCGAGAGTTGATGCGAGCCTTCCGCCGAGCGCCGGGACGGGAGTCCGTGGAATGCGCGCTCGGGCCGAAGACCTCGGCGGCACGCTCGACGCCGGTCTGCGACCGGAGGGCGGCTTCGCCGTCACGGCCCGGCTGCCACTGCCACCCCTGCCAGGTTCGTCGCCATGACCGACGAGGCGAGCGGACCGATCGGCGTGGTCGTCGTGGACGACCAGGCCCTGGTGCGGATGGGCCTGCGCACGCTGCTGGAGTCCGAGGCCGACGTCGAACTGGTCGGGGAGGCCGTCGACGGGCGTTCCGGCGTCGACGTCGTACACGAGGCACGACCCGACGTCGTCCTCATGGACATCCGGATGCCGGTGCTGGACGGCCTCGCTGCGCTGCGAGAGATCACCTCCGATCCCGCGCTGGCCGACGTGCGGGTCATCATGCTGACGACGTTCGAACTCGACGAATACGTGTTCGAGGCGTTGCGCAGTGGGGCCAGTGGCTTCGTCCTCAAGGACGCCGCGCCGGCCGAGCTGTTGCACGCGATTCGGGTGGTCGCACACGGCGCATCGCTGCTCTCGCCGTCGGTGACCCGACGGGTGATCGACCAGTTCGCGGGACGTGAGGTGCCGGCCAACTCACCCCATCCGGAGCTGAAACAGCTGACGGAGCGCGAGCGCGAGATCGTCGCGTGGGTGGCCACCGGGCGATCGAACGACGAGATCGCGGCCGAGCTCGTGGTCAGTCCGGCGACGGTTCGTACCCATGTGAGCCGGGCGATGGTGAAGCTGCACGCCCGCGACCGTGCGCAGCTCGTCGTCTTCGCGGTGCAGTCCGGGCTCACCATTCCCGACCACCGTTGAGCATCCGGCCATCGGCTCAGGCCGGCCGCACCACCGGCTGACCCTCCAGCTGGACGCCGGCGCTGCGCATCTCGGTGAGTGCCCTCTCGGTGGTGTCGAGCGCGACGCCGGCGGTCATGGCCAGCAGGACCCTTGTGTCGAACCCCTCGCGGGCCGCGTCGAGCGCGGTCGCCCGGACACAGTGGTCGGTCGCGATGCCGACGATGTCGACCGAAGTCACTGCGTGTGAGCGCAGCCAGGCGGCCAACGCGACGCCCTCGTGGGAGCGCCCCTCGAAGCCCGAGTACGCAGCTGCGTAGTCGCCCTTGTCGAAGACGGCGTCGAAGGGCTGCGGATCGAGATTCGGGTGGAACGCGGCACCGACGGTTCCCGCGACGCAGTGCGGCGGCCAGCTGTCGACGAAGTCCGGCCGGGTCGAGAAGTGGTTGCCGGGATCGACGTGGTGGTCGCGGGTTGCTACGACGTGGGCGTACTCGCGCTCCTCGGGCTCGGCCTCCTGCCATCGGTGCAGAACGGACGCGATCGCGAACGCGACGTCCGCGCCACCGCCGACGGCGAGGCTGCCGCCCTCGCAGAAGTCGTTCTGGACGTCGGCGACGATCAGGGCGCGGCTCATCGCGGGTCAGTCCTCCAGGTAGACGGTCGGGATCACCGGTTCGCCCCGCGACATCTGCAGTGCGGGAGGTGGTAGCTCGGCCCGGCTTGCGGCATGGCGGTCCCGGGCCTCCGTGAGCGGCTCGCGGCCGACGACCTTGCCGCCGCTGATCAGCGGCACCAGGAGCGCCCGGTCGTCGCCGTCGTCCGCAGGCGGCACACCGAGGCCGATCGCCTCCGCTTCGGCCACGCCCTCGGCCGTCCGGCGGCGCAGGGCGTACTTGCGTCCGCCGACGCTGATCTTGTCCTTGCTCTTCTTCGCGACCGCGACCATCGCGCCGTCGGCGGCAGCCCGGGCCACCAGCTTGTAGACAAAGCCCGCCGTCGGCGCGCCGGAACCGGTGACCAGCGACGTTCCGACACCGTAGGCGTCGACCGGTGCTGCGCCCAGTGCCGCGATCGCGTGCTCGTCGAGGTCGCTCGTGACGATGATTCGGGTGCCGGTGGCGCCCAGCGCATCGAGCTGCGCGCGCACCTCATGGGCCTGGACGAGCAGGTCCCCGGAGTCGAGCCGGACCGCGCCGAGCTCCGGTCCTGCGATCTCCACGCCGAGGGCGATGGCCTCGGCGACGTCGTAGGTGTCGACCAGGAGCGTCGTGCCCTTGCCCAGGGAGTCGACCTGCGCGGTGAACGCATCGCGCTCGTCGTCGTGCAGCAGGATGAACGAGTGGGCGCTCGTGCCCTGGGTGGGCACGCCGTGTGTTCGTCCCGCCTCCAGGTTGCTCGTCGACGCGAAGCCGGCGACGAAGGCGGCCCGTGCGGCCGCTACGGCGGCCTGTTCGTGGGTGCGCCGCGAGCCCATCTCGACACACGGCCGTCCGGCGGCGGCCGCAGTCATCCGCGACGCCGCCGAGGCGACCGCCGAGTCGAAGTTCAGGACTGAGAGGATCAACGTCTCGAGGACCACCGCCTCGGCGAAGCTCGCCTCGACGATGAGCAGGGGCGAGTACGGGAAGTAACACTCGCCCTCTGCGTAGCCCCAGATGTCGCCGCCGAACCGGTAGCCGGACAACCAGTCCAGGGTGGGTGCGTCGACGACCCGACGACGCTCGAGATCGGCGAGCGCGTCGTCGTCGAAACGGAAGCGCTCGATATCGGTCAGCAGCCGGCCGGTTCCGGCCACGACGCCGTAGCGCCGGCCCTCCGGGAGCCGTCGCGCGAAGACCTCGAACACTGATCGACGCAGCGCGCTTCCACGTGCCAGCGCGGCTTGAAGCATGGTCAACTCGTAGTGGTCCGTGAGCAGCGCAGTCCCGGGGCCCTCGACAGCCGGCACGATCACAGCGTAGCCGTCGCCTCTGCATCGCCATGGGCGCGAGGTGACACCATGGAGCCGTGACCACCGCACCCGCCGAGGTCGAACGGCCGGAGTCCGACGAGGTCGTCGTACCCGACACGCCGTGGACGACAGTGGTCTGGAACGACCCGGTCAACCTCATGTCGTACGTGACCTTCGTGTTCCAGTCATACTTCGGCTACGCCCGCGGCAAGGCCGAGAAGCTCATGCTCGACGTGCACGAGAAGGGCAAGGCCATGGTGTCCTCGGGCACCCGCGAGGCGATGGAGCGCGACGTGGAAGCCATGCACGGCTACGGCTTGTGGGCCACGATGCAGAAGGCGGGGGACCGAGGCTGAGCACCGCGTTCCGGCGGGCCCGTGGCGGTGGGGTGTCCGCGGCGTTCCATCAGGTCGAGACCGAGCTGCTGCGATCCCTGGTCGGTCAACTGCTCGAGCTCGTGCGCGGCGAGCCCGCCCAGCGCGACCCCCGTCAGGCCGGCGACCCGCTCGCAGCGGCGTTCGGGCTCGGTGACGACCCGTCCCGGCCGACCGACCCGGTCGTACTACGCCTGTTCCCGGACGCCTACCGAGGCGACGACGAGGCGGCCGCGGAGTTCCGCCGATTCACCGAACGTGGTCTGCGCGAGGCGAAGGCGGATGCGGCCGCGGCGGTCCTGGCCTCGCTCGCTGCCACCGCCCCGGTCGATTCCGACGACCCGCCTGACTCCGGGGGCGAGAAGGTGCGCCTGCACCTCGACGCCGAGCAGGCCCAGGCGTGGCTGCGTACGCTCACCGACCTCCGGCTCGCTCTCGGAACGCGGCTCGGCGTGGAGGAGGGCGACGAGGAGCACTGGCAGGCACTGCCCGACGACGACCCACGCCGCCAGATCCACGACGTCTACGACTGGCTCGGCTGGGTCCAGGAGACGCTCGTCCGCGCTCTGTCGGCCGGGCTGGACTGACCGCCAACCGCCGAGACCGGTCCGCGCGGCGTGGCGGTCGCACCGTAGGCTCGACGGCCGTGCTGAAGATCGGCCAAGACATCGTGGATGCCATCGTGGCCCACGCGCGTCGCGATCATCCAGATGAGGCGTGCGGGATCGTGGCCGGCGCGATCGGGTCGGACCGGCCCGAGCGACTGGTGCCGATGGCCAACGCCGAGCGGTCGCCGACCTTCTACCGCTTCGACTCCCTCGAGCAGCTGCGGGTCTGGCGCGAGATGGACGATCGCGACGAGGAGCCCGTGGTCATCTACCACTCGCACACCGCCTCCGAGGCGTACCCTTCGCGGACCGACCTCGACTACGCCGCAGAGCCGACCGCCCATTACCTGCTCGTGTCGACCCGTCATGACGACGACGTGGAGATCCGCTCGTTCCGCATCGTGGACCGCGTGGTCACCGAGGAAGAGGTCGTCGTCGCCGGTCGGGAATGATGGGTCCGGACGCCCCGTTTGCGCTGTACCGACCAACGTCCCGTGAGTTCCAGGAGCCCGAGCCATGGCCATCGAAGTCCGCATCCCTACGATCCTGCTCCAGTACACCGGCGGCGCGAAGGCGGTCGCGGGCGCGGGCGACACGCTCGAGGCCGTCATCGACGACCTGGAGTCGCGCCATCCAGGCCTGCGCGAGCGTCTGGTCGATAACGGCGGGCTGCGGCGGTTCGTGAACGTGTATCTCAACGACGAGGACGTCCGGTTCCTCGACGGTCTGACCACGCCGGTCAGCGACGGTGACTCTGTGACGGTGCTGCCGGCGGTCGCCGGAGGGAGCGCACGCGGTTGGTGAGGTACGCCTCGCTGCTGGACTCGGTCGGGCACACGCCGCTGATCGGGCTGCCCAGCCTGTCGCCGTCGGCGCAGGTGCGGCTGTGGGCCAAGCTCGAGGACCGCAACCCGACCGGGTCGGTGAAGGACCGCCCGGCGCTGCGGATGATCGAGAACGCGGAACGCGACGGCCTGCTGGCCCCGGGTCGCACGATCCTCGAGCCGACGTCGGGCAACACGGGGATCTCACTGGCAATGGCGGCACGGCTCAAGGGATACCGGCTGGTCTGCGTGATGCCCGAGAACACCTCCGCGGAAAGGCGTCAGCTTCTGCTCATGTGGGGGGCCGAGATCGTCTCGTCACCGGCGGCCGGTGGCTCGAACGAGGCGGTCCGCATGGCCAAGCAGATGGCCGCCGACAACCCGGACTGGGTCATGCTCTACCAGTACGGCAACCCGGCGAACACGCAGTCGCATTACGCGACCACCGGCCCGGAGCTGCTGGAGGACCTGCCGACCATCACCCACTTCGTGGCCGGGCTGGGGACGACTGGCACGCTCATGGGAGTTGGACGCTACCTACGCGAGAAGGTGCCCGGAGTGGCCGTCGTCGCGGCGGAGCCACGGTACGGCGAGCTGGTGTACGGCCTGCGCAACCTCGATGAAGGGTTCGTCCCGGAGCTCTACGACGAGTCGGTGTTGACGACCCGCTACTCGGTGGGCCCGCACGACGCGCTGCGCCGGACCCGCGAACTGCTCGAGTCGGAGGGCATCTTCGCCGGGATCTCGACGGGGGCGGTCCTGCATGCGGCAATGGCGATGGCGCGGAAGGCACTGGACGCGGGTGAGCGCGCGGACATCGCCGTGCTCGTTGCGGACGGCGGCTGGAAGTACCTGTCCACCGGTGCCTACGAGGGCGCCTTGGAGGACGCGGTGGAACGCCTCGAGGGCCAGCTCTGGGCCTGACCCTGGCCGGCGCGGGCTCTCGACCGGAATCACGGGCTCGGCAGGGACGGGTGCTCTTCACCGGGACAGGACGGAAGCGGTGCCGAGGGCGCCGGGACGTCCTCGTGGAAGACGTTGAACACCACCTCGCAGTCGCAGTAGCCACCCTGGCGCTCGAGCTGACGGATCAGCCCCGGATGAGGCCGCAGAGCGACGCCCTGCCAGCGCTTGACCCACCGCAGTCCGTTGTCGCAGCCGCGGCGGCTGACCATCCGACGGACGTAGCAGCGCAGGCATTCGCCGGGGTGCGGCATCGCGGAATCGGCGGCAAGGGCCCGCAGGTACTGCTCGGCTTCGTCGCCGAGTGACATGCCGCGGCTCATGGTGACCTCCTGGGGTGGCTCGACGAAGCGATGCCCGTAGGTCTACCCGGCGGGTCTGACACCCGCCGCCGTAGCGGTTGGGTTGTCCACAGGCCGGCGATCGGGCCTGGTCCGGCGGGCGGTCGGAGGAGCAGCCTCGTGCAGCATGACAGCCACCTCGAAGCCCGTCGTGGTCAAGCTCGGTACGCCGCCCGACATCGTCGGCGCGTTGCCGTCGTTCATCGGGTTCCACCCGAGCGAGAGCCTGGTCGTGATGTGCCTGCACGGCCCGCGCAAGCGCAATGGCTTGACGATGCGGTTCGACCTGCCCGAGGCGCGCCACCACCGGGCCATGGTGTCGGAGATCACTGCCAGGGTCACCAGGGAGGGTGCCGGCTCGGCCATCGTGGTCTGCTACACCGCGGCACCCGATGCCGACGGCCAACTGCCCCGGGCCGACCTCGTCGTGCGCCAGGTCCGGCACCTGCTCTCACGCGACGTCGAAGTCGTCGAGGCGCTGCTCGTACGTGAGGGCCGGTGGTACTCCTACACCTGCACCGAGCCATGCTGCCCGACGAGCGGCACGCCGATCCCGGAGTCACCCACCGGCGGGGCAGCCCGGTTCGCCAGCGAGGTCGCGTTGCAAGGGCGGGCGGTTCTGCCCGATCGCGAGACACTGGCGGCGAGCGTGCGCGGCCCGGTCGCGCTGCGCCACATCGGCCTCGCGCAGACATACAACCGGGTCGCGGCCGAGGTGGCCGGCGAACTCGCTGACGGCGATGTCGAGAGCTTCGCAGCACGGACGGTCTCGTTGGCGCGAGAGGCGCTCGACGGGTACATCGAGGGCCGGCGCGACCTCACCGACGACGACGCTGCACGCATCGTGCTCGGCCTGCACGACAAGCCCTCGCGCGACGAGCTCACCACCTGGGGCATCGACGACCACGCAGACGAACTCGTCGTCCTGCTCACCGACCTCGCCCAACGTGCACCCGACGAGGAGGCGGCTCCGGTCTGCACGGTCCTCGCGTCGGTGGTGTACCAGCAGGGCGGCGGCGCGCTCGCGAGCGTCGCGCTCGAGCGGGCGCTTCGTTGCGATCCCGGCTACACGATGGCTCGGATGCTCGCCGCAATGCTCCACGGGCAGGTCGAACCCGAGGAGCTGCGCTCCCTGAGCCGCACGGTCCGGCGCGATCTGCGCAGGCGCTGACGGTGCCGAAGGCCGCTGACGTACGCTCGTCGGGCCATGAACGACGCGCCGATCGGGATCTTCGACAGCGGGGTGGGCGGGCTCACGGTCGCCCGCGCCCTGCTCGACCAACTTCCCCACGAGCCGGTGCTCTACGTGGGCGACACCGCGCGCGGCCCCTACGGGCCCCGGCCCATCGCCGAGGTCCGGGCTTTCGCCCTCGACGTCATGGACGATCTGGTCGACGAGGGGGTGAAGCTGCTGGTGATCGCCTGCAACTCTGCCAGCAGCGCCGTGCTGCGCGACGCCCGCGAGCGCTACGACGTGCCGCTCGTCGAGGTGATCCAGCCTGCGGTCCGCCGGGCCGTCGCCGCCACCCGCAACGGCCACGTCGGAGTGATCGGTACCCGCGCCACGGTCATGTCCAAGGCGTACGAGGATTCGTTCGCCGCGGCTCCCCAGCTGCGGATCACCACCCAGGCGTGTCCACGCTTCGTCGAGTTCGTCGAGAACGGCATCACGCACGGCCCCGAGCTCGAGCGCGTGGCGCGCGAGTACCTCGAGCCGGTCCGGGCGGCCGGTGTCGACACCCTGGTGCTCGGCTGCACCCACTATCCGTTGCTCACGGGCGTCATCTCCTACGTCATGGGGGCGGGTGTCACGTTGGTGAGCAGCGCGGAGGAGACCGCGCAGGACGTCTACCGCGTGCTTGCGGGTCACGGGCTCATGCGCGACGACGACCTGCCGTCGCCCGTACACACGTTCCGTGCGACGGGCGATCCGCAGCCGTTCGTCGAGCTGGGCCGCCGGTTCCTCGGCCCGGAGGCCGCTACCGTTGCGGATGCCCTGCGGTGAGGCTCACCGTCGTCGGCTGTTCGGGATCGCTGCCGGGCCCCGATTCGGCAGCGTCGTGCTACCTCGTCGAGGCGGCCGGCTCCCGGCTCGTCCTCGATCTCGGCAGCGGTGCGCTGGGCACCCTCCAGCGCCACGTCTCCCTGCGCGACCTCGACGCCGTGCTGCTCAGCCATCTTCACCCCGACCACTGCCTCGACCTGTGCGGTCTCTACGTCGCCCGGCGCTACGGCCCGGGCAGTTCCGGTACCCGGATCCCGGTCTGGGGCCCGCCGGGTACGGCGGTCCGCATGGCGAACGGGTACGGGCTGCCGGTCGATCCGGGCATGACCGAGGAGTTCGACTTCCGTGGCTACCCCGAAGCTGAGTTCGAGGTGGGTCCGTTCCGGGTCCGCGCTGCGCGCGTCGTGCATCCCGGGGTGGCCTATGCGCTACGGGTCGAGCACGCGGGCCGTGTCCTCGTCTACTCCGGTGACACGGGACCGTGCTCCGCACTGATGGAACTGGCCAGGGGAGCAGACGTGCTGTTGTGCGAGGCCGCCTTCCCGGACGGCGGCGACAACGCGCCGGGCATGCATCTGACCGGAATGGATGCGGGCGAGCATGCGCAAAGCGCCGGCGTGGGCAGCCTCGTCGTGACGCACGTGCCCCCGTGGGGCGACCCGGCCCGTGCGCGGAAGCACGCCGCCAGCGCGTTCGAGGGGCCCGTGGCTTTCGCCCGGTCCGGCCTGGTCGTCGACGTCTGAGAACCGCGGATAGCCTTCCCGGCATGAAACGCACCGACGGCCGTGCGGCCGAGCAGCTGCGACCCGTCCGTATCAGCCGCGGTTGGCTCGACCACGCCGAGGGCTCGGTGTTGATCGAGTTCGGCGGAACCAGGGTGCTCTGTGCCGCCTCCGTCACCGAGGGCGTGCCGCGCTGGCGGAAGAGCTCCGGCCAGGGCTGGGTCAGCGCCGAGTACGCCATGCTGCCGCGCTCCACAAATACCCGCTCCGACCGCGAGTCGGTCAGGGGCCGCATCGGCGGTCGCACCCACGAGATCTCCCGGCTGGTGGGTCGCTCGCTCCGCGGGGTCATCGACGTGTCGGCACTTGGCGAGAACACCGTCGTCCTCGACTGCGACGTGCTCCAGGCCGACGGCGGCACCCGCACCGCGGCGATCACCGGCGCCTACGTGGCGCTGGCCGATGCCATCGACTGGATGCGGGGCCGGGGCCTGCTCGCCGGCGGCGATGTGTTGCGCGGCTCGGTCGCCGCCGTCTCCGTCGGCGTCGTAGACGCCGAGCCGCTGCTCGACCTCTGCTACGAGGAGGACGTCCGCGCCGCGACCGACATGAACGTCGTCATGACCGGCGACGGGCGCTTCGTCGAGGTTCAGGGAACGGCGGAAGCGGAGCCGTTCGACCGGCGCGAGCTCGACGCCCTGCTCGCGCTGGCCGAGGCCGGCTGCGCCGAGCTCACCGACCTGCAGCGCTCGGCGCTGGCCGGATGACGGCTCCACCGGCCCCGACGGTGGTCCTCGCGACACGCAACCCGCACAAGCTCGACGAGATCCGGCGCATCCTGGCCGCCGCCGGCGCGAACATCGACCTGGTTTCGGTTGCGCGGTTCCCCGACGTCGCCGATGTCGTCGAGACCGGCCTGACCTTTGCCGAGAACGCGCTGCTCAAGGCCACAGCCACGGCGGCGGCGACCGGCCTGTCCGCGCTCGCTGACGACTCCGGCCTCAGCGTCGACGCACTCAACGGCATGCCCGGGGTCTACTCGGCGCGATGGGCGGGCCGCCACGGCGACGACGCGGCCAACCTCGAGTTGCTGCTGCGCCAGGTCGCCGACGTCCCCGACGCACGCAGGGGTGCGGCCTTCGTCTGCGTGGCGGCGCTGGCGACGCCGTCGGGACGAACGGTCGTCGAGGAGGGCCGCCTCGCCGGGCGACTGGCCCACGAGCCGCGAGGCGGCAACGGGTTCGGCTACGACCCGGTCTTCGTTCCCGACGGGGAGACACGCACGACAGCGGAGATGTCGCCAGCCGAGAAGGACGCCGTCAGTCACCGGGGTAGGGCCTTCCGGGCGCTGGCACTGCACCTGCGCGACGTCACCTGAGCCGGAGCGCATGCGCCGCAGGAGCACCTGACGCCGCGGCCGTAGCACTTTCGTCATCCGTTCGCGGGCCCGGAGCCGGCCGATGGGCGCACGATAGACGTGTGATCGAGACGTCCACGCTTCCAACGCAGGACCGTACACGCCGTCTGCTGATGCCGGCCCTGGCGGGCATCGCTGCTGCGGCGCTCGGCCTGGGCGTTGCCGAGCTCGTCGCAGGGTTGCTCGGCCGGACGGCGACTCCGGTCCTCGCCGTCGGCGAGGCATTCATCGACCGGGTCCCGACCTGGCTGAAAGACCTCGCGGTCGACTGGTTCGGCACGGCGGACAAGGCAGTCCTGATCGGCGGGGTGCTCCTGGTGTTCGGCGCCCTGTCCGCCGGTATCGGAGTGTTGGCTTCACGTAACCGCAGCGCCGGGTTGTTCGGCGCAGCCGCCCTGGGTGCGATCGCGGCACTTGCCGTCTGGAGCCGTCCCGACTCGACCACGGGGGACTTGCTACCGACGATCGTGGGTGCGGGTGTGTCGCTGATCGCACTGGACCGGCTGACAGCTCGGGCTCCCGCGGTGGAGGTCGGGACGGATGACGCCGACGGCCGCCGCACGTTCATGCGAATCGTCGGGCTCGTCGCCGGGCTGGGTCTGGTTGCGTTCTTCGCAGGGCGTTGGCTCGGCGGCCGCCGGTCGGCCGTCGAGGAGTCACGCGAGGCGGTCGCCTTACCGGACCAGCCGGTGGTACAACCGCCGGGCGTCGACCTCGGCGTCGACGACGCCGAGCCGTGGCAGACGCCGAACGAGGTCTTCTACCGGATCGACACGGCGCTGGCGGTACCGCTCGTGCGGGCGGAGACCTGGGGCCTGCGCGTGCACGGCATGGTCGAGCGCGAGGTGAGCCTGACTTTCGACGACCTGGTCGCCATCGGCTTGGTCGAGCGCTGGGTCACGCTCACGTGCGTGTCGAACGAGGTGGGTGGCGACCTGGCCGGCAACGCGCTGTGGGCCGGGGTGCCCGTGGCCGACGTGCTTGCGATTGCCGGGCCCGCCGCGGATGCAGACGCCGTGAAGTCCACGTCGGCCGACGGGTGGACGGCCGGAACGCCGTTGGACGTGCTGACGGACGGCCGCGATGCCCTGTTCGCGGTGGCGATGAACGGTGAGCCGCTTCCGGTCGAGCACGGATTCCCGGTCCGGATGGTCGTGCCGGGTCTATACGGCTACGTCAGCGCCACCAAGTGGGTGGTCGACGTCGAGGTGACGCGGTTCGCGGACTTCAAGGCCTACTGGAGCACCCGGGGCTGGTCAGAGCGCGCCCCGATCAAGACGGCCTCGCGGATCGACGTGCCCCGGTCGGGCGCGAGCGTGAATGCGGGGCGGGTGGCGGTCGCGGGCGTCGCGTGGGCGCAGCACCGCGGCATCCAGGCGGTGGAGGTCCGCGTCGACGACGGGCCGTGGCAGCGGGCACAGCTGGCCGAGGTGCCCAGCACCGACACCTGGCGCCAGTGGGTCTGGGAGTGGGAAGCGGACCCCGGAGACCACGACCTGCACGTGCGGGCCACGTCAGCAGACGGGGAGCTCCAGACCGAGGAGGAGGCTCCGCCGGCACCCGACGGCGCGACGGGCTGGCACCGGGTCAACGTAAACGTCGACGCCTAACCTGAACCCACCCATCAGGGCGCCCTGTCAGAGTCGACGAAACGCCTCGCCGCGTCGTCTGAGCCGGCGCAACCCGGCGAGCCATCGCTCGGCGGCGGCGTGACTGGTGAGGCGGACGAAGTCGAGGTGGGCGAGCGCCGGCGAACGCATCGCCGTCGCGAAACGGTCGACGTACTTTGCGTGCTGGGTCCACGACCAGCGGATGATCGACTTCTCCGGCTGCCACGAGACGAGGTTGCTCCACGGCTCGCGGTTGCCATTCCACAACTCTTCGCGCGTCGCCAGCCGGCGCAGCGTCCTTGAGATCACCTGGCGCATCACCGTTCGCCGCGGGAGGTCGAGCCAGACGACGGTGTCGGCGCGTTGCCATACCGGCCCGTCGATCACGACCGGCCGGTAGTTGCCGTCGACGACCCAGGCGTCAGCCGTGGTGACCTCATTGATGCGGGCGAGGAACTCGTCGGCGTCTATCGGTTCCCAGTTCGGCAGGTGGTGCAACGCGTCGAGCTCCACGTACGGCACGTTGAGGGCCGAGGCGATCCGCTGGGCGAGCTTCGACTTCCCCGACCCCGAGTTGCCGACCACCGACACTCGGCGCATAGCCCCCAGCATGGCAGGCCGCCGGCACCGCACAGGGAGCTACGACGGGCCGAAGACCTGATCGACGAGACCGCGCACTCGGACCAGCCGGACGGCGCCGGCGGGCGTGGATCCGCCGTGCAGGACGGCCGCCAGCGCCTCGACCCCGTCGACCAGCCGCGGCCCAGGACGCACGACGATGCCGTCGGCGTCGATCGCCCAGACGGGTACAGGCGGTAGTCGGTCCAGGACGGCCAGAGCCTGCTCCGTCGCGCCGTCGAGGTGGAAGCCGCACGGGGCGACAACGACAAGGTCGGGGGAGGCGGCGGCGATGTCGGACCAGGCCGTCTCGATCGAGGGTCCGCCGGCGTTGGAGGCGACCGGCTCGCCGCCGGCGGCCGTGACGAGATCGGGCACCCAGTGACCGGCCGTGAACGGCGGGTCCACCCATTCCACCACCGCGACCCTCGGCCGCGTGCGGCCCGCCACGCGACGCCGAACAGCCTCGAGCCGCTCCCGCAGTGACGCTACGAGCGCAGCGGCCTGCGGACCGGCGCCAACCCTTTCGCCGACCATGACGATCGAGTCGAGGACCTCCTCGAGGGTGTGGGGGTCCAGCGAAACCACATCGGCCCGGCAGCCGAGGTGGTCGAGTGCGTCCGCAACCTCGCCGCTCGGGATCGCGCAGACGCGGCAGAGGTCCTGGGTCAGGATGAGCTCAGGGTCCAGCGCCGACAACGCACCGGCATGCAGCGTGTAGAGGTCGGAGCCCGCCGCCAGTTGGGACCGGACGTACGCGTCGATCGCCGTCGGCGTCATCCGCGAGGTGTCGCGCCCGCCGACCACGACGACCTTCTCACGCAATGCGGCGGGTGGCTCGTCGCACTCGAACGTGACGCCGACCAGGTCGTCGCCGAGGCCGAGCGCGTAGACGATCTCCGTCGCCGACGGCAGCAGCGACACGATCCGCACATGGTCAGGATAGGCGCGCCGGGCCGGCGCCGTGATCGCGTCGCGGCGTCAACCGGCCGGCGTACGCTCCTGGATTCCCCACGGCGACCCGTAGTCGCCAGCGAGCAGGTCGAGGAAAGGCTGGGCGTCGAAGGCCTCGGGGCCCAGCACGCCGGTGCCGGACCACGTTCCGGCCGCGAGCAGTTCCAGGGCGACCACCGGGTTGACCGCGGTCTGCCATACCACGCACTGGCTGCCGTACTCGGCCATCGACCAGGCGTTGTCGACGACGTGATGCAGGTAGATCTCGCGAGGGCTGCCGTCCTTGCCGGTGCCGGTGACCCACAGGCCGGCACAGGTCTTGCCGTGCATCCGGTCACCGAGCGTCGCCGGATCGGGCAGGCTGGCGGCGACGACGTCGCGGGGGCTCACCTGGACGGCGGTTCCCGCGGATCGAACGCTGACCGGGCCGGTTCGGTCGAGGCCGAGCTTGTGCAGCGTCTTCAGCACGTCGATGAACTCTGTGCCGAGCCCGTACTTGAACGTCACCCGCTCCGCCTCGACCCAGCGCGGCATGAGCAGGACCTCTTCGTGCTCGACGTTCACGCACTCGACCGGGCCGATGCCGGCCGGGAAGTCGAAGACCTCAGGCTCACTGAACGGCGGCGTCGTGAACCAGCCGCGCCCGCGCTCCCACACCACGGGCGGGTTCAGGCATTCCTCGATGGTCGTCCAGATCGAGAACGAGGGCGCGAAATCGTAGCCGTCGACCGTGAGGTTCGCGCCATCGCGGGTGCCCAGTTCGTCGATAGCGCCGAACAGGTGATCCGCGGCGTATCGAGCGAAGACGTCGGAGAGTCCGGGCTCGACGCCGATGCCGACGAGCGCCAGTCGTCCGGCGTCCTCCCAGTCAGCCGCCTTGGCGAACTGCTCGTCGCCGAGCTTGACGCCGGGCATCTGGTGCGGCTCGTCAGGGTGCGGCTGTGACAGCGACATCGCCATGTCGAGGTAGCCCGCGCCGGCAGCGAAGGCGCCGTCGAAAATCGGCATGACGAACCGTGGGTCGACCGCGTTCATGACGTGCGTGGCGTCGTGCTCGCGGGCGAGGGCCTCGACCGCACCGGCGGCGGAGGCGTCAACCCGTGCCGCGACGAATCGCTCGTCGTCTCCGTGCCGATGGCGTACCGCCGCGACCGTGCGCTCCGCCCGCGCCCGGTCGTAGTCGGCCACGACCATCCGGTCGAAGAACTCGCGACGCGCCGCGATGCGCGCGAGCGCGTCGCCGACGCCGCCTGCACCAACGAGGAGGATCCGCACGGGAACCGAATCTATCGCACCTTCGGCCTCACACAACTGATTCCGCTGAGCTATTGCCCTTTGGCGACGGAGTCAGTAGATTTCGGCCAGCGGCGGGGGATACGGCGCACTGAAAGGTAGGGCGGCATGGTCGAGGCGAGGACGCGACAGATCCCGTAGCCGGCAAGGGCTCGGACAAGGAGCCCTCGGCCTCAGGACAACCTGCTCGTCGGACTTGCCTCGACCGTGCCGGCCTACAGCGGCGGTCCGTGAGTCCCGGTCGCCCACTGTGGGTACGCCATTCGGCGGTCGACTGAACTCAATGAGTCGGAATCCGTGTCGGAAATGCGGCATGCGGTGCGGATTCGCTTGCCACCAGGCAGTCTGACCGCAAGGATCGCACGATGGTCACACGCGAGCGCGGCACAGCCGTGCTGGACTCCGTTGCGAAGGGAATCATCGAGCAGCTGCAACAGGACGGGCGCCGCTCGTACGCCGCAATCGGCAAGGCCATCGGCCTGTCCGAGGCCGCGGTCCGCCAGCGGGTGCAGCGGCTGGTCGAGTCCGGAGTCGTGCAGATCGTCGCGGTGACCGACCCCATGCAACTGGGCTTCGAACGGCAGGCGTTGATCGGCATCAAGGCCACGGGCGACGTGAACGCCGTCGCCGACGCGCTCGCCGACATCCCCGACGTCGACTACGTCGTCATCACAGCCGGGTCCTTCGACCTGATCGCCGAGGTCGTCTGCGAGGACGACGACCATCTGCTCGACCTGCTCAGCTCGCGTATCCGCGTGCTGGACGGAGTCGTCGCCACCGAGACGTTCGTCTACCTCAAGCTACGCAAGCAGCTCTACAACTGGGGCACCCGATGACCACCTCGACGGCCGCACCCCAGATCGTCGACGCCGATACCTCCCATCCTGACGCCGACCCCCCGCATCTTGTGGCGGGTAATCAACGCCTCGCCTGCGGTCGAGAGGTGTCTTTCCCGCCACAAGTCGTCGCAGCTCATTCGAGGAGTTCGGGCGCGATGGTCGTCCAGAACTCTTCGACCCGCGCGCGACCCTCGCTCGGCCAGCTGCAGACCAGGTAGTCGAGGCCGAGGTCGCGACGGGCCTGCGCGTTGCGCCGCACCTCGTCCCACGGCTCGGACAGTGAAAGCGACGCTGCCCGACCGATGGCCGACGGATCCCGCCCGGCCTGCTCCGCCAGGCGGTCGACGCGGTCGGACGCGTCGCGGTAGTTGGCGATCGTGTCGGTGTGCCACATGTCCGCGTAGCGCGCCACCAGCGGAAGAGCGCGGCGCGGGCCCGACCCGCCGATCCAGATCGGCGGCCGGGGCTGCTGGACCGGTAGTGGCCGCAGCTGCGCGCCGTGCAAGCTCACACGGTGACCGTCATAGGACACGACCTCACCGGTGAAGAGCCGAACGAAGATCTCGAGCTGGTCTTCGAGCAGGTCGAAGCGCTCGCCGGTGGGCGGGAAGTCGAGGCCGAGCCGGCGGTGCTCAGGCTCGTACCAGGCGGCGCCGATGCCGAGCTCGAGGCGGCCGTTGCTGGCGTGGTCGACGGTGACGGCCTCCGCGGCGAGGACCGACGGGTGCCGGTAGGTCACGCCGGCGACCAACAGGCCGAGGCGGATGCGGCTGGTGCGACCGGCGAGCGCTGCCAGCGTGGTCATGCCCTCGAAACAGTTGCCCGGGCCCTCGCCGTACATCGGCACCAGGTGGTCGAAGCCCCAGGCGCCGTCGAAGCCGAGATCCTCCCCGAACCGGACGCGCCCGACGACCTCGTCGAACTCGAGCCGCTGCTGCGCGACATCGATGCCGAGCTTCACCGGCACTCCTCTGCATCGGACGGTACGGCCGCTGCCGTGCGGGAGAGGGGACTCGAACCCCTACGTCCGAAGACACCGGGACCTAAACCCGACGCGGCTGCCAGTTACGCCACTCCCGCAACGTGCCCGCAGGCACGGCCGCCAGTGTAGGCCGGGTGATGTCAGGCGATGCCGAGGTCGCGGCGCAGCTTTGCGACGTGCCCGGTGGCCTTGACGTTGTACATGGCCTTCTCCAGCGTCCCGTCGGGAGCCACAACGAACGTGGAGCGGATGACACCCGTGACCGTCTTGCCGTACAGCTTCTTCTTCCCGTACGCGCCGTAGGCCGTCATC
>DATHII010000199.1:0-3749 GCA_035316885.1 Jiangellaceae bacterium | reverse complement strand
ACCGCAAGATCCATGAGTTCGGGATCGTCACCCCTGCGCGATAAGGCCGAGGATGGGCCCTGCGGAGTGCCGTGTCGGGGCCTGCGTGCCGCTGCGACCAGAAGCAGGGCCGCAGACCAGATCCCGACCCTTACGGGCGGCCGTCCAGGCCACCGTTGGTCGACGCCGTAGACCGATGCGGACGCCCCTGCCACAGTCAGGGTGACATCGACCCCCACGCCGAGTCGGCGGAGTGTACGCACAGCGGCACGGACGACCATGTCAGCGGCTCACGTTGTAACTTCCCGCCTTGACAGCGGTTCCGTCTCATGATGAGACGACTCTCACCAGTGAAAGAAGACTGCTCTTACATTTGCACTCATGTTGGTTGCGTCGCGGTCGCGTGGGCATCACCCGTGCTGCTCGGTGGTGCACACCGAGACCGTCGAGGACTACCTTAAAGCGATCTTCGAACTGGTCACCAGGAGCGGGGGGGCGACGACGTCGACGCTCGCCGAGCGGCTCGGTGTGGCGGCTCCCACGGTGTCGGCGATGCTGAAGCGCCTCGCCTCGGACGATCTGGTATCCCGTCAGGGTGCACATCGGGTGGCGCTGACCGAGCACGGCACGCTGCACGCTCTGGCCGTTGTCCGACGGCACCGGTTGATCGAGGAGTTCCTGGTAAAGGCGCTCGATGTCCCCTGGGAGGACGTGCACGCGGAGGCTGAGGTACTGGAACACGCAGTCAGCGATCGTCTGCTCGAGCGCATCGACGCGTTCCTGGGCCATCCGACCCACGATCCGCATGGTGATCCGATCCCGTCCTCGGACGGTGCGCATGTGGAACGCTGGACCACTCCGCTGTCCCATGCAGCGCTCGGTGAGACGTTCCGCGTGGAGCGAGTCCGGGACCGGGATCGCGAGGCGTTGCGCTACCTCGGCGAGCTCGGGGTTCGCCCCGGAGTCGTGCTGGATGTTGTCGAGCAGGCTCCATTCGGCGGGCCGCTGTGGGTGAAGATCGGTGGCCGACGGCACGCGATGGGACCCGAGCTCACCGACATCGTGTTCGGCATGCCGGCATGAGCTCGCGACGCGCGTTCCTGGCTGCCGCGGGCGGCGCAACGCTTGCCGCGCACCCGCTGCGGGCGTTAGCAGCGCAGGACCACGGCGAGCATTCGCCGGGCGCGGTCGAGACGTCGGGCGGCCATGAGCCGACGAGCGGGGTGCGCGGCGCAACCTTCCGCTCGGGCGGGCGCGTCGACCACGCCGCCAACGGTTTCGACCCCCGGTTACTGCTACGCGACTTCGACTACGGCCACACCTCGATCGGAGCCGACGGGCGGATGGTGCGTGAGTGGGAGGTCATCGCAGAGGATCGGGAGATCGAGGTCGCGCCGGGCGTTCGGTTCCAGGCGTGGACGTTCAACGGCCGAATCCCCGGACCGACGCTGCGATGCACTGAGGGCGATCTCCTGCGCGTGCGGTTCATTAACCGCTCCGAGCACCAGCACACCATGCATTTCCACGGCATCCATACCGCCGAGATGGACGGCGTGCCGATGGTCGCCCGCGGGATCATCTCCCCCGGCGAGGAGTTCACATACACCTTCGACGCCCAACCCTTCGGACTGCATCTCTACCACTGCCACGTGGGGCCTTTGGCTGAGCACATCGCCCGCGGCATGTACGGCACGTTCATCGTCGATCCGAAGGCCGGGCGCCCGCCGGCTGACGAGTTGGTGCTGGTGCAACACGGCTACAACACCACCTTCGATGGGCAGGGCAACCAGCTGTACGCAGTCAACGGCATCCCGTTCGTCTACATGAACGACCCGATTCGGGTTGGTCGCGGCAAGCTGGTGCGCATTTATCTGGTCAACATCCTCGAATACGACCCGATCAACAGCTTCCACCTGCACGGCAACTTCTTCGACTACTATCCGACCGGCACCCGCCTCGAGCCGACGGAATTCACCGACACCGTCAGCCAAGGCCAGGGGCAGCGGGGCATCTGCGAGCTGCGGTTCCCCAACCGGGGACAGTTCATGTTCCACGCCCACAAGACGGAGTTCGCCGATCTCGGATGGATGGGGTTCTTCGACGTCGTCGAGGACGGGGTGCCGTGACCGCCGTCGACCGACCATCCATCACCGGCCGCATCCCGGTGTGGTGGCTGGTACTGACCGTGCTCGCTGTCATCGCAGTGGTGCTGGCGGCCATCGCCGCCTTCGGTGGCGCCTTGCTCCCGGATCGCTCTGGACCGCCGATCGAAGAGCTATCTGTCGAGCGGACGACTCTGGCTCCTAGCTCCATTGAGATCACCGTCCGGAACACCGGCCCCGATCCCGTACAAGTTGCGCAGGTTTTCGTCAACGACACCTACGTCGACTTCACCGGGAGCGCGAAGCCGATCGCCCGACTCGGATCCGAGACCCTGCAGCTTCGCTTCCCGTGGATCTCCGGGCAGCCTTACACCGTCTCTATGCTCACCTCGACGGGACTGGTCATCGAGCACACCATCCCGGCCGCCGTGGCCACGCCGAAACCGGGTGCCGGTCTGTTCGGGTTGATGGCCCTACTCGGAACCTACGTCGGCGTCATCCCGGTCGCGCTGGGCATGCTCGTCCTGCCTGTCCTCCGGCGTGCCAGCCGAGGCGTGGTCAGGATGCTGCTGGCCCTCACAGTCGGCCTGCTCGGGTTCCTCGCCGTCGACGCCGCTTTTGAAGGATTCGCCCTCGCCGAGCGCTCCGGCGTCGCGTTCGGCGGGCCGGAGCTCGTATTGCTCGGAGCCGTGCTCGCATTCCTGATCCTGACCGCGATCGATCGCTTGCTGGACCGCCACAAGCGAAATCAGGAAGCAGCCACCAACGGGCGGCGGCTGGCCCTGATGATCGCCATCGGCATCGGCCTGCACAACCTCGGCGAAGGACTGGCCATCGGGTCGGCCTACGCCGTGGGCGCGCTGGCTGTCGGCGCGGCGCTCGTCGTCGGCTTCGCCCTGCACAACACGACCGAAGGGCTGGCCATTGTCGCCCCTCTCACCGGCCAACGCCCGCCAATAGGGTCCCTGATCGGCCTCGGCGCCGTCGCCGGAGCGCCCGCGATTCTCGGCGCGGTCATCGGCGCTGCCGTCGACAACGCCGCACTGTCCGCCGTGCTGCTCGGCGTCGGCGTTGGCGCGATAACCCAGGTCATCACCCAGATCTCGCCCGCGCTGCGCGATCACGCCGGCCGTCTGCTCGACCCCACCGTCATTGGCGGGCTGGCCACCGGCGTGGCCGTCATGTACCTCACCGGCCTGCTCGTCACCGCCTGAGCAAGGCGCCGTCGTCGCTCTGCGCCACAGCCACGGCATGCTCCCACGGTCCACACCGTCGCCCGGGCGTGCTCCGGTGGCGCTGTGCAGCGGTAGGCCGAGTACGAGGTCGGCTCCCCGGGCACACAGCTCATGCAGGACTACGGCCAGAGCAAGGGCGCTGTCACTTATGAAACCAAGATCGACTTACTCCTCCGAGACCTTTGGTCACGGCTTCGAGTAAGGCGGTCATGGTGGACCTAAGGGGACACTATTCGAACCCCCTTGAGGATCTGCAAGCGCTTTTCCGCGACTGTGAACGGCTCGATGACTAGGCAGCCTCCGCGCGGCTGACAGAGGGGGCCAGGGGGCGGGGCGCACGCATGTTTCCTCGGTCTCGAGCGCCGTCACGTGCTTCCTGTCCAAGACGGTCCACACGATCCCGGCGGTTGTCGGCGTTCGGCAATCGGGCGTG
>DATHII010000198.1:0-22694 GCA_035316885.1 Jiangellaceae bacterium | reverse complement strand
CAGGCGCGCCCTGCTGCGCCGGTTCGGGTGCCTGCGCCGGTTCGGATTCCTGGGCCGGTTCGGGCGCTTGGGCCGGTTCGGGAGCCTGGGCCGGCACAGGGGCCTGTTCTGCCTCCTGCGCCGGCGAGGATTCGTCCAGCTCTCCCTGCTCAGCCGAAGGTCCGGCCGCCGCCGGCTCGTCGCCGCCGGCGGCCGGTTGGGGCGTGTCGGCCTGCTCTGCTGGCGCTACGGCTTGTTCCCCGCCGGCGCCGCCACCGTCGGCGGCGCTTCCTATGACGGCCAGTTCTGTGCCGACCTCGACGGTCTCGTCCTCGGCGACCTTGATCTCCAGCAGGGTTCCCGATGCCGGTGACGGGATCTCGGTGTCGACCTTGTCGGTGGACACCTCCAGCAGGGGCTCGTCGGTCTCGACCATGTCGCCGACCTGCTTGAGCCAGCGGGTGACCGTGCCCTCGGTGACGCTCTCGCCGAGTGCGGGCAGGGTGACGGAGGTCGCCATCGTCAAGTCCTCTCCAGAGTTGCTCGACTGCCGAGCGTACGGGTTTACCACTCAGCCGTGGACGTGCAGCGGCTTTCCGGCGAGTGCCAGGTGCGCTTCTCCGATGGCCTCGCTCTGGGTGGGATGCGGGTGGATCAGTTGGGCGACCTCAGCCGGCAGGGCCTCCCAGTTGTAGATGAGCTGCGCCTCGGCCACCAGCTCGCCGACCCGGGCACCGACCATGTGCACGCCCCGGATGGGGCCGTCCTTCTCGCGGACCAACTTGACGAAGCCCTGCGTCTTGAGGATCTGGCTCTTGCCGTTGCCGCCGAGGTTGTACTCCAGCGTCTCGACCTTGTCGTCGCCCAACTGCTCCTTCGCCTGGGCCTCGGTGAGCCCCACGGACGCGACCTCGGGATCGCAGTACGTGACCCGCGGGATGCCGGCGTCCTCGAGCGGCACCGGGTTGAGTCCGGCGATGTCCTCGGCCAGGAAGATCCCCTGGCCGAAGCCACGGTGGGCGAGCTGGAGGCCGGGTACGAGGTCGCCCAGGGCGTAGACCCCCGCGACATTGGTGCGAAGGCGCTCGTCGGCCGTGACGAAGCCGCGGTCCATGGCGACGCCCACCTCGTCGAAGCCGAGCCCGTCGGTCACCGCGCCGCGCCCGACCGCGACCAGCAGGAGCTCGGCCTCGATCGGGTCGCCGTTCTCGACTGTGACCCGCACGCCGGCGTCGGTGTGGTCGACGGCCTTGAACGGCGTGCTGGTCCTGAAGGCGATGCCGCGCTTGCGGAAGGCGCGCTCGACCGCCTTGGAGCAGGCCTCGTCCTCGGTGGGGACCAGGCGGGGGAGCGCCTCGATGATGGTGACCTCGGCGCCGAAGGACCGCCAGACGCTCGCGAACTCGACGCCGATGACCCCGCCACCCAGGACGACCACCGAGGAGGGCACGCGGTCCAGCGTCAGCGCCTCGTAGCTGGTGATGACCCGCTCGCCGTCGATCTCGAGGCCCGGAAGGGTCTTCGCGTACGAGCCGGTGGCGAGTACGACGTGTTTGCCCTCGTACCGCTTGCCGTCGACCTCGACCGCGTTGGGAGCGACCAGCCGGCCCGCGCCCTCGACCAACGTCACCCCCCGGGCCTTGACCAGGCCCTGCACACCCTTGTAGAGCCGACCGACCACGCCGTCCTTGTAGGAGTTGACCGCGGCCATGTCGATGCTCTCGAGGGACGCGGAGATGCCGAACTGCGCGCTCTCGCGCGCATAGTCGGCGACCTCGGCGGCGTGGAGCAGCGCCTTGGTCGGGATGCACCCGTAGTGCAGGCAGGTGCCCCCGACCTTGTCCTTCTCGACCAGCGCCACGGACATGCCGAGCTCCGCGGCGCGGAACGCACAGGCATACCCCCCGCTGCCTCCCCCGAGGATCACGATGTCGAAGTTATCGGCCACGGAAGCTCCCAGGAAGATCGTCATGGCCGAATCACGGCCAGGTCTTCCAGCATCTTTCCACCCCGCGACGCCTGAGAACCAACGGGTCTGGATGGCAGACTTCGCGGATCGGGCCCGTCCGGGCCCGGTAACGGAGGCGGGCATGCGGTGGTTCGGTCGACGACGCAGGAGCGCCGAGGGAAGCCTTGACCGGGCGGCGGACGGGTCCGACGCGGCACACCTGGAGGACTTCGCCCGCACGCGGCGCGGAGTCGAGGCCTACGTCGAGCCGCCGACCACCATGACGGCCACCACGGTCGTCCTGGTCGCGCACGACGGGGAATGGACCCGACGCCGGGTCCGTGACGCCGACGCCGCCCATGAGTTGGCCCGCAAGCTCGGCATCCCCGCCTACGACGCCCAGGTGGTCGGATACCCGCAGCGGATGCGTGAGTGGAACCGGCGCCAGGGCAGCTGAGACGGACCACGCCAATCAGAACGACACGCACGGGCACGTGGGAACCGACTGCCGCGACGCGGTGTAGAAGAGACGCAGGGAGCCGACCGGGAGGGCGTGCGCCTCGGACAGTCTGGACGCCGCCGACCGGGTCGCCATCGCGCGGGTGCGCGCCGGCGACCGGGAGGCCTATGCCGTCCTGGTTCGGCGATATGGGGCGCAGGCGCACCGCGCGGCCCGGTTGTTCGGTGCGGACGCAGACGCGGAGGACGTCGTGCAGCTCGCGTTCGTCAAGGCGTACCAGGCGCTGCCGAGGTTCCGCGACGGCGCGGCGTTCCGGCCGTGGCTCTTGCGTATCGTCGCCAACGAGGCCAGAAACGCCGCGCGGGCTGCTCGCCGGCGCGACGCGGCGACGCAGCGGTTGGCCGCTCTCGACCACACCAGACCCAGCGGCGATCCGGCGACGAACACGCTGTCGACAGAACGCCGCGCCGCGCTGGTCGCCGCGCTACGCGAGTTGCCCGACGCCCAGCAGCGGGTGGTCGTCTGCCGGTATCTGCTGGATCTCGACGAGGCCGAGACCGCCGCGGTCCTGGGCTGGCGCCGCGGAACCGTGAAGTCGCGGCTGCACCGCGCCCTTGCCGCGCTGCGGAGCCGCCTGTCCGACGTCGAGCCGGCCGTGCGGGAGGCCGACCATGAACGGTGACACGCTGCTCGACGAGCTGCGCGCGCTGGGCGGGGATCTGGACACCGGAGCGGTGGACCACGACGCGCTGGCGGTTGCCGTCCTGGACCGCCTCCCGGACCAGCGGCCCGGCTTCGCCGATGCCATCCGCAGGCGGTGGCGGGCCCTTGCCGCGGCCGCCACCGGCATCGCCCTCGTGCTGGCATTGACCCCGCCGGTACGGGCCGCGGTTGTCGACTGGCTCGGCATCGGCGGCGTGACCGTGCGCCCGGGTCCGGAGGTGTCGTCCGCTCCCGCACCCACAATGCAACCACGGCTGACGCTCGACCAGGCGCGCGAGCAGATCGGGTTCGACCCGATCGTCCCCGAGCCGCTCGGCCCGCCGGACGCGGTCGACGTCTCCGACGACCACCGGTTGCTGTCGCTCGGCTGGAACCTCGAGGCGGGGCCAGTTCGGCTCGACGAGTTCGACGAGCCGCATTTCGTCAAGAGCGTCACCGATACTCCGGAGCGCATCGACCTCAGCGGAGGAGCGACCGCCCTATGGTTCGCGGACCCGCACGGACTGCTCACGGTGGACGTGGACGGGCGCGAACGCCCGGACGCGCGCCCCGCCGGTCCGACGCTGGTCTGGGAGGTGGACGGCGTGACGCTGCGCCTGGAGGGCATTGACCGCGACAGCGCTGTCGACATCGCGTCGGAGACCGCCGCCGGAACCCGGTGAGCCGCCGCGGTGTAGATGGGGCACGCATGTCACGACGAGCAGGAGTTCCCGATGCGCCGACCCTTGCGTTCGCTCGCCCTCGCGGCCGGGGCGGCCGTGGCCGCGTTGCTCGTCCTCCCCGGCCAGGCAGCCGGCGGTGGCCCGACGAGTGTGCTGATCGTCTCGCCCACGACCGGTCAGACGGCATCGCTGTACCACCATGACCGCGACTACGAGCTGTTGACGGAGCTGCTCGAGCCTGCTTCCGCCCTCGTCGAGGAGGCGCCGATGGGCGTCGGACCCGGGACCGGGCAAATCAACGTCACCTGGCTGGTCCACGACGTCAGCGTCTGGCGCGTCGACCGCATCAGCCTGGACCGCGAGCGCGGACCGCTGATCAACACGAACGCGTCGATATCGTCCACGTTCGACCCCGGCGAGCCCGGCGTCTGGCACCGGGCGCTCAAGCCGGCCGCGCTGCTCGCCCTACTCGACCGCCTGGTGCTCGAGACGCCGTACAGCGCCGAGAATGCCGCAGTCCCCGCCGCGGAGCTGCCAGTACAGGCTGTCACCCCAGAGAACGACCGGTGGTGGTGGGCGGCTCCAGCGCTCGCCGCCGGCGTGGCCCTGGGCCTGGTCGGCAGGCCGCATGCCACGCAGGCCGTCCGGCGCTGGCGCGATCGCGACCGCGGACCGCGGCACCAGCTGATCGACGTGTAGCGACCGTCACCCAGCACCCGCCCCTGGGGTTGGAATGAGCACGCTCAGGCAGGTGACGCAGCCCTCGAGCTTCTCGTACTCGCCGATGTCGACGACGACGTGCGTGAAACCCCGATCCCCGAGCCAGGCGGCCGTCCGGGGAGCGGAGGCGGCGATGAGCACACGGTCGCCACCCAGCGGGACGACGTGGCACCCGGCTTCTTCCTCGACGGCGAGAACGGGCGGCAGCGCTGCGGTGTCGACCAGGGCAGGCAGCGCGAGCAACGAGCCGTCGGGGAGAGCCGTGACCGCGGACTTGAGGTGCAGGACGTCGCGCAGCGCCACGGGAACGACACGCCGGCCGCGGGTCGCCAGGTACCCGGCCAGTTGCCGGATGCCTGCGTCGTCGGTGCGGTCGCCGCGGCCGACGTAGACCGTAGAGCCGACCTGCAGGACGTCGCCGCCCTCCAGCGTCCCTGGCGCCTCGATGCTGACCACCTCGAGGCCGAGGGCACGGACGACCGTCTCGGTGCCGTCGACCTCGGGACGGCGGGCCGCGGCGCCGGGCCGGGTGAGCACCGCGAGGTCGTCGCAGACCACGACGGTGTCCTCCACGAACACGGAGTCGGGGCAGTCGTCGGCCTTGGCGACCTCCTGGACCGTCCAGCCAGTATCGGACAGGGCCGCGCGGTAGGCCTCGTGCTGCCGTTCGGCGGTCGCGACGTCGACGTGCGTACGCGCGATGTGCGTGACGATGCCGTCGGCGAGCCTGCTGCTCGGCCGGCGGACCAGAGCTGTGCCGTGGGTCATCGCCCCGACCTCCTCAGAGTCGGCCGGCGGCGACGTCGTCGACGACCTGGATCAGGGTTCGCACGCCGGCACCCGTGCCGCCCTTGGGCGTGTAGCCGAACGGCTTGTCGTTGAAGGCGGGGCCTGCGATGTCCAGGTGCGCCCACGCGATGCCGTCCGCGACGAACTCCTTGAGGAAGACGCCGGCCGACAACGCCCCGCCCCACCGCTCGCCGAGGTTGGCGATGTCGGCGAGGGGAGAGTCGAGCTTCTCGCGCAGTTCCTCGGGCATGGGGAGCGGCCACATCTGCTCGCCGGCCCGGTCGGCGGCGTCGTGGACCTTCTCCAGCAAGTCGTCGTCGTTGGCCATGATTCCCGCGACCCGGGTGCCGAGTGCGACGACGCACGCGCCGGTGAGCGTGGCGACGTCGACGATCAGGTCGGGGCTGTCCTCGGCGGCGCGGACGATGGCGTCGGCGAGCACCAGCCGGCCCTCGGCGTCGGTGTTGAGCACTTCGACGGTCTTTCCGCCGTACATCGTCAGCACGTCGGAGGGACGCTGGGCGCTGCCCGACGGCATGTTCTCGGCCATCGGTGCGTACGCGGTGACGGCGACCCGTGGCGCGAGCCGGGCCAGGGCGACCACGGCGGCCACGACTGCGGCGGCTCCGCTCATGTCGGACTTCATGGTCACCATGGCGTCGTTGGGCTTGAGCGACAGCCCGCCCGAGTCGAACGTGATGCCCTTGCCCACGAGCGCCACGTGCTTCTTTGCCCGCGACGGCCGGAAGGCGATGCGAACCAGTCGCGGCGGGTTCGCCGAGCCTTGGCCGACGCCGAGGATGCCCCCGTACCCGGCCTTGGCCAGCGCCTGCTCGTCGAGCACGTCGACTTTCAGTTTCAGTCCCTTGGCATGCGCGACGGCGGCGTCGGCGAATGCCGCCGGTGTGAGGTCGCGCGCCGGCGTGTTGACCCAGCTACGGGTCCGGTTCACCGCTTCGGCGACGGTCTCTGCACGGGTGAGGGCCGCCTTGACCGCCTTGTCCCTGGACTTCCGCGTGACCACGGTCGCATCGCCCAGCGGCGCCTTGCCCTCGTCCGTCTTGTAGTCGGAGAAGGCGTACGAGCCGAGCAGGAGCCCCTCGGCGACGGCGGCGACGTCGTCGGCGTCGGCCACCGGGAATGCCACAGCGGCAGAGGCCGTACCGGCCAGTGCCCGCGCACCGACGCCGGCTGCCCGGCGCAGGACTTCGCGGTAGCGCGTCGTGCCCTCGTCGTCGAGTGCGCCGACGCCCACGGCGACCACGACGGCGGCCTTCGCGGCGCCGGACGTCGCCACCTTGGTCACCTCCCCGGCCTCGCCGGTGGCACCGAGGTGCACCAGCGTCGTGACAAGCGAGCCGCGCAGGGCGGCGTCGACCGCCTCGGCCCCGGGAAGCAGGCGTACGCCGTCGTCGCCCGTGGCGACGACGATGACGATGGCGTCGGCGGCGATGCGGGTGGGGTCGGCGGAGGACAGGGCGATGGTGGTCACGACTCTCCCGCGGTGCAGTCCTGATTGGGTTCGCGGGCGATGCTACGCGGGACCGTCGGGGCGACCGTAGAGTGCCGACCGTGACGAGCCTGGCCCGGACCCCGCTCTTCGACCGGCATGCGGCGCTCGGCGCCCGCTTCGCGGAGTTCAGTGGCTGGGAGATGCCGCTTCAGTACTCCGGCGTGGTCGACGAGCACACCGCCGTGCGCGAGCGCGTCGGCCTGTTCGACGTCAGCCATCTGGGCAAGGTGACGGTAACCGGTCCGGGAGCCCGTGGCTTCGTCGACACCTGCCTGACCAACGCGCTGGACAAGATCGGCCCCGGAAAGGCGCAGTACACGCTGTGCTGCGACGACGCGACGGGGGGGACCGTCGACGACCTCATCGCCTACCTGCGTTCCGACGACGACCTGCTGTTGATCCCCAACGCGGCCAACTGTGCCGAGGTCGTCCGCAGGCTCTCCGTGGCCGCGCCCCCCGCCGTCGAGGTCCGCGACGCCCACCGGGGGTACGCGGTGCTCGCCGTCCAGGGCACCCGCAGCGACGAGACTCTGCACGCGATCGGGCTGCCCACGGGCCACGACTACATGGCGTTCGCCGCCGCGTCGTGGGAGGGGACGACGGTGACGGTGTGCCGGACCGGCTACACCGGTGAGCGCGGCTACGAACTGGTGGTGCCGTGGGCCGATGCCGGGGCCGTCTGGGACACCTTGCTCGCGGCCGGCGAGCCGTACGGCATCCTGCCCTGCGGGCTGGCGGCGCGCGACACGCTGCGAACCGAGATGGGCTACCCGCTGCACGGGCAGGACCTCTCGATGGACATCACCCCGGTTCAGGCCCGGGCGGGGTGGGCCGTCGGGTGGGACAAGCCGACGTTCTGGGGTCGCGACCCGCTGATGGCCGAGAGGAAGGCCGGGCCGACGCGGCTGCTTCGCGGCATCAGCGCCCTCGGCCGCGGCATCCCGCGACCGGGCATGGCCGTTACCGTCGACGGGAGCGCCGCCGGCCAGGTGACGTCGGGCACGTTCTCACCGACCCTGCGGAAGGGCATCGGGCTTGCGCTGCTGCCTGCCGGGGTAGCGGACGGCGCACGGGTCGACGTCGATGTCCGCGGCCGGGCGGAGCCGTTCGAGGTGGTACGGCCGCCGTTCGTCCGGCCTTCGACGCGCGAGGCGTGACGCGACTCGTCAGGGTTGTGACGCCGGGTCCACGGTGTCGGGGCCGGCGAGCAACGCGGCAGCCGCTCGCAGGTGGGGGACGGCGAGCAGCGCCCCCGTGCCGTCGTCGCGGCCGATCTCGAAGGTGACCAGGGGCTTCAACTTCAGCGTGTCGAGCAGCGCGGCGTGCCCAGGGTCGGCAGACGCGTGTCCGGCGACCGACCACCGGAGGGTGCGCCTCCCGATCCGGTGCGCGACCGCGGCCGCTGCCGTGGAGACCAGCCCGTCGAGGACGAGAGGCGTCCGACGCACGGCGCTCTGGGACACGAATCCAGCAAGCGCGGCGAAGTCGGCGCCGCCCACGGCCGCGAGCAGGTCGATCATGTCGCCGCCTCCGGCGAGCACCCGTCGCCCGCGGCGTGCGGCGTCGCGGACGGCCGCGCACTTGCGCATCCACCCGCGGTCGTCGACGCCTGATCCCCGGCCGACGACAGCGGCGACCTCCTTGCCGGTGAGGACGGCCACCAGGGTCGCCGCCGGCGTGCTGGAGGCGACGCCGACACCGGCGGCCACCAACAGGTCGGCACCTTGGTCGACCTCGTCGTCGGCAACCGAGACCCCCACGCCGAAGGCGGCCTCCGCCTCCGCCCGGGAGAGAGCGTCCGCGACGTCGATACGCCCGGACCCGCGCCGGATCCGGTGGCCCCGCACCTGCGGCGGCAGGCGCCTGGCGTCGGCATCGACCGCAACGTCGACGACCCGGACACCGGTCGCCGTGAGATCGGCGAGGACCGCGGCGGAGCCGGAACCGAGTAGGTCACGGACCCGGTCCGGCGTGGCGGTCAGCGGCTGTGCGGACACGTTCCCGGCGGCAATGCCGTGGTCGCCGGCGAAGCAGACCAGCCGCACCCGGGTGAGCGCCGCCGTCGGGCACCGACCCTGGACGGCGGCCATCCAGGCGGCGAGCTCGCCGAGGCGGCCGAACGATCCGGGCGGCGCGTGGAGTTCGCCGAGTCGGGCCCGGGCGCGGCCGCGCGACGCCTCGTCGAGGAGAGGGATCCTGGCCGCGCGGTCGGACAGGTCGAAGGACATGCCGCGTCCTCTGCCGGGTGGTCGCTGACGTGAGAACGATAGAGGTGGCGTCCACCGGCACTCGGGGCCATATCGCAGGCACCCGCACGTAATGGGACCGTCCCCGCCGCCCCCCGCCCGACGGGGACGGTCCCGCCCCCCACACGTGTCGGCCCGCACCCCCCTGGTCTCTCGACGCGGGCCGACCCGTATCAGACAGGACGCAGGCATCGGTCGGTCATGACGCGGCTGCCGGGCCGACTTTCTCAGGAGTCTCGAACTGCGCTGCAGCGCGGAAGTTGGCCCTGCGCGCGGCCCGGCGAAGGGCGGCCAGCACGGGCCGGCCTGCGACCGCACACAGCGTCGCGGTCAGTACCGCCCGCACGGCGTCCCAGACGAACGACGTCACCGCGAAGAACGCTGCGTAGCGGACCAGGTTCGACCCGACCGGGTCGCCCGCCTGG
This sequence comes from Jiangellaceae bacterium, assembly GCA_035316885.1. Lineage (GTDB taxonomy): Bacteria > Actinomycetota > Actinomycetes > Jiangellales > Jiangellaceae > DASRTE01. The sequence goes on along the minus strand of DATHII010000198.1, from coordinate 13,229 downwards.
AAGGACAGGCTGCTGTCGGCGAAGACGGCAAACGGCCAGAACCACAGATTGATCAGCAGCCCGTACAGCAGACCGGCCGCAGCACCGTAGCCCGCGAGCATCACCAGCTCGGCGCGACCCCGCAGCGGTGGGAGCAGCCCGGCGCCCAGGGCGATCCAGCCCGCCGCGAGCATCTGGAACGGCAGCCACGGGCCGACCCCGCCGGTGACCAGCGCGCTTGCCAGCAGGGTCAGCTGTCCCAGCACGAAGCCGAATCCCGGCCCGAGCGCACGCCCGGCGAGCACGAAGAGGAAGAAGACCGGCTCGACGCCGCCGGCCCCCGTGCCGAGCACCCGTAGGCCCGTGCCCACGGCGGCCAGCACGCCGAGCATCGCGACGGCCTTCGCGTCCATCTCGCCCTCGGCCAACTGCGCCACGACCACGACCAGGAGGAGGGGGAGCAGCGCGGCGAACAGCCACGGTGCGTCGGCCGAGTGTGCGAGACCCGGCCCGGCGTCGATGAGGAACGGCCAGCCGAACGCTGCTAGGCCGATCAGAGAGACCAGCACCAGCGACGCCGTCGTCCGCGGCCGCACCCGGATGGCCGCGACGCGGTGCGCGGGTCCGGCGTCGTTCACGAGGCCGCCTCCAGTGCGGCCTCGACCTCACCGACGGTCAGCCAGGGCAGCGGCGCCAGCACCTTGGCGACCTGGGGTGCGAAGACCGGCGATCCGACGACGACGTCGGCCGTCGGACCGTCGGCCACCACTTCACCGTCGGCGACGACGACCACGCGCGAGGCCGCCTCCGCGACCAGTTCGACGTCGTGGGTCGCGAGCACGACAGCGCGAGCGGACCCGGCCGACACCAGGCCACGCAGGATGCCGGTCAGCCGCCGCTTGGCCGCGTAGTCCAGCCCTCGCGTGGGCTCGTCGAGCAGCAGCAGGGGCGGCGCGGCGGTCAGCACGACGGCGATGGCGAGGCAGAGCCGCTGGCCCTCGGACAGATCCCTGGGATGGGTCGCGTCGTCGATCTCGGGAGCCAGTCGGGCCAGCAACCCGCGGCACGTGCCCGCGGCGGCGGCCGCGTCGATGTCGGCGTCACGGCACTCGCCGGCCACCGACTCGGCGTAGAGGAGGTCCGCGGGCTCCTGCGGGACCAGCCCAGCGGCGCGGACCATCTCGTTCGGATCGGCCTGGTGGGGGAGCAGCCCGCCGGTGGAGACGGACCCGCCGCTGGGCTCGACCAGCCCGACCAGTGCGGTCAACAGGCTGGACTTGCCTGCACCGTTGCGCCCCATCAGGGCGACGATCTCGCCGGGCCGGACTGAGAAGTCGACGCCGCGCAGGGCCACCGTCTTGCCGTAACGAACGACGAGCGCGCTCGTCCGCGCCAGCGGCGGGTAGGCCGACGCGGGGGCCACGGCGCGCAACGGGGTCCGGTGGGCCAGCCTGGCCCGCAGGTCGCCGGCGGCCCGGCGTGCGTCGCGAACCGACAGCGGCAGCGGCTGCCAGCCGGCGAGCCGGCCGAGCGCGACGACCGGCGGAACGATCGGAGCCGTCGCCATGATCTGGCCGGGCCTGCCGTCGACGACCCGCCCGTCTCCGGGTAGGTGCAGGACCCGGTCGGCGTACTGCACCACCCGCTCCAGGCGGTGCTCGGCCAGCAGGACGGTCGTGCCGAGGTCGTGGACGAGACGCTGGAGTGCCGCGAGCACATCCTCGGCGGCCTGCGGATCCAGGGCGGACGTGGGCTCGTCGAGGACGAGGACGACGGGGTGGGCGGTCAGTGCCGCCCCGATCGCGACCCGTTGCTGCTGGCCGCTGGACAGCGTCGACATCGAGCGGCGGCGCACGTCGGCCAGGCCGAGCAGGTCGAGGGTCTCCTCCACGCGGCGGCGCATGACGTCGGGCGCGAGGCCGAGCCACTCCATCCCGAAAGCGAGCTCGTCCTCGACGACGTCGGCCACGAAGCCGGACCGCGGATCCTGCCCGACGACGCCGACCACGTCGGCGAGGTCGCGCGGACGGTGTGTCCGCGTGTCCCGACCCGCCACGAGGACACGCCCGGCGAGCGTGCCACCGGTGAAGTGCGGGACGAGCCCGTTGACGGCGCGGAGCAGCGTCGACTTTCCGGAGCCGGTCTGCCCGACGACCAGACACAGCTCACCCTCGGGCACCCGCAGGCTCACCTCACGGAGCACAGCCGTGTGCTGGCCCTGGTAGCGGACGGAGACGTCCTCGAAGACGATCACGCGGTCACCTCGGCCGGCTGCGGTGCGACCCACGCGGGCAGGAGCGCCACCAGCGCGCCCACCACGGGCAGGACCGGCAGGCTCGGGACGACCAGCGGGACGATCAGGAGGTTCATGCCGGGGACGCCGCGGGAGGCGGCGATCGCGAACGACGCGGCGACGAACGCGCCCGACCCCGCGACGACCCATTCCGGCAGGCGCCACGGGTCCGGCCGGTACCGGGTGCGTCGCGACCCCCGCCCGCCGAGCACGAAACCGCCGGCGGCGAGTGCCAGCCCGAGGCCCAGCAGAGCCCAGGCGGTAGAGGCCGCAGAGCCCCCGTCGAGCAGCCCGTACGCTCCCACGCCGACTCCGAGCAGACCGCCGATCACCAGAAGCGAGGTCGCCCGGCGTCGGGCCGGCACTACGGAGCCCGCCCGGCCGAAGCCCCGGGAATCCATCGCCGCGGCGAGCTCGAGCGCCCGTTCGAGCGAGCCCTCGAGCACCGGCATGGCGACGCGGCCGAGGCCGCGGATCCCGGTGGCACGCCGGCCCCGGAGGCGGTGAGCCCGCCGGATGCGGACTGCGTCCTCGACCAGCCGTGGTGCGAAGGTCATCGCGACCACCAGAGCCACGCCGGCCTCGTACAGCGCGCCCGGCACCGAGCGCAGGAGTCGCCGCGCGTCGGCGAGCGCGTTGGCTGCACCCATGCAGGCCAGGATCACCGCCAGTCTGAGACCGTCGTAGAACGCCAGCATGACGGCCTCGAGCGTGATCGGCCCGCCCACCTTCAGCGCGGCCGCCCACTCGGGCAGTGCGATCTCCGGGAGCGTGATCAGCACGGTCGAACCGCCGACGTGCGCACCGAAGACGGCCTGGAACACGACCCGGATCGCGATCACGGCAAGGCCGAGCTTGAGGAAGGCGCTGAACGAGCCCCCCCACGGCGCCGAGGTCCTGCGGGATGCCACCACGAACGCGGTGACGGCGAGCAGCAGTCCGAGCAGCAGCGGGTTCGTGGTGCGGCTGGCCGCGGCGGCCATCCCCAGCGCCCACAGCCACCAGGCCCCGGCGTGCAGGTGGCGGGGCAGACGGGCCGCTGCCCCCCACGCCGGGACGGTCAGCGTCGTCACGCCGCCTTCGACCTCCCGGCCCGCACGGCGGCTGCGACGCCGACCAGGGCGATCGCCCCGACGCCGACGAGCAGGCCGACGGGGACCCCGCCCTCGTCCTCGTCGACGTCCTGGCCCTCCCCGGCCGCTGCCGTGGTCTCGGCCTCCGGAAGGGCGAGTTCCACGCTCTCCTCCGGACCGGTGGGCGCCGGTGCGCTCACGACTCCGCCGCAGCCCTGCTCCGGGTAGCCGCCCAGCCCACAGGTGAGGCCGCTGTCGTCGACGCGAACCTCCGTGACGTCGGTGAGCACGTCGGCGCCCGACGCCTCCTCCGGCACCACTGCGCAGGCACCCTCCGCCGGCGGTGGCTCGGAGCCGTCTTCGGCGTCGGCCTCCGTTCCGTAGTCGATCACGACGGCGACCCGCTTCTCTCCCTCGTCGGCTTCGGTGGTGCCGCAGATCAGATCGAAGTCGCCGTCCGCGCGGGGGAACCGCGGCTCGGCGCCGGCGACTGCGTGCCGCCAGCCCTCGACGGCGCCGTCGGCAGGGGACACGTCGGCTGGGCCGGTCTGCGCGAATGCCCAGGCGCCGTCGGTCCACTGGTGGTAGCCCCAGAAGCGGAAGACGTCGTCCTGGGCGTGGGCGGTGAGGGGTACGGCCACGGCAAGTGCGGTGGCGGCGCCGGCGAGCACGGCGCGGGTGAGTGCGGTGGTACGCATGGGTGACCCTTTCGGTGAGCGGTCCGGTGACGAGGACGGACCACTCGCCCGGTGCGCGACTGTCGAACAGCCGCGGTCGCGGGTCGACGACCCAGCCCCGTCCCGCAGGCCTCGACGGAACGTGGAGCCGCTCGCACCTCGACGGGTGTCCCGGCTTGCCGCGACTAACTGGACGTGGGCCCATGCGGGCACCACGCGCGGCCTACGGTTGCGGGTCAGCGTCGGCTTCCGACCGACTTCCCCCGACAGGTACGTGGAGCTGTCCGGACTGTCCCATGCGCCACCGGCCACCGTCAAAGGGCACGGCCGGTAGCCTGCGCTGCACGTGACCGGCGAGGAGATGCGATGGCGTGGACCTGGCGCTACCTGGACGACAAGGGGAGCATGATCCCACCCGCGGAGGTGTCCGGTGGCGGCGACGGCAGCGGGTTTCCAACCCAGTCAGAGGCCGAGTCGTGGCTCGGCGAACGCTGGCGCGAGCTCGCGGGAGCGGGCGTGGATGCCGTCACCCTGCTGGAGGACGACCGCGACGTCTACGGCCCGATGAGCCTGCACGCGCCGGACTGAACTGCAGTCGCCTCTCAGGCAGGCGGGTCAAGCTCCTTGCCCAGGCTTCGGGAGAGATCACGTCCGGCGTAGAAGCCGAAGTCGGGGATGGATGTGTAGCCGCTGGACTCGTAGAGCGCGATTGCCTCGGGTTGGCGCAGACCGGTCTCGAGGACGATTCGCCGGTAGCCGACCGCGGCCGCGCGCATTTCGAGCTCGGCCAGCAGTCGGCGGGCGTATCCGACACCGCGACGGTCCTCGACGACATACATGCGCCTGATCTCGGCAGCTTCGTCGTCGTGCCGGCGGAAGCCTCCGGACGCCACCGGTTCGGCACCGGCGAAGCCGACCAGGAAAACGCCGTCCGGGGGCGCGAACTGGGTGGGGTGAACCGGCGCCTCGTCCACGCCGCCGTAGCGCTCGACGTACTCCTGCTGGAGCTCTGCCTCGAGGGCACGGACGACGGCGTCGCCGTAGACCAGGGCGCGCACGGTGAAGTCTCCCGGGTCGGATTGCGCCCGGGCCGGCATCGCCGCGCTCACACCGGCGTCCCGGGCTTCACCGTCGGCTTCGGCAATCGGAACCTGCGGATCTGGCTCGAGCGGGCGATGGCGTAGAGCACGTGGCCGCGACCGGTGTCGTCGGGGAACCGCGTGCGGATCTCGCGTTTGACCCGCATGCCCATCATCGCGACGTCGACGATCACCAGCAGCATCGTGGCGAGCCACGCCAGCGTCGAGAACACCCTCAGTTGCGGGGAAGGAACGAAGCTCAGCAGCAGCACGACGAGAATCATCGGCAGGAAGAACTCGGCGACCGTGCGCCGCGAGTCGACGTAGTCGCGCAAGAACCGGCGCACCGGGCCCTTGTCGCGTTCGAGGAAGTGACGTTCGTCGCCGGTGCTCATGGCCTGACGTGAGCGGGCGCGCTCGGTGCGGGCGAGTTCGCGCTCACGCTTGAGGGCCTCGCGACGGGTCAGCGGCGGGCGGACCCGCTGCTTGCGGGCCTGCTCGGCCTCGCGTCGGGTGGGTGTGGGCCGGCCCTTGCCGCCCGGGGTACCGCCGGACCCCGGGCCGACGGTGTCGGGGTTGGGCGTCGAGGTGCTGACTGGGGCCTGGCCGGTGGCGTCTTTGCGGCGGAACACGGGCCCAGCCTAGGCCAGCGGGGAGACCGGCCCTGCCCAGGAGGACGCGAACGCCGTAAGGTGGTGAGGAAGTATCGCAGTAAGCGACCGCGCATCCAGAAAGGGCTACCGGTCCAGATGGGGATCCTCCAGCGCATGTCCATGATCTTCCGGTCAAAGGCCGACAGGGCGCTCGACCGTGCCGAGGACCCCCGGGAGACTCTCGACTACTCGTACAACAAGCAGCGCGAGCTGCTCGTGAAGGTGCGCCGTGGCGTGGCCGATGTCGCCACCAGCCGCAAGCGCATCGAGGTTCAGATGTCTCAGCTGTCCGGGCAGTCAGGGAAGCTGCAGGAGCAGGCCCAGAAGGCGCTCTCGCTCGGCCGTGAGGACCTCGCCCGCGAGGCGCTCACCCGCCGGTCCGGGCTCGAGAGCCAGGTGACCGACCTGCAGACCCAGCACGCTGCCCTGCAGGGCGAGGAGGAGAAGCTCACCCTCGCCGCACAGCGACTACAGGCCAAGGTCGAGGCCTTCCGAACCAAGAAGGAGACGATCAAGGCCAGCTACACCGCAGCCGAAGCCCAGACTCGCATCGGTGAGGCGTTCAGCGGCATCTCCGAGGAGATGAGCGACGTCGGCATGGCCGTCCAGCGGGCCGAGGACAAGACGGCGTCCATGCAGGCGCGTGCCGGTGCCATCGACGAGCTGCTCGCATCGGGCGCGCTCGACGACGTCACCGGTACCGCCAGGGACGACATCACTGTCGAACTGGACCGCCTGGCGTCGACCAACGACGTCGAGCTCGAGCTGGCCCGGATGAAGCAGGAGCTCACCCCCGGGCCGACCGAGGCGCCGCGCCAGATCGAGGGCCAGGCCCCGGCGGCCGACACCGTCGCCGAGCCGCAGGTCGCTCCCCGGCAGGAGGAAGGCCAGTCGTGATCGTCCGGATCATGGGCGAGGGACAGCTCGAGGTAGACGACACACAGCTGGCAGAGTTCAGCCCGCTCGACGACGCTTTGGCGGCCGCGGTCGAGTCCGGCGACGACGACCGGTTCCGCTCCGCCCTCGTCGCGCTGCTCGACGCGGTCCGGTCTGCGGGCTCACCGGTCGCCGACGACGCGCTCGTCGACAGCGACCTGGTGCTTCCGTACGCCGAGGCACATATCGACGAGGTGCGCGCGATGCTCTCCGGCGAGGGCCTGATCCCCGGGTGAGGTCGGACTTCGATCACGTTCACCACCCTGGTGGACCGTTCACCAGGGTTCTGCGCCTGGTGAACGGGCTCGCCGCCTGGTGAAGGAACCGGCGCCGACGATCGAAGCGTTGTCTCAGCAGCCGACGAGTGCGCGAGAAGGAGGAGGCGTGGCCCAGACAAGGTTCCGACCCGACCGAGGCCTGACGGTCCGGATGGGTCTGACCATGCTGCTGCTGGGTGCACTCTACGTCGTGCTGGTACTGGCGATCAGCCAGCTGACCGGAGCCCTGTGGGCAGGCATCCTCATCGGCCTGGGCGCGCTGTGGGCGCAATGGTTCTTCTCGGACAAGCTGGCGCTGTCGGCCATGCGCGCGAAAGAGGTGTCACCCGCGGAGGCTCCACAGCTGCACGCCGTCATCGACCGGCTCTGCGCCACGGCGAACATGCCAAAGCCACGGGTCGCGGTCGCGGACACCGATCTGCCCAACGCCTTCGCGACCGGCCGGAGCCAGGAACGGGCCGTCGTCGCCGCCACGACCGGGCTGATGAGGCGCCTGGACGAGCGTGAGCTCGAGGGCGTCCTGGCGCACGAGTTGTCACACGTCGCACATCGCGACGTCACCGTCATGACGATCGCCTCCGTGGTCGGCGTGCTGGCCGGGTTCATGACCCGGGCACTGGTGTTCAGCGGCCTCGGCCGGAACCGAGACGGCAACGCCGCGGCGGTGGCCCTCGCGGCCACGGTGATCGCGATCGTCGTCTACGCAGTCAGCTTCCTGCTCACCCGCCTCCTCTCGCGCTACCGCGAGCTGGCAGCTGACCGGGCCGGCGCGATCCTCACCCAGCAGCCGTCCGCGCTCGCCAGCGCGCTGACGAAGATCACCGGGGACATGGGCCGCATTCCGGCCAGGGATCTGCGAGCAGCCGAGCCCTACAACGCGTTCTTCTTCGCCCCGGCTGTGACCGGCAAGATGGATCTCGGCGCACTGTTCGCCTCACACCCCCCGCTGGAAAAGCGGCTCGACCAGCTCGCGAAGATCTCGGCCGAGCTCGGGCGAGGCTGAGTCCGTGGGCCTGCTCGATGCCCTCCTCGGCAGGACCAAGCAGGTCCAGCCGAACCTCGACGAACTGTTCTCGCTGCCGGGGGCCGCCCTGACGCTCGAGGCTGCGGCCGAGATCCACCCGACCGGCGTGGGTGCGGTGTGCTTCCGCGAGGCCGAGGGCGGGCCGTTCGCCCGCCTCAAGGACGAGATCACAGTATTGCTGGGCGGATCGGAGCCCGAGGAGGTGCGTGACGACTACGGGTACACGTGGCTGGTCGTACGCCGGCCCGCGGACGATGTCCCATCGCTGGTCACCGACCTGCACGCGGTGAACTCCACCCTGGAGTCGGCCGGGTTCGGGCCCTCGCTGTTGTGCTCGACGATCGGCCTTCGCGGCGAGTCCGGACAACCGCTGGTGCTGGTGTACCTCTACAAGCGGGGCACGTTCTACCCGTTCGCCCCGGTCGACGCGGCAACCCAGCGCCGCGACTCGGCGCTGGAGATACAGGTACGGGCCCTGCTGGTAGGCGACCTCCCGTTCGAGCCCGACGTCACCCGATGGTTCCCGGTCTGGGGCGCTCCCGGCCTCTGAGCGGTCAGTCTCTGACGGCCTCCGGGCCGGGCAGGGCCAGCATGCGGTCGAGCGCGACCTTGGCCCAGTGCGTCGTGTCGGGGTCGACCTCGATCCGGTTGACGACCCGACCCTCGACGAGGTTCTCCATCGCCCACACGAGATGAGGCAGGTCGATGCGGTTCATCGTGGCGCAGAAGCACACGGTCCTGTCGAGGAAGACGACGGTCTTGTCGGGGTGCTGCTGCGCGAGCCGCTTGACCAGGTTGAGTTCCGTGCCGACGGCCCACGCCGTGCCGGGCTCGGCCGCCGCGATCGTCTTGATGATGAACTCGGTCGATCCGACGTGATCGGAGCGGATGACCACCTCGTGCTGGCACTCCGGATGGGCGATCACATTGACGCCGGGGATCCGTTCGCGGACGTCAGCGACGGAGTCCGCCGTGAACCGCCCGTGCACCGAGCAGTGGCCCTTCCACAGCAGCATGGTCGCGTCGCGCACCTGCTGGTCGGTGACGCCGAAGTCGGGCCGGTGCGGGTCGATGAGGACGCAGTCGTCGAGGCTGAGGCCCATCTGCAGCACAGCGGTGTTGCGCCCGAGGTGCTGGTCGGGGAAGAAGAGCACCTTCTCACCGCGCTCGAGTGCCCAACCGAGCGCCTGCTTGGCGTTGCTGGACGTGCACACGGCACCGCCGTTGCGGCCGCAGAACGCCTTGATGTCGGCCGACGAGTTCATGTACGTGATCGGTACCGTGACGTCTGCCACACCGGCGTCGGCGAGTCGCTCCCACGCCTCCTCGACCTGGACCAGCCGAGCCATGTCGGCCATCGAGCAGCCGGCCGCCAGGTCGGGTAGGACCACCTGCTGGTGGTCACCGGTGAGGATGTCGGCGGACTCCGCCATGAAGTGGACGCCGCAGAAGATGATGAACTCGGCCTCGGGCCGCGCCGCTGCCTCGCGGGCGAGCTTGAACGAATCGCCTGTGACGTCGGCGAACTGGATGACCTCGTCGCGCTGGTAGTGGTGGCCGAGCACGAACGCGCGGTCGCCGAGGGCTGCGCGGGCGCGCCGTGCCCGTTCGACCAGATCGGGGTCGCTGGCCGGCGGCAGGTCGCCGGGGCACTCGACGCCGCGCTCGCTTGCCGGGTCGGCGCCCCGGCCCAACAGGAGCAGTGGCAACGTCTGCGTGGTCACAGCGCAATCGTACGGCGGGGGCTGCCCCACGCCTGCATCGCAAGGCGCTCCACAGGTCAGCCCAACCAGCGCGAGGGCAGGTATGGCGCCGGCGGGCGCATATGCCGGAGGACCAGGAAGCCACCGGCGTGAACGCCGAGGCCCGCGGCGAGCCCGACGTCGACCGCCCAGTCCTGCTCTGCCGAGAGTCGCGCCACCTCGACCGGGCGCCGTCCCGCCGAGCGGGCGAGGACGGTCCACAGCAGGCGCCGGGCGACCTCCCGCGTCGTCGCTGCGAGGGCGACCGGGGACCCGTCGCGGTGGAAGGCGTAGCCCGAACCGGTTGTGACATCGCACACCAGTAGGTCGGCGGCGGCCTCCAGAACCTCGTGGTCGGGCCCGCGGGCGGCTCCTCTGACCTGCCGGTCTACCGACTCGACCAGGGCCCGGTCGGCCGTGGTGGCGTCACGGACGCCGTCGACCAGCGGCAGCGCGGAGCGGTCCACCCGTCCCGCCAACCGCATCGTCGGGTGTAGGGCGAATCCCGCCCCGCGGGTCCACCGCGCGGTGGACGGCTCGTCGGGCACGACGCCGATTCCGCGAAGGCAGCCGCGGCTGTACACCAGCGCGGCTTCCAGCAGAGCGGGTCCGACGGCTGTGGCAGGGGGTGCCACCGCCAGCGCCGAGAGGCTCCACAACAGGTCGCGCCGGGTCGAAAGGACGATGCCGGCCAGCGTCCCGGCGTCGTCCGCCGCCCAGGCGCCCGCCGGATCGTGCGCGACGAGGTGCCCGACGACGGGGCGGTCACACTCCGCCAGGGCGGCGGCATCGTCGACGTCCTCGATGCGAAGGGGACGGATCCGCATGCGGCAGACTCTGCCGCATGCGCGTGCTGGTGGCCCCGGACAAGTTCGCCGGCACGCTCACGGCGGTCGAGGCCGCCGAGGCCATCGCGGAGGGCTGGCGCCGCACCGTTCCTGAAGACGACGTGGTGACGGCGCCGATGGCCGACGGCGGTCCCGGGTTCGTCGATGTGCTCCACGCGGCGATGGGTGGGGAACTGCTCGCCGTCACGGTCCGGGGACCCTTCGACGCGTCGGTTCCGGCCACGCTGCTGTTGGTCGGCCGCACGGCCTTCGTCGAGTCGGCGCAGGCGTGCGGAGCGGCGCTGTTGCCGCGGAGGCGCCACGAGCCGGTTCCGGGTGCAGTCGAGGACGCATCGACCTACGGTGTCGGCGAGCTCGTCTCCGAGGCGCTGGCAGCGGGCGCGACCGAGGTCGTCGTGGGCATCGGTGGTTCCGGTACCAACGATGGTGGCGCCGGGATGCTGGCGGCCCTGGGCGCGACCAGCGAGCCTGCGGGGGCGCTCACGGCGGGTACGACGGGCCTGGCCGAGCTCGCGGGGGTCGACCTGGGCCCGGCCAGGGAACGACTGGCCGGCATCGACCTGGTGGCCGCGTCCGACGTCGACAACCCGCTGCTCGGGCTGCGGGGCGCTACCAACGTGTTCGGACCGCAGAAGGGCGTCGCCGCCGACCGCCTGCTCGAGGTCGACGGCGCACTCACGCGCTTCGCCCACCTGGCCGGTCGCGAGCTGGCCGATGCCAAGGGCGCTGGCGCCGCAGGCGGGCTTGGCTACGGGCTCATGCTGGCGGGTGCACGCCGCGAGCCGGGGTTCGCGACCGTCGCTGACGCCGTCGGCACCGCCGACGCCATCCGTGCGGCCGACCTTGTGCTGACCGGAGAGGGCAAGGTCGACTGGCAGTCGATGAGCGGCAAGGTCGTGTCGGGAATCGCGATGCTGGCCGCACCGGCCATGCGTCCGTGCGTCGTCATCGCAGGCTCCGTCCAGGTCGGGTCGCGCGAGCTGCGCGCGAACGGCATAGAGGCCGCATACTCCGTCGTGGAGGTCGTCGGCGTCGATGCGGCCTTCGGCGACCCTGCCGAGAGCCTCGCCACAGTAGCCGCGCGGGTGGCACGGACGTGGAGTCGTCGGTGACCCTGTGCGACTATGGAGGGGTACGGAGGAATGCCGGCCGCGACGCGGAAGTTGGACGTTGACGACCGGTCCAACGACTCAGGAGCAGATTGATATGACGGTTCAGGAAGAGACCACTCAGGGCGTGGTCCTCACCGAGGGTGCCGCCACAAAGGTCAAGAACCTGCTCGAGCAGGAAGGTCGTGACGACCTCGCCCTGCGGGTCGCCGTGCAGCCCGGTGGTTGCTCGGGCCTGCGCTACCAGCTCTTCTTCGACGAGCGCTCGCTCGACGGCGATGTGATCCATGACTTCGGCGGTGTCAACGTCGTGGTCGACAGGATGAGCTCGCCGTATCTGCTGGGCGCCACGATCGACTTCGTCGACACCATCGAACGTCAGGGCTTCACCATCGACAACCCCAACGCGACGGGTTCGTGCGCCTGCGGCGACTCCTTCCACTGAGCCGCACCCAATCCACCTCCTACACTCACCGTTCGTGCACATCGCAGTCACCGGGTCGATCGCCACCGACCACTTGATGACCTTCGTCGGGCGGTTCTCCGACTCGCTGGTCGTCGAGCAGCTCGACAAGATCTCGCTGTCGTTCCTGGCTGAGGACCTGCAGATCCGCAGGGGCGGCATCGGGGCGAACATCTGCTTCGGTATGGCCAGTCTCGGGCTGTCACCCGTGCTGGTAGGTGCGGTAGGTGAGGACTTCGCCGACTACCGCTCGTGGCTCGAGCGCCACGGTGTCGACTGTGCGAGCGTTCACGCGTCCCAAACCCGGCACACTGCCCGCTTCGTTTGCACGACCGACGACGACCACGCCCAGATCGCGACGTTCTACGCCGGCGCGATGAGCGAAGCACGCGACATCGAGCTCCGGCCGGTGTCCGACAGGGTCGGCGGGCTCGACCTCGTGGTGATCAGCCCTAACGACCCGGAGGCAATGCTGCGGCACACCGAGGAGTGCCGCACGCGTGGCTACCCCTTCGTGGCCGACCCGTCCCAGCAGCTCGCGTGGATGGATGGCCCCTCGATCCGGCTGCTCGTCGAGGGTGCGGCGTACCTGTTCTCCAACGAGTACGAGGCCGCGCTGCTGGAGAAGAAGACCGGGTGGAGCCCGGACGAGGTGCTCGACCGGGTCGGCGTCCGGGTCACGACACTCGGCCGGCACGGTGCTCGAATCGAACAGACGGGGCTCCCCGGGATCTACGTGCCGGTCGCTGCGGAGACGGACGCAGTCGACCCTACTGGTGTCGGCGACGCGTTCCGGGCCGGCTTCCTCGCAGCGCTTGCGTGGAAGCTCTCGCTCGAGCGGGCGGCCCAGGTCGGTGCCCTTCTCGCGACCTACGTCCTCGAAACCGTGGGCACGCAGGAGTACGAGCTCGGGCGTGGCGACGTGCTGCGCCGACTGGGGCAGGCGTACGGCGACGGAGCTGTCGCCGACGTCGAACCCCACCTCGTGACACCCCGCCCCTGACGGCCCCGCCTGCGGTGGCTTCCGGTCATGGCGCCGGATCTCGTGCTTCGTATCGGGGTCTGGTGTTGCGTC
>DATHII010000197.1:0-2420 GCA_035316885.1 Jiangellaceae bacterium | reverse complement strand
GCGGCCGGCGCTACTGCAGGTACTCCTCGACCTCGGTCACGGGCCGCGGCCGCACCTCGTCGGCGAGCTGGCCGCTCGACTTCGCTGCCCGGCGCCGCCGCAACAGGTCCCAGCACTGGTCGAGGGACTCCTCCAGTGTGCGCAGGCGGGCCTGCTCAGCGTCCGAGGTGATCTCGCCAGCGTGGGCGGCGGCGCGGAGCCGGTGCTCCTCGTCGACGAGGCCGTTGATCGTACTCAGGATCGACTTGTCATCCATGCCGCCAGCCTTGCACAGCCTGGAGTCCCGCTCACGTGTTAACAGGGGCACCTGACCGGAAACCAACGTAGGCCAGGGCGTGTGTGGGTGGCCCGGCTGTTGTGGGTCGGGCTGTCCTTTGTGCGGTGTTCAGGCGGCGGCTGGGGTGAGGGTTACCTGTAGGCCGAGCGCTTCGAGTTGTTGGATGAGTTGGCGCTTGCGTCGCTCCTTGTCGATGCGGCTTTCGTAGTAGTCGGCGCCGAGGTCGTGGTAGTCGGCGTTGGGGTTGGCGAGCAGGTGCCAGACGATGACGAGGATGGAGCGGGCGACCGCGACGAGGGCTTTGCCTTTGCCTCGGCGTTTGATGATGCGGCGGTAGCGCTCGCCGAGGAAGGTGTTCGTGCGGGAGGCGGACGCGGCGGCGCTGCCGAGTGCGCCTTTGAGGTAGGGGTTGCCCTTGGAGGTCTTGCCGCCGCGGCGCTTGTTGCCGGACTGGATGAGCTGCGGGGTCAGGCGAGCCCAAGAACACAGATGCTCGGGGGTCGGGAACCGGTTCATGTCGAGGCCGATCTCGGCCAGGATCACCTCGGCGGCGTCGAGGTTGATCCCGGGGATGTCGGCGAGTCGTTGCAGGACTGGGCGCGGCTGGCTCGGTGCCGTTGCCGGCTGCGCGTTGCCCGGGCTTGGTTGTGGCGTTGCCCCACCGTCGGGGTCAACGGGGTGCTCTGGGGTGGGCAGTTTGTCGACGAGTTGCTCGATGCGAGTGGTGAGGCGGCCGATTTCGGCGGTGAGGCTGTCGATCTGGCCGAGCAGGATCTTGGCGAGTTCGGCGTGGTGGTCGTCGAACCTGCCGTCGAGTGCCCGTACGAGGTCGCGGCGCTTGTCGCGCATGACACCGCGAGCCAGGTCGGCCAGCGCCTCGGGGTCACGTTCACCCCGGATGAGCGCGTTGATCATGTCCCGCACCGACATCGTGGTGATCTTCGACGCCACCGTGGTGACCTTGATCAGCGCGTCTTCGAGCAACTTCTCCAGCCGCTGCCAGTGGCGGGTCCGGTCGCGGGTCAGGTCGATGCGGGTGCGGGTGTAGTCGCGCAGCACTCGCACCTCGTGGGGCGGGACGAACGAGGGCCGCAGCATCCCCCGCTCGGTCAGTTTCGCCAGCCATACGCAGTCGTGCTTGTCCGACTTGGGGCGCCCCGGGACGTTCTTGACGTCACGGGCATTGACCAACTGCACCGGCAGCCCGCACCCCTCCAGCAGGTAGTAGAAGATGCGCCAGTAGTCCGAAGTGGACTCTAGCGTGATCATCTCGATGCCCTGCTCCAGCAGCGACTCTCCCAGCTTGAGGATGTCCCCGGTGGTCGCGTCCACCGCAAAGACCGTGCTGGCGCGCTTGCCATCCGCCCTGGGCGTGCGCACACACACCTGCCCGAACTCCTTGGCCACGTCGATGGCGCAGACCCGCTCGAAGACCTGCTCATACTGCTCGTCCGGGATCTCCTCGGGCGCCCTCCTGGTCCTTGTCATCGACCCGCCTCCTCAAGCAGTGCATGTGGATGAGGTGGATGCCCGGGGACCTAGTCAGGGAACGGAAACTCTGACCGGCGTGCTCGTAGCAACAGTGCGTGACCCTTCCGGGTCAGGTCCCAGCGTCAGACTTGTTAACGGATTTCACTTCCACGGTGCCTTCGACGTCACGGGCATCCATCGAGGGACCAATCCCTCGATGGATGCCGATTGTGACCGGTCAAACACGTACGCGCCAGCGGAACCCCAGCCCACCGCCGAGCGCAACCAGACCACAGGTTTCACGCCCAGCGTGATCAACTACGTTGTCTGGACTTGTTAACAGGGCGTGCTCAGGAGTGATGCGCAGCCGCTGCGACTGCGGCCGCCACGGCCGGAGCGACGCGGGGGTCCAGCGGTGAGGGCACGATCGCGTCCGGAGTGACGACATCCGCGACGACCGCCGCGATCGCCTCCGCGGCCGCGATCTTCATGGCCTCCGTGATGTGGGTGGCCCGGGCGTCGAGGGCACCCCGGAACACGCCGGGGAACGCGAGCACGTTGTTGATCTGGTTGGGGAAGTCGCTGCGGCCGGTGGCCACTACCGCCGCGTATTTGGAGGCAACCTCGGGCAGGACTTCGGGGTCCGGGTTGGAGAGCGCGAACACGATTGAGC
>DATHII010000196.1:0-7452 GCA_035316885.1 Jiangellaceae bacterium | reverse complement strand
AGCCCTCGGCCTCGGCCTCTCCACCCTCGCCGTACATGAGACCCGCTCCCATGCCGTCCACGAGGGCGCCGGCCACACCGACTCGAGCGCGATGACCAACCGGCAAGTGTTCACCCAGACCAGCGTGCGCGAGCCTGCCCTGTCCTCCGCCAGCCAGGCGGGACTCGTGAACAACCTCAACGACGGTCTTGCCTGGGCCTGTTCCCGGTGTTGTTCACCTCGGCCGGATTGACCTTGGGGCAGACCGGCGTACTCGTGGCGCTGTACCCCGCGGTGTGGGGCCTCGGACAGCTCGCCACCGGGGCCCTGTCCGACCGATGGGGCCGGAAGCACCTCATCACGGCGGGAATGCTGCTCCAGGCGGTGGCTCTGGCACTCATCGCGGCCAGCGAGACCTTCGACCGCTGGGCTGCTGCCGCGGTGCTGCTCGGCGTCGGCACCGCGATGGTCTACCCGACGTTGCTCGCCAGCATCGGCGATGTCGCTCACCCCGGCTGGAGAGCCCGCGCCGTCGGCGTCTACCGACTCTGGCGCGACCTCGGCTTCGCCGTCGGAGCGCTCCTCACCGGGCTGCTAGCCGACGCCTTCGGGATCCGCGAGGCCATCTGGGCCGTCGCCATCCTGACGGCCGCATCCGGGACCGTGGTCGCGGTCCGCATGTACGAAACCCACCAGCCGACGACGACGGAGCCGTTCTAAAGGTCGACTTGCGCCTCCGCTTATCATCACGCGGCTGGCCGAACGAGGCGTCGCCATCCAGGGTTCGAGTCCTGTTCCATTGAGGCGTCGTCGGACGTCGGCGGTCTCGTATTCGGATTCGGGATGATCAGCGACGACGAACTCGTTGAGGCCATGCCCATCGTGGACGAAGTCGTCACAGCGAGGTGATTCCTGGGCGCCCGCCCGGGCAACACTGCCGCGGTAGTGGTGCAGGCTGGCCGAACTGAAGGAAACGAAGTGGCCCACCCTCGTCACATCGGCTGGGTTTCGTTCGTCACCACCATGACGGAGCGCGACGGGAGAGTGTGACCGATGGACGACCACGACAGGCTGGATCTCGGTGCGCATGAAGGCGCTTCCGGGGCTTCGGATCGCAGCCACGATGCACGGCGCGTGATCACGTGGGGCGAGTTCGCGAATGCCGAGCCTGAGCTGGCGGCCTTTGGGGCGGGCCGTCTGGGATTACCACCCGCGTACCTTGCGACCGTCCGGCATGGCGGGGCGCCGCGGGTACACCCGGTGACGCCGATCATTGCCGCCAACGCGTTGTTCCTGTTCATGGAGCCGACTTCGCCGAAGGGAGGCGATCTTCGGAAGCGCGGCTGGTACGCCCTTCACAACGGGGTTCCGGACGTCGATGGCTCCGGCGGCGAGTTCTTCGTCACCGGCAAGGGGTTCGCCGTGGAGGAAGCCGCGGCTCGGGCAGTCGCCGCGCAGGCGGCAAGCTATGAGCCCGCCGAACAGTACGTCCTATTCGAGCTGAAGCTCAGCGAGGCGCGCTGCAACGGCTATGGCGACGTAACCCTTCCCGTCCACCGCCGTTGGTTGGCCGCGCGGCCGGGCAGTCGTTCCTTTCGGCGGGCCGTCCCATCAGACGCGCCACACGTCGCCGAGCTCGTGGACGCCGCGTATCGACCATACGTCGAGCGGATCGGGACGATACCCGGACCGATGACCGACGACTACGAGGAGGTCATCCGCAACCACCACGTCGCGGTTGCCGAACGGGACGGAACCATCGAAGGGGTGATCGTCCTGAGTGTCACCGACGAGGGGTTCCTCATCGACAACGTGGCGGTGCATCCCTCCCGCCGCGGGACGGGCCTCGGAAGGGCCCTTCTTGAACGCGCTGAGGCCGAGGCGCTCCGCGCGGGCTTCGACTCCGTCTATTTGTACACGCACGAGAAGATGACGGAGAACCTGGCTCTGTACTCGAGGATCGGATACGTCGAGTACGACCGACGTCCTCAGGAGGACTTCTCTCTGGTCTTCATGAGGAAGCGCCTTGCGTGAGAACGGCGCGCTCCACTAGTTCGAGGGATCGACGCTGATCACGACATTGCCGATCTTCTGCCCTGTCTCGACGTACCTGTAAGCCTCGACGATCTGATCCAGCGGATACCGTCGGTCGATGAGCGGCTTGAACTCTCCGGACTCGATCAGTTCCTTGAAATGCCTCACCATCTCCGGATCCTGCTTCGGAATGGGAAACATGACCTTCCTGCGGCCGAACAGCGGAGTGATGAGCGCCAGGATCGGATTCTGGGACAACGGACCCAAGTCCGACGAGAGGTAGACCCCGCCCGGTTTCAACAGTCGCTTGCATCGGCCGAACGAACTCTTGCCGACCGCATCGAGGACCACGTCGTACGTCTGATCGTCCTTCGTGAAGTCCTCGGCCGTGTAGTCGATTACCCGGTCGGCGCCCAATCCCCTCATCAGCTCCACGTTCTCTGCGTCGCAGGTCGCGGTCACGTCGGCACCGAGATTCTTCAAGAGTTGCACCGCCGCTGAGCCGATGGCTCCGGTTGCGCCATTGACCAGGACGTCGTGCCCGGTCCGGATCTTTGCCGTCCTGATGAACGAGAGCGCATAGTGCGAACCCTCGGTACTGGGAGCGGCCTCCTCATAGGACAAGTTCGCCGGCATGATCGCGAGCAAACCGTCTTCGGGAATCGCCATGTATTCAGCATGAGCACCGAACGGGCCCTCACTGTACCCGAACACTCTGTCGCCTACCTCGAAGGACGTGACGCCACTGCCGACCGCCTCGACTTCTCCTGCAAACTCATTCCCGAGGACCGTCACCCGTGGCCTGAAAAGCCCGCTGAAGAACCTCACGATGAAGGGCTTGGCCGCCCGGAAGCCGCAGTCCGTCCGATTCACCGTCGTCGCGTGAACCTTGACGAGCACCTCGTTGTCCTTGGCCGTCGGCTTTTCCACGTCCGAGACCCGAACCACTTCCGGCGGGCCGTATCTGGTGTGAACAGCTGCCTTCATGGGTGGACTGTAGCGACGGCACGGGTACCCGCGGCCACGGCTGAGAGGCACATGGCCTGGCAGATGCGCGACACTTTGGACCTGTTCACCGTTCCAAGCGAGGTCCTACCGTCGTGTTCATGGACGACGTGCCGAAGACCGGCGAGTCGAGTGTCTTGACCTGATCGACCGAGAGAAGGAACAACACCATGACCCACGACACATCGAGCCCGCCCACCATGAACGCGATCCGTCTTCACGCGCCGGGCGGGTTGGACAACCTCGTGTACGAGGGTGTCGATACCCCCACCCCAGCGGCCGGCGATGCGTTGGTGAGGGTTCATGCCGCAGCCATCACCCGCGACGAGCTGGACTGGCCGGTCGACCGCCTCCCGGCCATCCCCTCCTACGAGGTGTCAGGAACCGTGGTGGCGATCGGTGAGGGCTCCAGTGGAGTGGAGATCGGGCAAGCCGTATATGCCTTGACCGGATTCGATCGGGACGGCGTCGCCGCCGAGTACGCCGTTGTCCCGGCAGACCAGCTCGCGTCGAAGCCTGAATCACTCAGCCACGTTGAGAGTGCCGCCGTACCTCTCCCTGCGCTCAGCGCTATGCAAGGGCTGTTCGATCACGGATTGTTGGAGAAGAACCAACGGGTATTGATCCACGGAGCAGCCGGCGGCGTCGGCCAATACGCCGTCCAGCTCGCCCGCCTGCACGGCGCGTATGTGATCGCAACCACGTCGGCGGAGAGAGCCGACACCGCACGAATGCTCGGCGCCGACGAGGTCATCGACTACACGGCCACAGATTTCATCACGATCCAGCCGGTCAGCCTGGTCTTCGACACGGCCGGAGGCGATCGCCTCATCCGATCCGTTTCGGTCGTCGAGTCGGGAGGCCGGCTGGTCTCAGTAGCCGAGGAGCCACCCACTGACCTATCCGCGGAGCACGGGGTGGCGGGAATCTACTTCGTGGTCAAGCCCGATCAGGCCCAGCTCGACGAGCTTTCCCGCCTCGCCGACCAGGGAATGCTTCGCTCCGTGGTCGACAAGACCTACCCGCTGGCCAACGCCCGGGACGCCTTTGCGCGCAGTCTCGGTCGGAGTGGTCGCGGCAAGGTGGTGCTGACCGTCGTGGAGGAAGGCTGATGTCGGATCCGAAGACCTCAGTTCCGACATCATGTGGACGTCATGGACGAGTGAACACCGAGATGGCGATATGGCGCGACCGTGAACGGGCCATCGAGACCGGACTGATCAGCGCGTCATAGGTGCCGCTCACGCTCCCGCCTCCCGCACAACCGTGCGCAGCTCGGCAAAGAGCAGGCGCGCTGTCTCCTCCCAGCTGGGGAACGTCGCGGCCCGCCGGCCCGCCGCCGCTCCGAGCCGGCGGCGCAGCGGCTCATCTGTCGCCAGGGCGGCCAGCGCCGCGATGAGCGCTGCGCGGTCCCCGGCTGGGATCACCCGACCCTCTATGCCGTCGCGGGCCAGGTGCGGGAGGTTGCCCGCGTCCCAACCGACGACCGGTAGCCCGGCCGCCATTGCCTCGCCGTAGACCGTGCCGTACGGCTCGCGGACGCTGGCCAACGCGAACATGTCCGCGGCGCGATAGAACCCGGCCACCTCGTTCGGGGACCGTCGCCCGTGTACCACCACCCGGCCGGCGAGGTCCGGTGCGGCGAGGCGGATCCGCACCTGCGCCGCATACGAAGGCTCGACCTCGGTGTCCCCGACCAGGTGCAGCGTCACCAGGTCGGCGGGCAACGCGGCGACAGCATCAAGCAGGTCGAGCAGGCCCTTACGCGCCATCCAGTTCCCGACCGAGAGCAACGCCGCCCGCCGGCCCGCCCTGAGGTCCGTTTGTGGCGCGACGACCATCGCGGCTACATCCCTGCCCGGCGGAACCACCCGGAGCAGGTGGTCGGGAACGCCCTCGCGACCCATCTGTTCCCCGAGGTCGGCGCTGGCCACCAGGAGCCGAGCGGCGTGACCGTAGGCGCGACGGTCGAGCGCGGCCTGCACACGCGTTCTCGCCCGTCCGTGGTCGATCCCGCCCGGCGGCTGGTGAAGCATTCCCACGAGCGGCATCGGTAACCGGCGCCGCCACAGCCACGGGCCCAGAAAGGCGGCGGCGATGCTGTCCAGCAGCAGCACGTCGGGCCGTCGCCGGATCACCGACCGGAGCACCGTTGGACCGGCCAGGACCGGAAGCGGGAACCGCCACGAGGGAACGCTGACGAAATCCACCCGGGCGTCGCAGGACGGCGCCAGGTCGGCCATCCTCCGGTGGTACAGATAGCCCCCCGTCATGGTTTGTGGATCGCCAAGCGTCACCAGCGAAACGGTGAGTACCTGCGCGTCATCCATGTCGTCCCGACGCCGCTCGGAGCCGGCGGGCCGCTCGGAGGTGGCGCTTACGAGGAACTCGCCGGATCGGGCAAGGCCGCGACGTAGCCCCCGAAGGCCACAGGCGACTCCCACACGCGCACCGCCACAGTCACGCCCGGCGCGGGACCGAGCGCCCGACCCAGCCGGTCGTGCACCCACCGCGCGAAGACCTCGACCGTCACCGCCTCCGTCCCTGTCCCGGCTGCCACGACCTCGTCGAGGTCTGCGCCGTCGAGCGTGTCGACGATCCCGCGCAGCGCATGCTCCAGCGTGTCGAGGTCGACGACCATGCCCCGCTCGTCGAGGTCTTCCCGGTGCACCACGACGTCCAAGCGGTAGTCGTGGGAGTGCCGCTCCCCCTCGGGCGGAGGCAGGCCGGGCATGACGTGGAAGGCCCGAACCTCGGCGGCGGTGCCGGTCTCGTACACGGGGTCATTCATATCGCAGTGCGGCGTGCAGCAGCCCGGGCTCCCCGCGCTCAATCGCCGCGTACGCGGCCGCTGCGTCGGTGAAGGCGAACTCGCTCGTCGCCACAGCGCTCAGCGGCATCTGACCGAGCAGCTGCCGCACGGTGGCGCGGCGCCGTCGTACGTCCCAGCGGCCGTGCAGCGCCGCGGGAATCGTGGATACCTGGCTGCTGCGGAGGGTCAGCCGTCGCCGGTGGAACTCCGCACCCAGCGGCAGGGATACGGGTTTCGTGCCGTACCAGGAGCCGACCAGCGCGGTGCCCTCATGAGCGAGCAGCGGCAGCCCTGCCTCAAGCGCCGCCGGCGCCCCTGACAGCTCGACCAACAGCGGCGACCCGCGCCCTCCGGTTGCTTCCGCCACCGACTCCGGCAGTCGGTCGGGTGGTACGGCGGCCACGCCTAGGGCGCCGGCGATCTCCCGCCGCCACTCCCGCGGCTCGGCGGCCAGCACGGCGGCTCCGGCGCGTCGCAGCAGGAGCGCGGTGAGCAGCCCGACAGCACCCATGCCGGTGACCACGACGGTCTCGCCAAACACGGGGCCCGCGTCGAGGGTCAACTGAAGCGCCGTCTCCACCAGCGGGAAGAGGGTGGCCAGTCGTGGATCCGTGTGCGGGTCGAGCAGGACGGCGTCGGCCTCGGCGACGACGAACCGGTCCTGGTGCGGGTGGAAAGCGAACACCAGCGACCCAGCAGGAACCGACGAGGTCCCGTGCTCGACCCGGCCCACGCAGCTGTAGCCGTATCGGAACGGGTACGAGAATGTCCCGGACAGCCCGCCGAGGCTCTCGTCGAGCATCGTGTCCGCATCGAGCTCCCCACGGTAGGCGAGCATCTCCGTACCGCCGCTGATGCCGGAGTACGCGCTGCGTACGACCAGGTCGGCGGGGGACGCAGGCTGCGGGAGGTCGACGGACACGACCTCGACCCGGCGAGGAGCGGTGAACTGTACGGCACGAGCTGACATCTCACTCCTTGCTGTCCCCGGCTGGTTATTGACGGCCGCCCGGTGGTAGGCCAGAGCCATGGTCATTCCCTCTGCCCCCGACGGCGAACCTACGCGCGGACCCCGCGAGGTGGGGTCCGTGGTGATTCCGACGTCGTACGGCGAATTCCGCACCCGGCTGTTCCAGACCGCTGCGGGCCACGTGTATCTCGCACTCATCAAGGGAGACGTGGCCGGCGGCGAGTCGGTCCTGACCCGGCTCCACTCTGAGTGCCTGACCGGTGACGCGCTCGGCTCATTGCGTTGCGACTGCGGGGTGCAGCTGCGGACCGCCATGCGCGCGACGGCAGCCGAGGACCGCGGCGTGGTGCTCTACCTGACCGGCCAGGAGGGGCGCGGCATCGGGCTGGTCAACAAGTTTCGCGCCTACATGGAGCAGGATCTCGGGGCGGACACGCTGGAGGCCAACGTGCGGCTGGGGTTCCCTGCGGACGGTCGGGACTACGCCGACGCCGGTGCGGTGCTGGGAGCCCTCGGGGTGCGTTCGGTCCGGCTGTTGTCGAACAACCCGGCCAAGGCCGATGCGCTGCGCCGAGCCGGGGTACGGGTGGCGGCAGTCGAGCCGCTGGCAACGGCGCCGCATGGTCGCAATCTGCGTTATCTCACGACCAAG
>DATHII010000195.1:0-2199 GCA_035316885.1 Jiangellaceae bacterium | reverse complement strand
TGGACGTCCTGGGCGGGTTTCGGGTCTTGGGCTGACAGGATCTGCGGGATCGAGGCACTTATCGGCATGGCGTGGCAGGCTCCACGCCATGACCGCAATCAACCCATTCCCGTCCTGATCGACCGGCGGAGCGCCGAGGTGCGGTGCACCGGCTCTGTCCGGTCGGCGGGTACCTGTCCGTCCGACCAGAAGGAGGATCCACCGTGGATCCAGAGATCGCAGTGCGCGGGCTCCAGGGGATCATCAAGGCCGGCTTCTCCTCCCGGGTTGGGACGGCGTTGGCCGCGATCGTGCTCGCGGCGGCTGCACTGGTGGCGCCCGGCGTAACAGGACCGGTGTCAGCCGCGCCGCCGTCCGGGGATTACATCGTCACGCTCAAGGACGGCATCGATGCCAGGGCGTTTGCTGGGGCGGCCGATGCCGGAACCGGGGTGGACGTGGAGCAGGTGTACTCCGTGGCGCTCAGGGCCTTTCATGCTCGGCTCACGGCGGCCGCCAAGGCGCAACTGGCTCGGGACCCTGGTGTCCGGTTCGTCTCGCCGAACCGGACCTTCAAGGCGTTTGCCCAGGCCTTGCCGACCGGGGTGGACCGGATTGAGGGCGACCTGTCGACGGTGTATGTCGCTGGCTCCTCGGTCACCACTCCGGTGGCCGTGCTCGACACCGGCGTCACCCCTGATCCTGACCTGAACGTCCAGGCCATCGGCCAGAACTGCCTCGGCGGCATCGGCTGGTCTGACCTGAACGGCCACGGCACCCACATCGCCGGGATCATCGGCGCCAAGAACAACGCCGATGGAGTGGTCGGCGTGGCTCCGGGTGCGCCGATCTATCCGATCCAGGTCCTGGACCGGTCGGCGAACGGCTCGGACGCCAGCATCTTGTGCGGTATCGAATGGGTGACCACGGTGGGGAAGGCGCTGGGCGTCAGGGTGGCGAACCTGTCGGCCGGCACCTTCGGCGACGACGACGGCAATTGCGGGCTCACCAATGCCGATCCGATCCACCTGGCTGTCTGCAACGCCACCGCTGCCGGGGCAGTGTTCGTGGTGGCGGCGGGCAACAGCGGCGGTGCGATGATCGACACCATCCCGGCCAACTACGATGAGGCGCTCACCGCCACCTGGATGACCGATTACAACGGCAGTCCCTCCAAGGTCTCCCCGCCAGCCGGCTGCAACCTGGGCACGGACGACCGGGCGTCGGCCAACTCGAGCTGGGCCTATGACAATGACAAGAACCACATCTTGGCCGCTCCCGGCAGTTGCGTCACGAGCACCTCGAACACCGGTGGCACCGTGGTGATGTCGGGCTCCAGCATGGCCGCTCCTCACGTCGCCGGCACGGTGGCGCTGTGTATCGACCGGGGGGTGTGCAGCGGCACCTCGGTCGAAATCAGGCAGAGAGTTCGCTCTGATGCGGCCGCCCGTCCCTCTACCTATGGCTTTGACGGCGACCCGTTCCGGCCCATCGTGGCCCAAGGCAGCGGGATCACCCAGAACTACGGCTACCTCGTCTACGCTGGAGGGTACTGAGCCGCTTCACCTGCCGAAAGTTGGAGTCGACCTTGGTGCTGTCGCTACAGTTCACCCATGAAGGCAGCAGTCCACACCAGCTACGGTCCGCCGGAAGTGGCTCGGATCTCAGAGGTGGAGAAGCCGGCGGCCAAGGACAACGAGATGCTCGTCAAGGTTCACGCCACCACGGTGAATCGGACGGACTGCGGCCTGCGGGCGGCCGAGCCCTTCGTCAATAGATTCTTCACCGGGCTCATCAGACCACGGGTGACGGTCCTCGGGAACGAGTTCGCCGGAGAGGTGAAGGCGATCGGCCACGGCGTCACGTCGTTCGCGGTCGGCGACCGGGTGTTCGGCTACAACGGGACCCGGTTCGGTGCGCATGCTGAATACCTGGCGATTCCGGAGGACGGTTCGGTTACGACCATGCCGGCGAACGTGACCTTCGAGGAGGCCGCTCCGAGTACCGAGGGTTCGCACTATGCCCTCTCGCTGATCAGGAAGGCAAAGATCCGGAGCGGGCAGGGCGTTCTCGTCAATGGCGCGACCGGAGCCATCGGCTCGGCGGCGGTCCAGCTCTTGAAGCGTCTCCGTGCCGACGTGACCGCGGTCTGCGACACAGAGAATGTCGAGCTGGTCAGGGGCCTGGGCGCCAGCAGGGTCATCGACTACACGGCCGAGG
>DATHII010000194.1:0-4872 GCA_035316885.1 Jiangellaceae bacterium | reverse complement strand
CTGGCAGGGCGGCGGCGAGGGCGGCGGCCGCCGTGGCCGAGAGCCGCCGGGTCGCCTCGACGGCGGCCGCCACCTGGTCCCGGTCGGTGAGCAGCTCCGGGCGACCGTCGGCGGTCACGATCACGTCGGTGCCCAGCGCCTCGGACAGCGTCCGGAGCCCGTTGCAGAGCTTGGTCGGATCGGTGAGGAACTGGGGGACGGGCCGGGCGTCGATCTCCGCCGCCTGGGCCACGGCCAGGGGGCAGAGCAGCGGCGGGGCGACGGGACGGCCCCGCAGCAGGAGCTTGGCGCGCTTGCGGGCGGTCACGTCGGCACTAGGGGCGCATGAGCGGCTGGAGCGGCTTGGCATCTGGCCAGCTGCCGTAGTTGGCCAGGATCTCCTCGGGCGGCTTGCGCTGGAGCCACTCGACCTCGAATTCGGCGTAGGGCCGGCCGCGGGCCAGCCGGGCCTGGCGCTCCTCCGCCCGCAGGCGCTCGGTCTCGGGGCCGTCGACGCGGCGCCGCTCGGGGTCGTAGGCGACACGGTAGATGTGCTCGGCCGCCCACTGGGAGACGAGCCCCTTGTCGATGTCGTCGCCGACGGCCTGAGGGTCGCGCTCCAGCGGGTCGCCGTAGCCGGCCCCGCCGGTCGCGAACGCGACCGTGATCACGTCGTTCTGCATGTACGGGCGAGGCGCCCGGCCCTGGAACTCGTTCCCCCACTGGCCGCCGACGCTGCGCGACCGGAGGACCTCGGTGATGTCGAGGTCGATCGCCCGGCCCTCCCTGAGCTGCTGCATGAGGTCGGCGCCGGAGATGCTCACGCCGGGGATCGTGCACGGCGCGTAGCCGCCGAACAGGCCCTGGGGCGTCTGCACCTTGGAGTTGTCGGCGATGGACATCATGAACACCATCGGGACATGGTGGGCGACCCACAACTGGGCCGTGCCGACGCCGCCGCGGTACTTGCCGTGCCCGGCGGAGTCCTTCCAGTGCGACGAGATGGGGATGAACAGAGGGAACTCGTTCTCGACCAGCTCGGTGTCGGGGGCGCGGCCCGCCGGGCACCAGGGGAACCCGAACGCGTTCATGCCGTCCATGGTGGGCAGGGCCCCCTGCCCCTCGGTGTTGATCGAGTACGCGAGCATGTCGGCGAACGGCGCATTCCACTGCGACAGGCCGGCGAGGACGATCGCGTTGCCGCCGTTGCCCATCGATGCCCCGGCCTGGCGCCAGTGCTCGGTCGAGAACACCGCCTTGGCGAAGGTGTTGTGGACCGCGCTCATGACGCCGGTGGCGATCATGACCGAACAGCTGGTCGCCGCCCGCACGTCCGGGTACAGGCAGGTGCCGGGCTCGAAGACGAAGTCGATCGGGGCGAAGGTCCCGTTGCCGATGGGCAGGTCGTGGAACAGATACTCGTAGACGTAGTTCGCGAAGTGCCCGATGGCGGCCTGGGGATGGGCGTTGTAGGACGACGCCGTCTCCGGGCCGGTGCCGGTGAAGTCGACCGTCAGGTGGTCGCCTTCCTTGACGAGCGTCATGTAGCAGGAGCGGACCAGGCCCTGCTGGAGCCCGACGGCGTCGGCGAAGGTGACACAGCGGTACACCCCGTCGGCCCAGGTGCGGATCCGGTTGCGTGCGCCCTGCTCGGCGACCTCGAGCATGCGGCGGAACAGCGTCTTGACGTAGTCGACGCCCTCGCGCTCGCAGAACTCGACCAGGCGGCGGCGGACCCGGTCGGCGACCGTGCAGCGGGCCTTCAGGTCGACCGCGACCATTTGCGGCGCGCGGATCCCGAACGCCTCGAACATCGTGACGATGTCGTCGCGGAGCTGGAAGTTGTCGCCGATCTTGGTCGGGGGAAGGTTCAGCCCCTCCTCGAAGCGGGAGGTCGCCCCGATCGGCATGCCGCCGGGCTCGGAGGCGCCGGTCTCGGTCGTGTGGACCAGGGCCGCGGTCCAGGCGATCAACTCGCCCTGGTAGAACACCGGCATGGCCACGAGCTGGTCGGGGTTGTGGATCCCGCCGTACACCGCGTCGTTGGCGAACCACAGGTCGCCGTCCTTGATGCCCGGGTTGTCGGTGTAGTTGTGCAGGATGAACTTGATGACCAGGGGCGGGATCACGGCGTGGAGGTAGGTCCCGAGCGAGCCGTTCACCATGTCGCCGTCGGCGGTGAAGATTCCCACCAGCGAGTCGCCGGCGATCCCCATGGCGCTGCGGCAGGACCGGACGAACACGTCCATGCCCTCGTCGAGGATGTCGTTGGTGCGCTGGAAGCCGATCTCGTACTCGCCAAGGCCGAGCTCGCGCATGGAGTCGCGCTCGGCGTCGCCGAGCGGTGTCGGCTTGAGCCAGGCCAGCTTCTGCTCGAGCGTGGGGATGGCCATCAGCGGTTGCCTCCTTCGTGCTCCAGCACGCCAAGGCCGTACCGGTCGATCGAGTACCGCATGCCCGGCGGGACCACCACCGTGGTGAGCGGCGCCTCGACGATTGCCGGTCCCTGGACGCGGTGGCCGGGCCGCATCCCGTCCGCGGCATAGACCGACGTATCGGTCCAGCCAAGGCCGGGCCACCAGGCCTGGCGCTTGCCGGACAGCACCGCGTCCCGGTGTTCCAGCGGGTGCTCGGGCAGGGTCGGCTTAGGCGTCGGCACCGTCACCCTGAGCACGAAGTTGTCCAGGTACACGCCGCCGGGCTTGTTGACCACCAGCGGGCTGAACGACTCGGAGAATTCGCGCTCGAATTCGTCGTACAGCTCCTGCACGTCCTGCCGGCTGCGGAGCTGCAGCACCGGGCAGGCGGTGCGCTTCACGTTGACCTGGCCGCCGTAGAGCATGTCGAGCTCAAGGCTGAACTCGGCCTCGTCGACTGGCAGGCCCTCGGCCTTCAGGTCGGTCCTGGCCTGGTCGATCAGCCCGTCGACGACCTGGTTGAAGGTGTCGTACTCGCCGGTCAGCTCCTGGGTGATCGGGGCCATCACGATCATGCGCCGTGAGGTCTCGTAGACGTGGATGATGTCCATGATCGACGACCCGAGGGCGCAGAAGACCGGCGCCGACTGGAAGATCACAGCCTTGGCCAGGTCGCCGAGGAACCCCGACACGTGCGTCGGGCCGGCGCCGCCGAAGGCGAACAGGATGAAGTCCTCGGGGTGGTAGCCGCGCAGGTGGATCTCGCGCCTGATCGCCGAGTGCATGTTCTGGTCGACGATGCGGCGGATCAGCGCGGCGGCCTCCTCAACGCCGATGCCAATCGGCCCGGCGATCCTGGACCGGATGGCCTCCTCGGCCTTCCCGCGGTCCAGCGCAATCCGCCCGCCGTAGTAGCTGTCGGGGTTGATGTAGCCGAGCACGACATCGGCGTCGGTGACGGTCGGCTCGGCGCCGCCCTGGTCGTAGCACGCCGGGCCCGGGTCCGAACCGGCGCTGCGCGGCCCGACGTTCAGCTGGCCGCCGAGCTCGTGGTTGATCCAGGCGATCGACCCGCCGCCGGCGCCGATCGACAGCGTCTGCAGCATGGTGATGCCGACCATCCAGCGGTCGATCACCGGCCGGAACTCGTAGTTGCGGACGCTCTGGTCGACCACCAGGCCGATGTCGAAGCTCGTGCCGCCCATGTCGCCGGCCACGACGTTGTTGAACCCCAGTTCGGTGGCGAGGTGGTAGGAGCCCATCAGTCCCGACACCGGGCCGCCGTTGTAGGTGCGGCTGGCGGTGGTCTTGAACACCTCGCCGGAGCCGCCGGAGTTGTGGATCATCAGGAAGCTGCCGCGGTAGCCGAGCTCGCGGAGCCGGTCCCAGGTCGCCGACAGCTCGGTCTGCATCGCCCGCTGCAGGTAGGCGTCGAGCACGGCGGTCATGGTGCGCTCGTACTCGCCGAGCTTGGCTACGACCTGGTGCGAGAGGATCACCGGCAGGTAGCCAATGTGGTACTCCTTGTACTCCTCCCGGATGATCTCCTTCACCCGCAGCTCGTGCGCCGGGTTGGCGAAGCTCCACAGCAGCGAGACCACGATCGACCGGGCGCCGGCGTCCATGAGCACGCGCAGCTTGCGCCGCACGTCGTCCTCGTCAAGCGGGCGCAGCACCGCGCCGGTCGAGTCGACGCGCTCCTTGACACCGACGATCATGGTCCGGTTCACGATCGGAACAGGCTTGCGCTGGATGGCCAGGTTGCGGCGCTCGTCCAGGCGTCGGCCATCGGTCCACTGGGCGCCGCGGCCGATCAGGATGGCGTCCTCCTGCCCCTCGGTGGTGATCAGCCCGACCCGCGGGCCGCGCCGCTCGATCAGGAGGTTCATCGCGACCGTGGTGGAGTAGCGGACCACGTCCACGCGGGGCAGCAGGTCCCCGACCTCGATTTCGGCCTCCGCGGCGACCTCCTCGATGGCGTTCATGAAGCACACCGACAGGTCGTACGGCGTGGTCGGCGACTTGCCGATGACGCGCCGCCCGTCGAGGGTGAGCACGCAGTCGGTGAAGGTGCCGCCGACGTCGATGTCGACCGAGTTCAGCTGGCTGGCGGTCGGGGTGCTCACCGGCGCTCCCCCTCCCGGTCGGAGGCGACCAGCCGCCCCTCGGACACCCGGACCTCGCCGGCGGCGATGCGCCGCTTCAGCCGGTCGATGTCGAGCTCGATGTCGACCGTGATCGGATGGCCGGGCGGCAGGTACTCGGTCTCGATCTGCACCCCGCAGCCGGGGCAGTAGAACTCGAGGATGCGCACCCATTCGGGGTCGGGGGAGAAGGAGAAGTCGCCCTCGATCAGCGGCGGGTGGATCTCGCGCGGGTCACGGTCGTACACCAGGCAACCCTGCTTGTACGGGTTGCGCGCGGAGGTGAGCTCGACACCGCAGCGGTTGCAGCGCCAGACCTCCGCGTCCAGGCC
>DATHII010000193.1:0-8162 GCA_035316885.1 Jiangellaceae bacterium | reverse complement strand
CCGGGCGGCACGCCTTACCAAGCAGAGAGCAGTGATGAGCCCGCAGATACACCGACGCCGGTCACATCATCGGCTGTGTCCGCACATGCGATGCGCAGGAACGCCGCCGGGAGCTCGCCGATCACCGCGCCGTGCGTGTCGCGGACGCGGACCATCACGTGATACGCGAGCGCAGCGGCATCACACGACCTCCTCGCGAAGGCTCTGCGAGAGCTGGACCCGCGGCATCGTGCGCCCTACGGTGATCCCGTGTCACTCAGGATGTTACTGAGTGGGCGCCGAGCCAGCCACGCTGATACAGCCCCGGCCACTCGGGGACAGTCGGGCAGATCACCCCCTGGGGCTACCGATGGGTTTCGGGCGCCGCGTTCCTGTCCGGTCCGGGATCCCCACCGGCTGCTCGGATGGCCAGTCGGTCCAGGTAGTGATCCTAACCCTGGCGGTGTGAGGACAGCGCCGACGTCGGAAGTCCGCTGTGCGTCAAGTGCAGCAGAGTCGCGTCGGCGCCGTGGGCGGTGAGCGTGACGCGCACGATGCTGGAACCTGGATGAGTGAGAGACCACGCTGGAGGTGAGTGATGGCCCGCGTCATCTTCGAGATCCCGATCAATGCTCCGGCCACCGCCATTGTGGAGGCACTGGACACCGAGACGGGGATCGCCGGTTGGTGGACGCCCACCGTGCGATTCGCCGGCGGACCTGGTTCGGTGATGAAGCCCAGCTTCGCGCAGGCGCCGATGCCCTTCGAGCTGACCGTCGACGATGTGAGCGGCAGCACGGTGAGGTGGTCCTCCTCGGGTGCGTTCCCACCGCACTGGGCCGACACCACCATCACCTGGACGCTTACTCCGGACCAGAGCGGCACGCTGGTTCATTTCAGCCACGACGGCTGGGCCGGCGACGACGGCCCGTTCCCCAGCTCCGCGTTGACCTGGGGACGGCTGATGGACAGCTTCAAGCAGTACGTCGAGACAGGCACCGGCACGCCGCTGCCCGGAGGGGGCGAGGAATCCGGGCGATGAGCATCGATGTCACCGTGAAGCGCGTGATCCCGCTGCCACCGCGGGAGGTGGCCCGGTTCGCGATGGACTACCGGCACGACCACGAATGGACCCAGGGCATCAGGACCGCACACCTGACTCGGCCGGCCGCCGAGGGCGGTCTCGGCGTCGGCGCCCAGGTCACCCGCACTGCGTACTTCCTCGGCAAACGCATCGACTATGTGCTCGAGATTGCCTCGTTCGAACCACCGACGCTGTTGGACATGGTCTCGGTGATTGCGCCGATGCCAATGCACGTCACCTACCGGTTCGACGCGCACCCCAACGGCACAAGCGCCAGCATCCGCGTACGCGGCGGCGGCAACGGGTTCTACCGGCTCGCTGCACCGCTGCTGTCCTGGCAGGTGCGCCGCAACCTGCGTAAGGACCTGCGCGACCTGCAGCTGCGGCTCACGGCGAGCGCCTGACCCCTCCGGCACGCACGTGCCGCAGTCTGGCCGTTGTCATCCCGGTCAGTCGGCGCTGCGCAGCATGGCCCGGATGCCGACCGTGAGGCCGAGGGCGGACTCGCCCGCCGCTACGCCGCCGCGGCGCACTTACAGGCTGGGGGATGCCGCGACCGGGCTCCGATTCCCCTCGCGGAACCGGAGCCCGGCCATCCCCGGTGGCCTAGTTCTTGAAGATGTCCTTGACCTTCTCGCCTGCCTGCTTGGCGTCGGCCTTCGTCTGGTCGACGCGGCCTTCGGCCTCGAGCTGCTCGTCGTCGCTGACCTTGCCGGCACCTTCCTTCGCCTTGCCCTTGACGTCCTCGGTCCAGTTCTTGGCCTTGTCGCCAGCACTCATCACGTCCTCCTCGTCGAGCCGGTCACAACGCCTCTACCCGCCCTGGCCGGATTTTCACCTGTCAGGCGACATGAGATCGCCGCTGCGAAGGGGAGTAGCCAGCATGCCGTGGTCGACAAGCTGACACTCTCACCGGTGTCCGGCCCGGGAAGGAACCCGATGGCCGACCTCTGGACGGCGTTTCCTCGTCAGCTTCGGCGTGATCTTCGTCGCCGAGTTGGGGGACGAGTCCCAGCTCATGGCGTTGACGTTCGCCACGCGCTACCGGCCCCTCCTCGTCATGGTGGGCATCGCCATCGCGACCGCCTTGATCAACGCGATCTCGGTCGCCGTCGGCTATGGGCTCGGC
Source organism: Jiangellaceae bacterium (assembly GCA_035316885.1). GTDB lineage: Bacteria > Actinomycetota > Actinomycetes > Jiangellales > Jiangellaceae > DASRTE01. The sequence goes on along the minus strand of DATHII010000193.1, from coordinate 5,970 downwards.
CTCGCGCTCCCCACCCGCTGGATCTCGCTTGCCGCGGGTCTGGTGTTCATCGGTTTCGCGATCTGGACCCTGGCGCCGAGGAGGAGGACGACGAGAACGTGTCCGCAGCCGGCGCTGTTCGCTGTGTTCGGAATCTGGCTGCTCATCGACGCGTTGGCGTAGGACGCGGCAGATCCTCCCGCCGGACCACGAAGGGATGGCCATGATGACCACGACGCAGCGGGTGCGCGTGGAGGCCAGCGGTGAGGACGCGCGGGTCACCCACCTCGAGCTCTTCTTCGACCTCGTCTTCGTGCTCGCCCTCACCCAGGTGACCGCGTATATGGCCGACCACCTCACGGTGGAGGGCGTGGTCCGCGGCATGTTGATCGTCGCACTGCTCTGGTGGAGCTGGGTGGGCTACGCGTGGCTCGGCAATGTCGTCCGCGCCGACGAGGGTGTCGTGCGCACCGTGATGTTCGCGGCGATGGCCGCCATGTTCGTTGTCGCGCTCGCCATCCCGGAGGCGTTCGACGACCTGCCCGGCGGGTTGAACGGCCCGGTGGTCGTCGCCATCTGCTACTTCGTTTTCCACGCCCTGCATGTGGTGATGTTCTGGATCGCTGCCGGCGACGATCAGGGTCTACGACGCCAGCTGCTCCGTTTCGCACCGACCGTGACCGTGGCGACGGCCATTCTGCTGGTCGCGTCACGTACCACCGGGCACGCGCAGACGGTCCTGTGGGCGGCGGCGCTCGGCGCCGACTACGTCGGCACCATGCTCGGTGGATCGTCGGGCTGGCGGCTCCGGTCGCCGAGCCATTTCGCCGAGCGGCACAGCCTCATCATCATCATCGCGCTGGGGGAGTCCATCGTCGCAATCGGCGTCGGGATCGGCGGGCTGCCGATCTCCTGGCCGATCGTGGTCGGGGCGATGCTTGGGCTCTCGGTGTCGGTCTCGCTCTGGTGGATCTACTTCGACGTGACAGCGAGGATGGCCGAGCATGCTCTGGCCGAGGCGGCAGACGAGGAACGGGCCCGGCTGGCGCGCGACGCGTACAGCTATCTACATCTCCCGTTGATCGCCGGCGTCGTCCTTCTCGCGCTGGGCCTGAAGAAGGTGCTGGAGTACGTCGGCGACGCCGAGGGCCACGAGCTCACCGACGCCCTCACCGGGGTGGGTCTGTTCGCCCTCGTCGGCGGGGTCGTCCTGTACCTCGTAGGTCACGTGGCGTTCAAGGTGCGTTCGCAGCACGTCGTCTATTGGCCGCGGCTCATCGCCGCCGGGGTTCTGGGCGTGCTCGCGCCACTGTGGGCCACGGTGCCGGCTCTCGTCACTCTCGCCGGTGTCGCGGTCGTCCTCGGCGGCCTCGTGGTGTACGAGACCCACCACCACGCCGAGCTACGCCACCGGATACGCCACGCAGAGCACTGAGGGTGTCTCACTGGCCCGGGAAGGGCGGCTGCAGCCACCATGGCGCGTCGACCACCTCGATACGGGCCACCCACTTCACCCACCAGAAGCCGCGTCGCCCGGGCGCCACCAGCCGCACGGGAGCGCCATGACCGCGGCTGAGCGGCCGGGCCGCGACGCTGGTCGCGAGCAGCAGACTGCTCGCTTCGGTCAGTGGTAAGCGCCTCCGGTAACCCGTCAGCGAGACGACGTCGATGCTGCGACCGTGCTCCGGGACCCCGACCGTCTCCGCGAGAAGGTGGTCCAGCCGCACGCCCCGCCAGTCCTGCTCGGCGTACCACCCGCCCGTGCAGTCGAGGACGGCGCGGACGGAGTCCGACCCGTCCAGGTCGCTCACCCCGAGCGCGACCGTTCGCCCCGCGATCACCTCGAGACGGAACCGAGCAGCGTCGACCGCCGGCACCGAGTCGCTGAGCCACTGCGTCACCGGCATGCGGACCGGGTCGTCGGTCCCTCGCTCGTGCGAGCCGGTGGCTCGGCGGTCGGCGCCGGGAAGCGACACGGCCCCCGCCGCCACCTCGGTCGCCGACCACAGCAGCGCGCCACCTCCGGCGAGTGCTCCGGCACGCAGCAGGCCCCGGCGTCCGAGGTCGGAGTGGCGCGGCCGCTGGTGCCGTCCCCATGCATGGAGGAGCACCAGCACGCCTACGACAATGGCCGCGCCCACATGCACCTGCATCGTGGTCACCCCGAGGTAGGGACCCGTCGCACCGACAGCGTGTGCGATCCCGGTGCCGACGACCAGGAGCACCAGCGCGCCCAGGGCCACCGAGGCGCCACGTCCGCCCAGACCCCGTCCCGCCTTCGCCAGACCTCTGCGGACGATGACGGCCTTCCAGGGTGTGAGCAGCACGAGACACAGCCCGGCGATGCCGTGGACGGCGACAACGACGCGGACGGCGGCCTCCGAGCCGGTGGCGAAGGCCAGGACACCGGACGCCATCGCCAGGCCGAGGACGGCGAGGGCGGCCACGTTGGTGCGTCGTCCGGCACGGCTAAGCGCCCGCATCCGTCCAGTGTGCGCCGGCCGGTTGAATGGGTCACGTGAGACCGAGCCGCCGGTGGTCGCTTGCCGTCGCCGTGGTCGTCGCTGCGGTCGCCCTGGCGGTCGCGGTCCGCGGTCCCGCCGATGACGCCGTCAGCGGGGACCGGGTGCCTCAGGACCGGCCCGGCCCCGTACTCCTGGTCCCCGGATACGGAGGCGGGACGCAGGAGCTCGGCGTGCTCGCCGCCACGCTTCGCGCCGCCGGGCGCGAGGTCGTGCTCGTCTCGACCGGCGGCGCGGCGGCGGACCTGCGCGAGCAGGCAGCGGCCGTCGGGCGTGCCGCGGACGAGCAGCTGTCCGCAGGTGCGCCGTCGGTCGACGTGATCGGTTACTCGTCGGGCGGTGTGGTGAGCCGGATCTGGGCGGCCGAGTTGGGCGGCGCCGGCGTCGCGCGCCGTATCGTCACGCTGGGATCACCGCATCACGGCACCGATGTCGCCCGCCTGGGTGCAGCCCTCGCGCCTGGTGCGTGTCCCGAGGCCTGCCGCCAACTCGTGCCCGGCAGCGAGCTGCTCGCCGATCTCGAGGAGACGCTTCCCGGCCCGCTCTGGACCGCCGTCTGGACGGCGCAGGACACCGTCGTTACCCCGCCTGAGTCCGGGCGGCTCGACGGCGCCGTCAACGTCCGTGCGCAGGACGTGTGCAGCGACGCAGAGATCGGCCATGGCCAGCTGCCAACCGACCCGCTTGTTGTCGGGCTGGTAGTCCTTGCCATTGGCGTCGAGCCACTCGACGAGGTGCCCGACGCCGCACTGTGCGACGAGCTCCGGGCAACCGGCCGCTCACCGGCCGGCTAGGTCGGGTCGCGTCGGGCGAGCAGGTAACTGCGGCGGCTTTGATGTTCGACGCCGGGCAACGGTTCTCGATCGGTGCGGCTGACCAGCGTGAATCCGGCGGCGGCAAGGTCCGTGGCAACCTCGGCCGGGTCGAGGAAGTGGAAGTCCAGGGTGACCTGGTGTCCCCACCACTCCGAGACATGCCGGACGGCATCGACCGGACGCTCGGTGTCGCCGACGTGGAAGGCGACGAGCAGCCACCCGCCCGGCCGGATCGCCCGCGCGAGCTCGGCAGCGGCCGCAAGGCGGCCGCCGCGGTCCAGGTGGATGATCGAGTACGGGGCGACGGCGCCCGCCCACTCGCCGTCGCTCGCCGGCAGGGCCGCGAACGTGCCGACCTCGAAGCGGAGCCCAGGGTGTGACCTTCGCGCCACGGAGATCATGCCCGGCGACGCGTCGACCCCGACCACCTCGAGACCGAGTGCCGCGAGGTGACCGGTGACGTGGCCCGGCCCGCAGCCGACGTCGGCGACGGCGGCCTCCGAGTCCGGAGCCTGTACGAGCTCGGCGAACAACGCGTAGAGGGCGCGGTCGACCGGCTTGCCGGCGAGCTCGTCGCCGAACTCCTCTGCGTACCGTTCTGCCACGGCGTCGTAGCTCGCCCTGATCTGTTCGATGCGACCGTCGTCCATCGTTCAGATCCAGTACCAGCTACCGGGCGTCCTGAACCACATCCGCCTGAGCCACTCCTCGTAGGGGATCACGGCGTCGACGTGGATGGGATAGAACCACGCCGAGACGACGACCACCGCCAGCACGTAGGCGCCCGCAACGGCAGCGCCGATCGTGCGCCGGCGGGGCTCGGCGTCCGGCGACCCGAGGACCAGTCCGAGCGCGTAGGCGACGGCGAGGACGAGGAACGGCGTGACGCTGACCGCATAGAACGAGAATGTCGTGCGATCGAGGAACAGGAACCACGGCAACCACGTCGCGACGACGCCGGCGAGGATCGCCCCGGCCCGCCAGTCTCGACGCGCCCCCCACATCCAGAGGCAGACCACCAGCGCGAGGCAGCCGCCCCACCACAACAGCGGATTGCCGAGGGCCAGCACCGCCTGGCTGCACCTGTCGACGTCGCATCCTTGCCGGCCAGGCTCGACTGAGGCGTAGTCGAACGACACTGGACGCGTGAGCACAAGCCAGCCCCATGCCTGCGACGCGTAGTCGTGCTGGGCGTCCAACCCGCTGTGGAAGGTCAGCATCTCGTCGTGGTAGTGCCACAGGCTGCGCGCCCAGTCGGGCACCAGGTCGGCCAGCCCTGACGCCGGGTGGGCCGCCGCCCACTGCCGTGACCATCCGGCGGTTCCCGCGATCCACCCCGACCACGAGGCGAGGTAGGTGACGAACGCCGCGCCGACGACCGTGACGAACGCGACCGGCGCATCGCGGGTGACCGTTGTCCACAGCGGGGACCGCCCGCCGGCTGCGCGCCGGGCGCCGTACTCCCAGCTCACGGTCAGAATCCCGAAGACGGCCAGCGCGTAGACGCCGCTCCACTTCGTGCCGCATGCCAACCCGAGCAGTACTCCGGCGGCCAGCCGCCATGGCCGCCACGCCGCCACCCCCGCTGGCAGGAACGGGCGGACCTCCGCTCCCGCTGAGGGCTCCCCGTCGTCGGCGGTCACGAGGCTGTCGGCATATCGCCGGCGGATCCAGTCACGGTCGACGAGCAGGCAGCCGAACGCGGTGATCACGAACATGGCAAGGATGCCGTCCAGGATCGCCGTGCGGCTCATGGTGATCGCCATGCCGTCGACGGCCAGCAGGAGTCCCGCGACAGTGCCGAGCAGCGTCGACCGGAACAGCCGGCGCCCGACGCGCGCGACGACGATCACGGTGACGACGCCGGCGAGCGCTGTCGCCAGCCGCCAGCCCGCGGGCTCCATCCCGAGCAGTCGGATACCGCCCGCGATGAGCCACTTGCCGATCGTCGGATGCACGACGAAGGACGGCTGGTCGGTGAAGATGTCGAGGTCGCCGGCGAGCACCTTCTCGTCCGCGCCGTCGACGAAGGCGCGGGCGTCACCGAAGCGCAGGAGTGAGAAGGCGTCTTTGGCGTAGTAGGTCTCGTCGAAGACGAACTTGTGCGGACGCCCGAGGTCGACGAGGCGCAGGACCGCGGCGACGGTCCCGGCGAACAGTGGTCCGAGCCAGCCCGACCAGCCGTCCTGCGGCATGGGTCGCAGAAGCCGCGCCCGCAGCGCAGCGACGGCGGGGCCGGCCGGCTGCGACGGCGACTCGTCGGCGACGTCGACCGGAGCGTCGCTGATGCGGGTCACCGGCACATCGTAGGTGTGGCTGCCAGGATGGCCGGGTGAGGGATTCCGAGCGCGGTCTGCTGGTCCTGGCCGGGACCCCGATCGGCGACGTCGCTGACGCGACACCCGCCCTGGCGCGCGAGATCGCTGCGGCCGACGTGATCGCGGCAGAGGACACCAGACGGCTGCGGCGGCTGGTGAGCGCCCTGGGTGTCGAGATGACCGGCCGCGTCGTGTCGTACTTCGAGGGCAACGAGGCCGTCCGCACGGCCGAGCTGACCGAGGCCCTCCTGCACGGCGTACGGGTGCTCCTCGTCACCGACGCGGGGATGCCGTCGGTGTCCGATCCCGGCTTCCGGCTGGTGTCGGCCGCCGTCG
>DATHII010000192.1:0-4451 GCA_035316885.1 Jiangellaceae bacterium | reverse complement strand
GTGGCGGGCCGGCGACCCCTTGCTGCGGGTCGGCGGCGGCGAGACCCGCCAGGAGGTCGCCGAACGGATGGCCGCGGCAGTGCGGGATGTCGCCGCGAAGCTGCCCGACGACGGCCTGGCCGTGCTCACCACGCACGGCGGCGCGGCCCGGCTGGGCATCGCCGCGTTGATCGGGATGCCGCTCGAACGGTTCACCAACGTCGGCGGGCTGTCGAACGGGTCGTGGTCGATGCTTCGCGACACCGACCAGGGGTGGGTGCTCGTCGAGCACAACGCCGGCACGCTGCCGACCCCTGTGGCAATCGAGGAAGGCTGAGTCGTTGAAGCAGCGCTACAGCGCGATACTCGACCATTGCCACGATCCAGATTCGCGATATCCCGGAGGGCGTGTACAAAGTGATCCGCCGCCGCGGCGCAGGCCGACGGACAGTCCAGGCCTACACGCGTCCGCGGGTGGTCGAGATGGCCAGCGGCCCGACGAAGACTGAAGCGGTGGAGAATCTAGAGGCTGTGCCAGAGGGCTTGGCCGCGACGAACACCGCGTCGATCGTGGCTGACGTCGAGGCCGAGCGGCGGTGACCCCTCTCGTCGGCGCGTGGACTTTCCGGGACACTTGGCCTTTGGCGATGCGGTCTACGTCGCCTTGGCGGCGGCCCAGGTTTGCCGCTGCTCACCTTTGACGGCCACCTCGCCCGTGCTGCTGGGTGATCGGTGCGAGCGTCGGTCGTCGGGCGCCCGGTAGCCCGCTGCAGATTATGAGCAGGGTCGGCCAGTCCGTTACCCTTGCTGGGCCGTTAGGCACGGGGCTGTGGCGCAGTTGGTAGCGCACCTCCATGGCATGGAGGGGGTCAGGGGTTCGAGTCCCCTCAGCTCCACTGATGAACGCCAGGCCGCTGGCCTGGGCGTTCTCTCGCTTTGCGAGTGCGAGTCCCTGCTGGTTCGACGTCCCGCTGCGGCGTGTGTCGTACGCGCTATCAGCGGCATGAGCGTGCGTTTCGGGCGACGACACGGACGTGCGGTAGACGCAGATCGTCGCGTGCCTGCAGGACGACAGTGGTAGCCGTCGGGCGCCTTGTGCTACCTCACAACTGGGACCTCAGGACGTCGATCTCGCAACCCGGCGAGGACGGGTCGAAGCCGTGCTCGACCAGCCAGCGGATCGCCGTCAGGCTTCGCAGCGACCACCAGGCGCGGATCACGTCGAGATCGACGTCGGCGCCGTAGCCAGCGATGACGTCGCTGAGGTGCTCTGGGTGTCCGAGCGTCAGGCTGGCGAGGTCGTACATGGCATCGCCTTGACCCGCCTCGGACCAGTCGACCACGCCGGTGATCTCGTCACCGTCAACGAACACGTGGGCGAGCTGGAGGTCGCCGTGGGTGAACACCGGTGTCCATGGTCGGAGCACAGCCTCGGCAACCTCGCGGTTGCGCATGACCAGGTCAGGAGGAAGGACGTCGTTCGCGAGGAGCCACGTGCATTCGCTGTCGAGGCTCGAGGCCCGGTCCGAGCCTCGACGAGATCGCCACGGCGGCAGCGGCGCGTCGTGCAGCATCCGTACGGCGGCACCCGCCGCGGCCCACGCCGCCGCCGACGCGGTCGACGGCTCGCCGAGGCGGCCGAGTGCCGTCCCCGGGAGAGCGGCAAGCGCGAGCACGGGCGGCTTCCGCCACAGAACCTCCGGAGTCGGGATCGGCGCCATCGTCATCGCGTCGACCTCGACGTCGCTGCGCGTCTGGTCAGCGTCGATCTTCAGGAACACCTCGCCGACGCGGAGGGTCGCGCGTTCGTGATGGGCCACGACGACCTCGACCTCCTCCACGTCGGTCATTGTCGCGAAAGGGCCACGATGTCCCAACCGGTTTGTCGCGTCCGGCTGCGTCGTGGGTCGTGGACCCGCTCATCGGCACGAGCGAGCGGATCGCGGCATGTCAGGACGTCTGAGGAGTCTCGCGGGACCGATCGGTCGGGAATCCCGTTCAGCCGGCCGTCCAGGTTTCTGGCCTGCCACCGGCGGGTATCCCATCGCACGCCCCTAGACCTTAGGAGACTCTCATGGCTCGAAATACGATCACTCGCTCGATGCACGACCTCGGACTCGCCGCCTGGTTTGGTGGCACCCTCGCCAACGCCGTCGCCTTGAACCCTGCTGCAGCGCAGGCCGGTACCTCCAACAGAGCGGGTGCGGTGGCCAACGTGGGGTGGGACCGGTGGACGCCGGTCAATGCCGCGGCCGTAGGTGCTCACCTTGTCGGCAGCGTCGGCCAGCTCGCCGGGAACGCCGGTCGGCTCCAGGCGCAGAAGGGCGTCGGCTCCATGGCGCTCGCGAAGACCGCCCTGACCGCGGTTGCCCTTGGCGCGACTGCCTACAGCCGGGTCCTGGGGAGAAAGGTGTCCGAGAAGACCGACGTGCCGGCTGCGTCGGGCACCGAGCCGGCTCCGACCACGCCCGACGACGTCGCGGCCGCCCAACGGCAGCTGGCCATGCTCCAGTGGGCTGTGCCAGCACTGACCGGGGCGCTTGTCGTGGTCAGTTCCTTCGCCGGTGAACAGCAGCGGCCGTCCGAGGTCAAGAAGGGTATGCGCCGCCGCCTGCTCGGCTGATCTCACGCAACGGTGACGGCACAGCCCTGCTGAGGGTCCCCCTACTCGGCTCTCAGCATCGACGTGAGAACGCGCAGGCTGAGTGCGCCGCTAATGATGAGGAGGACGTATGCCAGGAGTTGGTAGAGGCTGAGTTCCCGGGCAACTTCGGGGCCGCGTGCGGTGCCCATCCAGGCGACGACGCCAGCCGGGAGCCCGCCCGCGAACTGGATTACCGACTGTGCTGCATGCCGCGGGCCATGCGGATCTCCCGCACCCCGCCCTCGACCCGGGCCGTCCCGTCGGCAACGAAGCCGTGCTTGCGGTAGAACGCCTGTGCACGAGGGTTCGGGTCGGCCAGCCACAGCGCCACCGACTCCTCCGGATCGACGACCGCCTCCAGCAGCGCCGGCCCAGCACCCGTGCCGTGGTCGGCCGCATACACATAGAGCACATACAGCTGCCTCGCCCACGCCGCCCCGGGGTCCAAGGGCGGGCCTGACATGGCGATCCCGACCAGCTCGCCGTCCCGCTCGGCGACAGCCACGCGGTTCTCGCGATAGCGCTCGTCGGTCAACGCGGCAGTCCAAAACCGCTCCCGAGCAGCCAGGAAGCCTGGGTCGTCGAGCACCGCGTCCGACATGAGTCCCCGATACGTCTCCTGCCAGCACCGCACATTCACGCGCGCCATCTGCGCGACGTCATCAACCCGAGCCGGGCGAACAGTCAGCGAGGAACTCACCGCCGAATCGTAGGCCGCCAACCGCCGCCCGCCGCACCGGTATAAATCTTGAGCAGAACAACGCAGGTCCGCCAGTACGCAGCAGGAGGCTTGGTTAGCGTCGCAGGACATCCGGGTGCCGGTTGACGAACTGGCTCTTTCCTTCGAGGACGGGCATCTACTCCTTCCACAGTGGGTAAGCGCCGGTTGGCTACCGGTGGAGGCGACCCCGCACTTTGCTGCTGTGGACGCCGCCCTGTCGGACATGAGCGGCGGGGAGCACGCTCACTTGTGGACGGTTGAGGCGCTCCGTGATGCCCCAGAGTGGGCACGTGTCCGGGAGTTAGCCGCCCGCGCGTTGCACTTTTTCTAACGACCGCTTATCGGCAGTTCCGTTTACCTGTCAGCGGCATGTGAGTGCGTTTCGGGGGACGCCCGCCGGTCCCGAATCCGGACCCGAAGGGCGTCGCAACTCGCGCCGGACGGAGACACCTGACAAAGTAAACCGATGCTGAATCAGGTGGCCGACGGCGTCTGGGTCCGGCAGAGCGAGTGGGTCTGGAGCAATGCCATCGTGGTGCGCGGGGAGGGTGGGTTGATCCTGGTCGATCCCGGCATCGACGGTTCCGATCTGAACCAGCTCGCCGATGACGTGGACCGGCTCGGCATTCCGGTGATCGCCGGGTTCTCCACCCATCCCCACTGGGACCACCTGCTCTGGCATTCCCGGTTCGGCGACGTGCCGCGCTACGCCACCCCCGCCGGCGCCCAGGCTGCCAGTGAAGCCCGAGAGCGGGCGCAGAGGATGGCGGCGGAGAGCGCATCGGGCATCCCTCTCGAGCTGATCGGGCTCCTCACCCCGCTGCCCGCGGACGGGGGACCCGTGCCGGGCGAGATCGTCGAGCATCAGGCGCACGCCATCGGCCACGCCGCGGTCCTCCTCGCCGACCGTGGCGTCCTGCTCGCCGGCGACATGCTCTCCGACGTCCTGATCCCGCTCCTCGACCATCGCCGCCCCGATCAGGTGGGCGCCTACGAGACGGCACTCGACCGGCTGGGTGAGGCTGCCCGGTACATCGATGTCCTGGTCCCCGGCCACGGGGCCGTTGCCGAGGGTCCCGAGGTCGCGGCCCGCCTCGCCGCCGATCA
>DATHII010000191.1:0-10900 GCA_035316885.1 Jiangellaceae bacterium | reverse complement strand
CCGATACCTGGAGCACCACCGCTGCTGACCACCCGCCCGTCACTTCCGACCACGAACACGGACCGGTTCTCCACGACACCGTCAACGCGGCGCGCCCCCTTCAACGCTGCGAGCTCCTCGACCATTGACGCCGGGACCGTCCGGGTGTCGTTGTTGACCGCGTTGCTGCCGACCAGCGTGCTCAGGCCCAGAGCACCCTCGGGTCGGACGATGACGTCGCCGTTGAGGTCGCTGAAGATCTCCTCGAAGGTGCGGTCGAGGGTGTCGGTGAAGACGTACGATCCCGCGACGAAGGCAACACCGAGCACGATGGCCAGGGCACTCATCGCCAGCCGCACCTTCCGGGCGACCAGGCTCTTGAGAGTGACGCGTAGCACGGCGCCGTTCCCGTACTACAGGGCGCCCGGTTGGACCAGGCCGCTCTCGTAGGCGTACACGGCGGCCTGCACCCGGTCGCGTACGCCCAGCTTCGTGAGCATGTTGCCGACGTGGGTCTTGACCGTCGTCTCCGACACGACCAGCTCAGCGGCGATCTCGGCATTGGACAGGCCCCGCGCCACGAGTTTGAGGACCTCGCGCTCGCGCTCGGTGAGATGGGTCAGGCTGGCCGGCGTCGGGGCGTCCGTAGCGGGCAGTCGGCTGGCGAACTGGTCGAGCAGCCGCCGGGTGACACTCGGTGCGACCACCGCGTCGCCGGCGGCCACGACCCGGATGGCGTCGACGAGGTCCTCGGCGGGCACATCCTTCAGCAGGAACCCGCTGGCTCCCGCACGCAGCCCCTCCACCACGTACTCGTCGAGGTCGAACGTCGTCAGCACGAGCACGCGCGGTGCCTTGTCGCGGGCTGCTCCGGTGATCAGGCGCGTGGCTCTCACGCCGTCCATCCGCGGCATCCGGATGTCCATGAGCACGACGTCGGGTTGCAGCGCCCGGGAGTCGGAGACCGCCGCTTCGCCGTCTCCTGACTCGCCGACCACTGCGATGTCGGGCTCGGTCTCCAGGATCATCCGGAAGCCGGTGCGCAACAGCGGCTGGTCATCGACCAGGAGCACTCGGATGGGCTGCATCGCCGGCATGATCACACCGCCACCTGATCGTAGGGAAGGTGAGCGCGCACCTCGAAGCCGCCGCCGTCGCGAGGCCCGACGTGGAGGCTTCCGCCGTAGAGCGCGACCCGCTCGCGCATGCCGAGCAGGCCGTGTCCCTGCCGGTCGCCGCCGAGTGCCGCTGCCAGCCCGTGGCCCTCGTCGGCGACCTGGACCACGAGCTCGTCCGGGGAGTAGTTCAGCGTGACGACTGCCCGGGTCGGGCCGGCGTGCTTGAGCGTGTTTGTCAGGGCCTCCTGCACGACGCGGAAGGCCGTGAGGTCGACGCCGACGGGCAGCCCCACCGCCTGCCCCTCGACCCGGACGTCCACCGGCAGGCCTGCGTCCTGCAGCTTGTGCACCAGGTCGTCGAGGTCGCCGAGGCCCGGCTGGGGTGTCCGGACCGCTGCCGGCGTCACGCTGGGGGTGCCGGGTTCGCGAAGGACCCCGACGATCCGGCGCATCTCGGCCAGGGCAATGCGTCCGGTCGACTCGATCTGCTCCATCGCCTCGATGCTGCCGTCGGGATCGCGCCGCAGCGTCCGCCGAGCGCCCCCAGCCTGCACGGTCATGACCGCCACATGGTGTGCGACGACGTCGTGCAACTCGCGTGCGATGCGGGCCCGCTCCTCGGCGAGCGCGGCGCGGACCTCGGCCGCGCGGGTCCGTTCGAGGCGGTCGGCACGGTCCTCCAGCTGGCTGGTGTAGAACCGGCGGCCGCGGACGGCCCGGCCGATGCCCCACACACCGACGAAGCCGAGCGTGCTGAACACCGCTGCGGACAGATCGACGCCGACGGCGTCCGGGAACCGGATCTGGGTGATCGTGAGCGAGCCGATCGCCGCTGCCACCAGCCCGGCGAGGGCGGCCATGGCTGATGCAAAGCTGGCGTAGGCGCCGGCCGAGTAGGCGCCGATCAGCATGGTGACGACGGCGATCGGTGCGCCGTAGTCCCACACCGTCAACAGGACCGCGGCCGCCGCAGTGAGCAGGGCGACCGTGGCGGCATTGCGGCGCCGGACGACCAGCGGAGCGGTGCCGGCCACCACGAGCAGCACGCCGAGCCCGTCGCCGTCGCGGTAAACGACTCCCGTGTCGTCGGTGTAGACGAACAACGCGACGATGCCGCTGACGAGCAGGACCACCGTGAGCGTCACGTCGAAAAGCCACCGGCCCGGCCGGGGCAGCGCGATGCTCCCGCTCATCCACCCAGGGTAGGTCGGCGGTCCAGGTCGGGCTCGTCCCGCACGCCGAGTAGAGCTCTCCGCCGCGAGGATGAACCTCAGGGTCAGCCACCGGTCTGCACGACCTACGGCCGACGCCGGTCAGACGTCGACAGGTGACATCCGCGGGGAAGGTGCCTCGTCGGCGGGCTCGACCGAACCGGTGGCCTCAGGGTCGGGCAGCGGCGGAGGCGTGCCCCCCCAGGACGGGCAGAGCGCCTGGTGGGCGCACCAGTCGCAGAGTCGGCTCGGGCTGGGCCGCCAGTCGCCGGTGCGGGCCGCGCGTTCGATGGCCCGCCACAGCGCGTCGACCTTGCGTTCGGTAGCCAGCAGGTCGGACTCGTCGGGCTCGTATCGCAGCACTTCGCCACTGCCGAGGTAGACCAGCTGGAGCAGGCGGGGGACACGCTTGTGCAACCGCCACAGGACGAGGGCGTAGAACCGCATCTGGAACATCGCCCGCTGCTCGAAACCGGCGGGCGGCGCCTTGCCGGTCTTGTAGTCGACGACCCGCAGATCGCCGGTTGCCGACGCCCGGTCGACACGGTCGACGTAGCCGCGCAGGCGCAACCCTGAGTCGAGCACGGTCTCGACGTAGAGCTCACGCTCGGCCGGCTCGAGGCGGCGTGGGTCCTCGAGGGTGAAGTAGCGCCGGACAAGCTCCTCGGCTCCGCCGAGCCATTCGGCCAGCGCCGACCCGTCCTGGTCGTCGGCGAACAGGGCGGCGAGTTCGGGCTCGGCGTCGAGCAGCTGCTGCCATTGGGGACCGACCATCGCAGTGGCGAGCTGGATCGTTCGCTCGCCCGGCGGCAGGTCGAACAGCCGCTCCAGAACGGTGTGGACGACGGTTCCGCGGGTGGCCGCGTGGCTCGGCGGCTCGGGCAGCCGGTCGATGGTGCGGAACCGGTAGAGAAGTGGGCAGGTCATGAAGTCCGACGCCCGCGATGGGGACAGGGTAGGACCGGCGGCCGGGTCGTCCAGGCGGTCCGGCCTGTCGCCCACGGCGCTGACGACCGGCTCCACAGCCGGCGCGGCGGCCCGTGCGGGAGCCCCAGCGTTCATGTCAGCGACTGTAGGCCAGACCTCGGACAAGACCACCCGGACACGACCACTGGCGCCGGAGATCTCGGCGCATCACCCGCGTGGCCTAGCCTTGATGCGTGAGCGACGGCGACCGGCGGCGGCTGACCCTTGGCAAGGTCGCCGGGGTTCCGGTGCACGTGAGTCCCACCTGGTTCATCGTGGCTGCCGTCATCACGATCGGATTTGCGCCTCTGGTGCAACGGCGGCTTCCCGATCTGGGCCCGTGGACCTACGCCGTCACCTTCACCTTCGCCGTCCTGCTCTACGCGTCGGTGCTGCTTCATGAGGTGAGCCACGCGCTGGTGGCACGCAGGTTCGGCCTGCCCGTCCGCGGCATCACCCTGCATTTCCTCGGCGGCTACACCGAGATCGAGCGTGCGTCACCGACACCGGGCCGCGACCTGGTCATCTCGGCCGCGGGCCCTCTGGTCTCCCTGGCCGTCGGGGCCCTCGCGCTGCTCGCGTCTGCACCGGTTGCCGAGCCGGTGGCGGAGTTCCTGCTCCTCGAGCTGGCCGTGGCCAACCTGATCGTCGGCGTCTTCAACCTGCTGCCGGCGCTTCCCCTCGACGGCGGGCACATGCTGCGTTCGGTCGTGTGGCGGGCCACCGGCGACGAGCACCGCGGCACCGTCGTCGCAGCCCGCGCGGGTCAGGTGCTGGCGGGCCTCGTGCTCGTGCTCCCGTTCGTCCTCGCCCGTGGAACCCCGACGATCGTGTCGCTGGTCTGGTCGGCCTTGGTGGCCGTGCTGTTGTGGAACGGCGCGACCCAGGCGCTGGCCGTCGGGCGCGTGCGCAGCCGCCTGCCGCGGCTCGATCTGGAGCGGCTGACCCGCCGAGCCGCCCCCGTGGCACCCGACGTCCCGCTGGCCGAGGCGCTGCGGCGCGCTTCGGAGTCCGGGGTTCGCGCACTCGTCGTCGTCGACGGGGCGGGCCGGCCGACCGGCCTGGTGAGCGAGGCGTCGGTCAACGCCACGCCCGTGGACCGACGCCCGTGGGTGCCGGTGGGACAGGTCGCGCGATCCCTGGAGGCCGGGCTCGTCGTTACCGTCGACCTCGGGGGAGAGGACCTGCTCACCCGGATGCGTGCCCACCCCGCGTCGGAGTACCTCGTGGTCGATCACGACGGCGACGTGTTCGGCGTGCTGTCGACCGCCGACGTGGACGCTGCCCTGGCCACCACGTAGGGCCTACCCTGCATGCCGTGACCGAGCCGAGCGACCCGCCATCGCGACGGACGGGACCGCTGCGCCCTGGCGACCAGGTGCAGCTCACCGACCCGAAGGGCCGCCACCACACGATCACCCTGGAGGCGGGCCGCGAGTTCCACACCCACCAGGGCTCGTTCGCGCACGACGCGCTCATCGGGCAACCCGAGGGCACGGTCGTCATCTCAACCGGCGGTACGGCATACCTCGCGCTCCGGCCTCTGCTGGCCGACTACGTGCTGTCGATGCCGCGCGGGGCCGCGGTGGTGTACCCGAAGGACGCGGCGCAGATCGTCGCGATGGCCGACGTCTTCCCGGGTGCCCGGGTGCTCGAGGCGGGAGTCGGGTCGGGGGCGCTGACAATGTCTCTGCTGCGTGCCGTCGGCCATCGCGGGGCCGTGCACTCCTACGAACGCAGAGCCGACTTCGCGGCGATCGCGGCTGCCAACGTCGAGCGCTTCTTCGGTGGCCCGCACCCGGCCTGGCGGCTCACGGTCGGCGACCTGGTCGAGTCGCTCGACGAGCCGGCCCCGGTTGACCGGGCTGTATTGGACATGCTCGCTCCGTGGGAGTGCGTCGGCGCGGTCGGCGGCGCGCTCGCCCCTGGCGGCGTCCTCTGCTGTTACGTGGCCACGACGACCCAGCTCGCCCGAACCGTCGAGACTCTCCGCGAGCACGGCGGCTTCACCGAGCCGATCTCGTGGGAGTCGATGATCCGGACATGGCACGTCGAGGGCCTCGCCGTCCGGCCCGACCACCGCATGATCGGACACACCGGCTTCCTGGTGACCTCGCGACGGCTGGCGCCCGGCGTCGTCGCACCACCTCGACGGCGGCGACCTGCTCCGAGTGCCGAGGCATGAGCCCGGTGTCCAAGACACGCCACCCTCCGCCTCGCGGACAAGGGTCTGGTCAACTCCGCCGCCCCGGGTAGGGTCGTGACAACGAGGACTCCTCCGTGGGAGGTGAGGACAGTGTCGACGCACGACGGCAGCTCCGATCGCCCGCGCTCCGACGCCGAGCGCGTCCCCTCCGACGTGTCCGCGCAGATCTCCTTCCTCGAGCAGGAGGTCTCCGCACTTCGTCGCCGGCTGGCCGACTCCCCGCGTCAGGCGCGACTCCTCGAGGACCGCATCGCCGACACCGAGACCCAGCTCGTCGCGATGACCACCCAGAACGACCGTCTTGCCGCGACACTGCGCGAGGCCCGCGACCAGATCGTCGCTCTCAAGGAGGAGATCGACCGGCTGGCTCAACCGCCGGCCGGCTTCGGCATCTTCCTGTCCCGCTACGAGGACGGCACGGTCGATGTCTTCACCGGTGGGCGCAAACTCCGGGTTGCAGTGAGCCCCGACGTCGAGACCGACGCACTGCGGACCGGCCAGGAGGTGATGCTCAACGAGGCGCTCAACGTCGTCCGCGCCATGGAGTACGAGCAGGTCGGCGAGGTCGTCATGCTCAAGGAGATGCTTGCCGACGGCGACCGCGCGCTGGTGATCGGCCACACCGACGACGAGCGGGTGGTGCGGATCGCGTCGCCGCTGAAGGACTCCGTCATGCGGGCCGGCGACTCGCTGCTGATGGAGCCGCGGTCCGGCTTCGTCTATGAGCGCATCCCGAAGACCGAGGTCGAGGAGCTCATCCTCGAAGAGGTCCCCGACATCGACTACGCCGACATCGGCGGCCTTTCGCGCCAGATCGACCAGATCCGCGACGCGATCGAGCTGCCGTACCTGCACGCCGACCTGTTCCGCGAGCACGAGCTACGCCCGCCCAAGGGTGTCTTGCTCTACGGCCCGCCCGGCTGCGGAAAGACCCTGATCGCGAAGGCGGTCGCCAACTCCCTCGCCAAGCAGGTGGCCAGCCGCACCGGCAAGTCCGAGGAGAAGTCGTACTTCCTCAACATCAAAGGCCCCGAGCTGCTCAACAAGTACGTCGGCGAGACCGAGCGCCACATCAGGCTGGTCTTCCAGCGGGCGCGGGAGAAGGCCAACGAGGGAACGCCCGTCATCGTCTTCTTTGACGAGATGGACTCGCTGTTCCGCACCCGGGGTTCGGGCGTCTCCTCCGACGTCGAGAACACCATCGTGCCGCAGCTTCTCTCCGAGATCGACGGCGTCGAGAGCCTCGAGAACGTCATCGTGATCGGCGCCTCCAACCGCGAGGACATGATCGATCCGGCCATCCTCCGGCCCGGCCGGCTCGACGTGAAGATCAAGATCGAGCGCCCCGACGCTGAGGCGGCCCGCGACATCTTCAGCAAGTACCTCACCGAGGGCCTCCCGCTGCACGCCGACGACCTCGCTGAGCACGGCGGCTCGCGCGCTACGGCGGTCGACGCGATGATCCAGCGCTCGGTCGAGCGCATGTACACCGAGAGCGAGGACAACCGCTTCCTCGAGGTCACCTACGCCAACGGCGACAAGGAAGTGCTCTACTTCCGCGACTTCAACTCCGGTGCCATGATCCAGAACATCGTCGACCGGGCGAAGAAGATGGCGATCAAGGAGTTCCTCGAGACCGGCATCAAGGGCATCCGGGTGCAGCACCTGTTGACAGCCTGTCTGGACGAGTTCAAGGAGAACGAAGACCTCCCCAACACCACCAACCCGGACGACTGGGCCCGCATCTCGGGCAAGAAGGGCGAGCGGATCGTGTTCATCCGCACGCTCGTGTCGGGCAAGGAGGGCATCGAGGCCGGCCGGTCGATCGACACCGTCGCCAACACCGGCCAGTACCTCTGACCGCTGCCGCCTCAACGGTGGGCTCGCCGGGGCCGCCCGTCCGTACGATCCGTCCCCGAAGGCCGAAGAGGAGCGATGACGGCAGCCGACGGACCCATCCGGTGGGGCATCGTCGCCACCGGGAGGATCGCGCACACCCTCGCCGGTGAGCTTCGGCTCGTCGAGGACGCCCAGATCGTCGCGGTCAGCTCGCGAGCGCGGGAGCGGGCCGTGAGGTTCGCCGACGAGTTCGAGGTCGAGCGGGCGTACGGGTCCGTCGACGACCTGCTCGCCGACGGTGACGTCGATGTCGTCTACGTGGCCACGCCGCACGCTCAGCATGCCGAGATCGTGGACCGGGCCCTGGATGCGCGGAAGGCCGTGCTGTGCGAGAAGGCGTTCACGACCTCGCTGGCCGACGCCGAACGCCTGGCGCAGAAGGCCCGTGACCTCGGCGTCTTCTGCATGGAGGCGATGTGGATGCGGTTCGTCCCGCTGATCGTCAAGGCCCGAAGGATCGTCGCCTCGGGCGGTATCGGTGAGGTGCGGAGCATCGGCGCCGACCTGGGCTTCCGCGCGGAGCAGGGTTCGGACCACCGGCTGTGGAACCCCGTGCTGGGCGGTGGCGCACTGCTCGACGTCGGCATTTACCCGGTGTCGTTCGCGCAGATGCTGCTCGGCTCGCCGGACACCGTCGCGGTGCACGGCTCGTTGAGCGCCGACGGTGTCGACGCCGAGGCCGGCTTGCTGCTGGGGTGGGACGGCGGCGCCCACGCGCTGATCGACACGTCCCTGGTTGCCTACCTGGCCGGTGCCGCCAGCGTCGTAGGTACGCACGGCCGGCTGGACGTCCTGCCACTGCTCTACCGCCCGCCCCGTCTTGTGCACACAGGGTCCGCCGGCGAGGTGAAGGAGTACGAGCAGCAGCCCGAGGGCCTCGGCTACATGCCGATGCTCCGAGAGGTGCAGCGGTGCGTGCGCGAAGGTCGCACCGAGAGCGACGAGATGCCGCTGGCCGACACGGTCGCCGTCATGCGAATCCTCGACCGTGCGCTCCACGGGCTGGGTGTGAGCTACCCGGAGCCGGAACCGGTCGACCCCGGCGGATCGTCGGCTGTCCCGAGATAGCCGAGCACGGCACGGACGAAGCGGCCGAGGTCACGTGTGCCGTCGGCGGCCGGTCGGGCACACGCCGTAGGCTCCTTGTATGAGCGCCCGCCGCGTCGTCGGTATCGAGACCGAGTACGGCATCGCCGTGCCCGGCAACCCCGCCGCGAACTCGATGCTGACGTCGTCGCAGGTGGTCAACGCCTACGCGGCCGCCACGGCGCGCGCGCGGCGAGCCCGTTGGGACTTCGAGGAGGAGAGCCCGCTGCGCGACGCGCGCGGCTTCGAGCTCTCCCGCGACGGCGCCGATCCGAGCCAGCTCACCGACGAGGAGGTGGGGCTCGCCAACGTCATCCTCACCAACGGTGCCCGGCTCTACGTCGACCACGCCCACCCGGAGTACTCGTCCCCGGAGGTCACCTCTCCCCTCGATGCCGTCCGATGGGACAAGGCAGGTGAGCTGGTCATGGCCGAGGCGTCCCGGCTGGCCGCGCTCGCGCCCGGGTCGTCGCCCATCCAGCTCTACAAGAACAACGTCGACAACAAGGGCGCCTCGTACGGCTGCCACGAGAACTACCTGATGAGCCGGCAGACGCCGTTCGCCGACATCGTCCGACACCTGACCCCGTTCTTCGTGTCGCGCCAGGTGGTGTGCGGTGCCGGCCGCGTCGGGCTCGGTCAGGACGGCAACCGGCACGGCTTCCAGCTCTCCCAGCGAGCCGACTACTTCGAGGTCGAGGTGGGCCTCGAGACCACGCTCAAGCGGCCGATCATCAACACCCGCGACGAGCCCCACGCCGACCCCGAGCGCTACCGGCGCCTGCACGTCATCATCGGCGACGCCAACCTCTCGGAGGTGTCCACCTACCTCAAGCTGGGCACCACCTCGCTGGTCCTGTCCATGATCGAAGAGGGCTTCCTCGCGGTCGATCTGTCGGTCGAGCGTCCGGTCACGTCCTTGCACGAGGTGTCCCATGACGTGTCGTTGCGTCACCTGCTCACCCTCAAGGACGGCCGCAGGCTCACGGCGGTCCAGTTGCAGATGGAGTACGCCGAGCAGGCGCGCAAGTTCGTCGAGAACCGCTATGGCGCCGATGTCGACGCCACCACGGCCGACGTGCTGGAGCGGTGGGAGTCGGTGCTCACCCGCCTCGAGGGTGACCCGATGTCGCTGTCGGGCGAGCTCGACTGGGTGGCCAAGCTCGGACTGCTGGAGTCCTATCGCGACCGTGACGGCCTCGACTGGTCGCATCCGAAGCTCCACCTGGTCGACCTGCAGTATTCCGACGTCCGGCCGGCGCGTGGCCTCTACCACCGCCTGCTGTCCATGGGCCGCATGCAACGGCTGATCGACGACGGCGAAGTCGCCAACGCCGTCCACGAGCCGCCCGAGGACACCCGCGCCTACTTCCGTGGTCGCTGCCTGGCGAAGTACGCGCCTCACGTGGCCGCCGCGTCCTGGGACTCGGTCATCTTCGACCTGCCGGGTCGCGACGCACTGCAGCGGGTGCCCACGCTGGAGCCGCTTCGGGGCACGAAGGCCCACGTCGGCGACCTGCTCGACCGCTGCCGCACCGCCGAGGAGCTCGTCCACGCGCTGTCTGGTGGGTAACAGGTCGGAGACGTTGCGCTTTCGGCGTACCGACGGGCACCGTCGGATGCCGCCGAGCGTCACTCCTGCTAGGTAGGGTCAGAGCAGGACGATGCAATTCCCGGAGGTGGCCATGGCACGCGACGCAGGCGGGCAGCAACACAAGCAACCCCGCCGGTCGGAGGACGTCGAAGCGAACGAGTCGGCCGAGGCCTCCGAGGAGCTCAAGGAGCGGCAGGACAAGCTCGCCGACGACGTCGACGCGATCCTCGACGAGATCGACGAGGTGCTGGAGGAGAACGCGGAAGACTTTGTCCGAGGGTTCGTCCAGAAGGGCGGGGAATAGTCTTTATGTCCTTTTCTGGCGAGGCAGTGGGAGGGCTGCCCCGTGCCTTCTTGACACCCGGTACGTCGTCGTTCACCGAGTTCCTGGGCCAGCAGGCTCCTGACCTGCTGCCCGGGCGGCGGGCGCTGCCCGGCTCCGAGCTGTCCGACCGGGTGCCCCACGGCACCACGATCGTCGCCACCACCTACCCCGACGGCGTCGTCATGGCCGGGGACCGCCGGTCGACCATGGGCAACATCATCGCCCAGCGCGACGTCGAGAAGGTCTTCCCAGCCGACGAGTTCTCGTGCATCGGCATCGCCGGCGCCGCGGGCATGGCCGTCGAGCTGGTGCGGCTGTTCCAGCTCGAGCTCGAGCACTACGAGAAGATCGAGGGGATGGTCCTGTCACTCGACGGCAAGGCGAACCGGCTCTCGCACATGATCCGCGGCAACCTCGCGATGGCGCTACAGGGCCTCGCCGTGCTCCCGCTGTTCGCCGGGTTCGACCTCGACCTCGGCAAAGGGCGGATCTTCTCCTACGACGTCACAGGCGGAC
>DATHII010000190.1:0-2833 GCA_035316885.1 Jiangellaceae bacterium | reverse complement strand
GACGGGCCAGCCGCCCGGCGTCGGGAACGGCTACGACATCATCCCGTTCGGCGACCCGCGGAGCGACATCGACTTCGAGACGTTCTTCAAGAACATGGGCGCCAGGGGCTACCACAACCCGAACTACGAGCAGGACAACGCGCCCGGCGGTAGCGGCGACCCTGGACAGTCGCTGCGCCATGCCACGATCAGTGCCCACAGCATGCTGGGTCTGCGAGGCTGACGCTCCCCTGCCGACTGAGCCAGCCCGCCCGGCGGAGCCCGCCGGGCGGGCTGCTTACTGGGCGGCGAACACCGCGTCGCTGATCAACGCTGCGGCCCCGACGACGCCGGCGTCGTCACCCATCTCACTGAGCACCACGGGCAGGTTGCCGGTGGCCAGCGGGAGCGACCGCCGGTACACGACCCCGCGGATCTCTGCGAGTAGCGGATGCCCAAGCCGAGACACCCGGCCGCCGATGACGATCAGGCCGGGGTTGAAGAAGGACACCAAGCTGGCGAGCACCCAGCCGACGCGGTGGCCGCCGTCGCGGATCATCTGAACGGCGTACGGGTCGCCCTGGGCGACGGCACTGGCAACATCAACGGCGGTCAACTCGCCCTTCTCCGCGAGCATGGCAGCCAGTACGGGCGACCGTTGACTGCGCGCCGCGGCGAGTGCGTCGCGCGCGAGCGCGGCTCCGCCGAAGAACGCCTCCAGGCAGCCGGTGTTGCCGCACGCGCAGGTCGGTCCGAACTCCTCCACTCGGATGTGGCCGATGTCGCCGGCGCATCCATCGACGCCGCGGTAGAGCTGCCCGTCGACGACGATCCCGCACCCGATGCCGGTGCCGATCTTGACGAACAGGAAGTCGCGGGCAGACTTCGCGACACCCGAGTGCTGCTCGCCCAGGGCCATCACATTGACGTCGTTGTCGAGCAGCACCGGACATCCGAGCTCGCGGGCCATGGCGTCGCGCACCGGATAGCCGTCCCAGCCCGGCATGATCGGCGGCGAGACGGGCACGCCACCATGGAAGTCGACCGGGCCGGGCACTCCGATCCCCACACCGGCCGGGCGGACCACATCCTGCTCGGCCAGCACTTTGCGAGTCAGCTCGAGCGACTTGGCCAGCACGTGCTCGGGGCCGAGTCGGACGTCCATGTCGACGTACTGCTGCCCCAGCACCGTCAGCCGGCCGTCAGTGACGGCCACGGACATGGCCGTCGCCCCGATCGCGATACCGACGAAGCGCACTTCGGAGGACAGATCGACCAGTGTGGAGCGTCGTCCACCGCGCGAGGCGGCGGGTCCGGCACCCTCGGCCAGGCCGAGTTCGGCCAACCGGGCGACCTCGCTGGCCATCGTGGTCCGCGAGACGCTGAGCCGGTCGGCGAGCTCGACCCGCGACAACGGTCCTTCGTCGCGCAGCATCTTGAGCACTTTCGCCTGCGTCGACGTTTCGGGCCTACCCGTTAGCGTGTGTTGCACACGCAGATCTTGCCATGGTTTCGCCGATGATTGGCGAAAGCGGGAGGCCCCAACCGCTTTCAGGCACCGTTCCCGAGGCCCCGCTCGCGCAGGTCACGGCGCTGCTTCTCCATCGCCATCAGCTCGCCGAAGAGCCGGTTGTACGCGACGGTCTGCTCCGACGGGTCGGTGCGCTGGAGCCTCGCCTTGAGGGTCACGAGCTTCCGCGAGACCCACATCTCGTGCAGCCGCAGCACGACCGACTCGACGTAGCGCGGCAGCGCAGCCTCGTCGGCCGGCGCCGGCTCGACCGATAGTTCGGCGACCAGGTTGCGGGTGGCGTCGTCGGGTGCGGCCGCAACCAGCGCGTCGGCCCAGGCCGGGCCGCCTCCCTGCGTGGCGCATCCCCCTGCCTTGCCCACTGTTTCGCGCAGGGCCCGATAGGCGGGTGAGAGAAACGCCTCGGGGTCGAGGTCGTCGAAGGCCGGTCCTGCGAGGGCAGGCCGTTGAATCGCCACTCGCAACACGTCCCGTTCCAGCGCCAGTGTCTGTGGGTTGACATCACCGTGCACCGGAATCCCGAGCGCCTGCTGGCCGGGGTCGGGCGGCTGGGTCGGGCTGCGGTGCCGCACACTGCTGCGGTCCGGCGCGCCTGCCAGAGCACGTACGCGCCGTACAACGGCGAGCTCGTCTGGAGCACCCACCCAGCCCGAGAGCTTCCGGGCGTACTCGTCGCGAAGTGCATGATCGCGGATCCGAGCGACCAACGGCACGGTGCGGTCGAGGCCACGGGTCCGGCCCTCGGCGGTCTCGAGGTCGTACTCGCCCAGCAGCGTGCGGATCGCGAAGTGGAACAGCGGCTGCCGGCGGGCCACCAGCTCACGTACGGCGGCGTCGCCGGAGCGCTGGCGCAGCTCACACGGGTCGAGGCCGGCAGGCTCGATGGCGACGAAGGTCTGTCCGACGAACCGTTGGTCGCCGTCGAACGCGCGCATCGCCGCCTTCTGGCCCGCGGCGTCGCCGTCGAAGGTGAAGACGACTTCACCGCGGAACTCGTCCTGGTCGCGGAGGAGCCGCCTGAGCACGCGGGCGTGATCCTCGCCGAACGAGGTACCGCAGGTGGCGACCGCCGTGCCGACGCCGGCGAGGTGGCAGGCCATCACGTCGGTGTAACCCTCGACGACGACGGCCTGGGACCGGCGTGCAATCTCCTTCTTGGCCAGGTCGACGCCATAGAGGACTTGGCTCTTCTTGTAGATGGTGGTCTCGGGTGTGTTGAGGTACTTCGCCTCGATCCGGTCATCGTCGTAGAGGCGACGGGCACCGAAGCCGACGACGTCGCCGAGCAGGTCGCGGATCGGCCAGACCAGCCGGCCGCGGAAC
>DATHII010000189.1:0-4983 GCA_035316885.1 Jiangellaceae bacterium | reverse complement strand
CCTGCTGGAGGATGCGGGGCTACAAGAGGCGTGGCCGCTCGTCTACCAGAGGGATCCCTGCGGCCCGGCCAGCTGGACGAGCGGGCAGGACGACAGCTTGTTGGCACCCAGCACCCTCGACCACCGGATCGACGTGGTCTTCGTCAGCGAGGAGTTCAGCGCACTGCAGGCCGAGACCATCGGCGAGGAGCCGGCCGACCGCACCGAACCTGACGGATTCTGGCCGAGCGACCACGCCGGCAGCTTGGCGAAGATCAGGCTGGACGCCCGCACCTGAGGATTGACACGGCCGTCAGGACAACCATGTTGCGAGCACCGCCAGGGCACTGAGAAGAACGCAGCGCCAGCCCACCTCGCCGAGAAGGCTTCCCTCGAGCGGCGCCCGCTCGACCACTGGAACGGCGGCCGGCGTCGGTGCGCCAATGGTCAACGGCCTCGGCGGGGCCGGTCGGTCGTGACGCATCAGCACCGACACGTACCACCGGCCGAGGACGGCGCGACGATGCGGCACGGAGATTCCCGCGTCCGCCGCGATCCATCGAGGCTTCGACGACGGACGAGGACCGGTGTCGACCCACGCCTCATGAACCACGACGTCGCCCGGAAAGCTCTTGAGTTCCTCGAGTTCGTCGTCGCAGCGGAAGACGCGGTCCGGCTTGGGGAGCCGCTCCCCGGCCTCCGGCTTCATGGACCAGATCGCCAGCAGCGCCCGGAGCGCCCGTGGGTTGACGTCCTCGAGTAGGACGACGTAGGCACATCTGGGTGGTGTCAATGCCTTCCGGAAGTCGCGCATGGCCAACGTGACGCCCCACTTCAGTCGCAGCGACCAGACCGTCAGCGCAACGCCCAGCGCAGCCACGAAGCCGGTGACTGCAGCATCGCGGATGACGAGTTCCACGGCGACGGCCACGATTGCCGTCGCCAACAGCCAGCTCACCGTGCGCCGCGACTCATGCCTTCCAGCGTGTTGGAGCGCACTGTCGACGTCTATCCGTTCAGACCCGATCTCTTCCAGCTGACTCATGAGCACTCCAGATGCATGCTCGGCCCGTCGCCACACATGGGGAGCATTCCCACAGGAGGGCTTGGCATTCCGCGGGCGGACTTTGTCGCTGACGTCGGTTACCGGCGCCCCTCTCCGATGCCCTTGCGACCCAGCCGTCACGCCCAGATCGCAACGGGTCGACCTCGTCCGTCCTGCGGTGGTACCCGCGGGAAGGACCGCGCCTGCCCGATGAGGATCCGTCGTCCCGACCACGCGGCGGCAGCCGCGTCGAGGACGTCGTCGACGCCGACGCCGCCGGCATTCGCGATTTCGACCGGGACGTCCACACCTCCGGCTCGCAGGAGCTCGATCCGTTGCGCAACCCCGGCCTGGGACTTCTTGCCCGCGGTCGGCGCAGACATGGCGAGCGATGCCGCGAGCACCACGAAGCTGACTTCAGGATGGACCTCGCGCACGATCCGCTGTTCCTGGTCGCGCCAGCCATCGACCTCGAGGATCTTCTTCCGAAGCCCGTATGTGTAGACAGTGATCCCTCGTCCCGTGATGTCTCGCGCCCGTTGGTCGGCGGCCCGGTACGGCTCGGTCTCGAGGACGATGCGCGGAGGCACGCTGAACACGGCGCCGGAACGCCGCCCGAGACCGGCCCGCGCCGCGTGGTCGGCTTCGCGAGGTGAACCATCCACCGGAAGACCGATCGGGATGTCGATCGCGAGAACATCGACGGCCAGCTCGCGAGCCAGGTCTCCGATCGAGCGAGCCACTCTCGCCGACTCGTATCCCGCTTCGGAGACGACAATCGCGACCCAACCCGCTTTGCAGGCATCGATACCCGCAGCTCGCACGCCCGATTGTCCCGCCTTGGCTTCCGGCATCCCAGACGTCACTGCGGTGAACCCGTAGTGAGCCGCGCCAGCACGGCGTCGCCGCCGACCGTGCGCACGAAATCGGGGTCGCCGACGACGACGAGTTGGTCGCGGGCTCGGGACAGACCTACGTAGAGTCGTTCGCGGGACCGCCCGCGCGGCTGGCTCTCGTTCAGCGCGAGGACGACGGCTCGCCGTTCCATCCCCTTGAAGCCGAGGACGTGGCCGTAGAAGACCTGGTCGTCGTCCCAGAACGTCCGCCAGTAGGTGTCCTGGCCGGCGGCCTGACGAGCCGTCTGCTCGGGGTGGCGGCTGCCGGTGGTGAGAAGGGCGACGTCCTGCGGGCGCCAGCCGTCCTCCAGCAGTACGTCGACCTCGTCGTCGGCCCTGCTGATGGCATCGGCGATGGCGCACTCGACGAACCGCACCGCCGGGCCGTCCCCGCCGAGCAGCCGCATGGGCATTGGCGTCAGCGGGCCGAAGGAGTCGGCGATCTGACGCGTGTTGCGCAGGTTGTGGTCGAGCACGAGGGGGACCAGCGGCACAGGCGGGCGTCCGTAGCGGGGAAACACCCGCTGGCCGTCGTCGGTGAACGCGTAGACGCCACCGGCCTCCTCGTCACGCAACGCTGCCAGCAGGGCGGGCCACCAGGACTCGGCGAAGTCCTGCGCCTCGTCGATCACGACGGAGTCGAACCGCCGGTCCGACGGGAGCGCCGTGGCGAGGTCGGCCATTTGGGAGGGCAGGCGCTGCTCCCAGTAGTCGGAGTCGTCGTCGGAACCGGGCGCGGCGCCCCACGCAAGGCCGAGGGAGTGGAACTCGCCGACGTAGGCCGGGCGTTGCCTGCGCGGCCAGGTGGCGACGGTGCGGCGCAGGTACTCGGCGAGCCCGCGCGAGTAGCAGGTCAGCGCGACCCGTTCGCCGTCGCGGGTGAGGCGCCGGGCCTGTTCGAGCGCGAGCCAGGTCTTGCCGCTGCCGGCCCCGCCCCGGACCTCGACCCGGCGCAGCAGCCTGGTCGCGTCGAGGATGATCGCCTGGTCGTGGGTGAGCTGCTCGGTGACCTGTTCCCGCTCGGCGGCCACGGCGACGACGTCGCGCTGGGGGAGGCCGCGCCCACGGAGGATCTCGGCGAGTGTCTCGGCGTCGTCCTCGTCGAGGACGCGGTTGGCGCTCTCCTGCCGGATCGGGACGTCCCAGAGCCGGCCGGCGAGGTCGCGGAGGTCGTCGCGGCCGGAGACACACCAGCGTGGGCAGTCCGGCCGGGCGAAGTCGTCGGAGATGGCGGTCTGTGGGAGCACGATGGCGTGGGCCCACCGGAAGCGGCCCCGGTGGCGGGCCTTCCAGCGCGGGTCGCTCTCGATGTAACTGCGCAGGGCGTACTTGGTGTCGCGCGCCTGGCCGACCGGGTCGACCTGCACCGGCTCGCCGCTCCGCCGTTGCCACCAGGACTCGCCGTCGTGCCAGAGCTCACCGCCCTTGACCTCGACCACCACAAGACCGGCGCCCGGCAGCGCGACGACCAGGTCGGCCTCGTGGTCCTTCCGGTCGTCGGTGACGCGCAGGTTCGCGAACAGGACGTCCTGCGGGCGCAGCTGCTCGCGGAGCAGCTTCCAGACCTGGCGCTCGCTCGCCGTGGCGAACCGCGGCTGCTCAGGTACGCACACCGGCATCGCCATCTCCTTCCCCTCAGGCACCGTTCTCGGCTCCGGGGCCAGTGCGTGGCACACGTTGCTGGAGGATCGCCGGCCGGCCGGTGCCCCGTTACCCCCGCCGAGGCCCACCGGCCGACCGGTGCCCGGACTCTACGAGCACCCCCGGACGCATCGTCCGTGGTCGCGCAGATCAGGACGGAGCGAGGTCGCCGACCAGATCGTCGAGGACGAGCTCCTCGTCGATCCGGACGTTGTGCGCGCGCATGGCTGCCGCGAGTAGAGGGTCCCAGCGGGTGTCGGCCGGCCGTCCGGTCATCTCACGGCCGAGGCCGGCCGTGACGGCTGCCCGGTATGCAACGGTGTCGTACCGCCATGGCGTCGTCGTGAACCTGCCGAACAGACCGGCCGCGATGCGCACGCCGCCCCAGTCGAAGTCGCCGTGGTAACGCAGTCTGCCGCCGGAAGCGCTGAGCAGCCGCAACATATGGACGGCTGCACTCCCGGGCTGGCCGCTCGTGCAGACCAGCGGCCGGCACACGGAGCCGAGCTCGTCGGCGGCCGCGGACACAACCACCGGACCTTCGCAGACCGAGACGGTGACGCCCGCGAGCCGAACGGACGGTGGGTCGCGGACGAGCTGTCGCAGCGTGAGGACGACGGGTTGGCCGGCCTCCCGCCAGGCGCCGAGCGCCCGACCGGTGGCGCTCACCGCGTCCCCCGGCAGGCCGAGGGTCAGCACCGACGTGGAGAGCTCGTCGCGCAACAGGCCGACCGATGCCCACACCTCCCGCCGCCACTCGGCTCCGGCGCCCGCCGGCAGGTCGCGGAGCGACTCCACCCGCGTGATACCTCCTGCTCTGGTTCGGGCAAGCAGCGGCTCAAGTATGTCCGCCGCCTGCGGCACATGCGGACCGTGACACGGCACGGAGCGCGAGATTCGCCTGTCAGACACCCAGACGGGTGGGCCGGCTTCGGAGTTGGCGGCTGGTCGACGGCGTAGTGAGAGCCGCACCTGTGGATGGAACCGGTGATCATCGGCACTTCAGGGCCGCGCAGCCCCCGAAATGCCGATGATCACGCAGTTGGGGGACGGTTGGTCCGGCCGCGGAGGAGGGGTACCTCCCCGAGGTACCCCTCCTCCGTCGGTGGGTCGGATGACCCGGTGCGCGATGGCCCCTACTCCTGATCGTCTCCGGCGACGAACTGGAAGTTCGCCCGGTGCTGGGTGCCGTCATTCAAGGTGACGATGAGCTGACGGCAGGTTCCCACCCAGCCGGCGTCGGTCTCCCACAGATACTGGTATCGGCTCCGCGCCGAGTTGTACGTGAGCGCCGTCTTCCCGGGCTTCTGGGTCGGCGTCGTGATCGCGTACTGGATCGGCTGAAGCGTCTCGCAGCTGATCTGCTGCGAGGACGGCGAGTGACTGGACCTGAGGATGTCCAACCCCAGATTGCCGCCCAGA
>DATHII010000188.1:0-3069 GCA_035316885.1 Jiangellaceae bacterium | reverse complement strand
CCTGCCAGAGCCTCCAGCCTCAGACAGGCTCAGGGAGACGACCTTGACCTGACGTCGAGTCGAAAGCAGCGAGGACCTGCGGGCGGATCACCCGCTGTCGTGAAGATCGCCTCGCCGGTCTGGAGATCCGCGTCTTCAATGGGCGCGGGTCGTCGTCGTCGGTGGATGCTTGACATGCTGGCCTCGTCCCCGACATGCAGCGTGGAGGGCCTGATGGATGACCTGGCTTGATCGATGGCGCCGGCGTGGACTCGGCCGCGAGGGCGCCGAGCGGGTCAGCGCAGGCTGCTACGGATCTATCGTCGCCGCATCAACGCTGGCTGGCAGCGCGGCGGTACCGCCTGGGGAGTTGGCGTTGCTGGTGGTCGCGACGAACCTGGTCTACTTCAGCACCCACGTGTTCGCCTACTCCATCGGCGACCCCAACGTGGAAGGCAAGCATCTGCCCCAGGTCGCCGCGCACCACGCGCGGGTTGCCGCTCCGATGGTCAGCGCGGCGTTCCTTCCCCTCGTCGTTGTGCTGGTGTTGGAGATCCTGGGCGCGGATCACCAGCGGGCGACCAGTGTCGGCGTGATCACGGCGGCCGGGCTGTTGGTCGTTGTGGGACTTCCCGGCGCCTATCTGCATGGGGTGCGTGGTTGGGGACTGGCATTGCTCACCGTTGTGATCCTGGCGATGACTACGGTGCTTGTCCTCGCGAAGCTTTGGCTCACGCATTGACGCGCGCTCTGGCAAGGCCGACGTCGGGTTTGGCTCCTTCTACAATCACTTCTCCACTAAGTCCGAGCCCTTCGAAGCGGCGGTCGCCGATGTGCTGGAGGAGCTCGGGGAGTTGTTCGACCGGCTCACCGTGGACGTCGAGGACGCCGCCACGGCCTTCGCCCAGTCGGTCAGGCTGATGCTACGGCTGTGTCGGAGTCGCCCGCAGATTTCCGCGGTGCTCGTCTGGGAGGGGATGCACTACATGGAGTTCGAGGGCGGGGTGGCGCCGCGCCAGCTGCGCGACATCCGGGCGGGCGTGGCATCGGGCCGGTTCCTCAAGGCCGAGCCGCGGTTGGCCCGAGCCGCCGTCTCCGGTGCGGCGCTGGCCACGCTGCAGATGTCGCTGCATGCCGAACATCCGGCCTGGAAGCAGGATTGCGGTGCCGAGCGGGTCGTCGGATTGGGCAAACCAAGGATCGACGCTCACCATCCCACCGAACCACTATCGATGAGCAACCCGGTCATGGTCCGCTTGCGAGGATCCTCAGCGCAGAACTAGGCCGTTGCCAGGTTGGGCAGTTCGTCGGTTCGTCGTCGCGGGACTCGGGCCCTTGATCCACGAACGGCAGGAGGTCGCCCTCGCGATCGCTTCACCACTGCTCGGCGATGAAGACCGTAGGCACGCTGGACTTGCCGGCAAACGCTGCAGTCGCCTGGCGAGTCAGCAACAGCGGCAGGATGTCGCGTTTGAACCGCTCCGCCCGACCTCGAGTGGGTGGCTCGAGGCGCGGCTAAACCAGGAATCGGCAACCTGCCTGTACGGCCGCTTCGGCATCGACGGGCTCAGAACTCACACCCATTCACGAGTGGCCGGTGTCGTCCACGAGCCGACCGTCGGAGTCGTACCCGCCGCAGGTCAACATCGAGTAATTCCATCGTGGCCACGGCCGATGACGACCGTCTCGCTGAGCGGTCGGCTTGCGGAACACCTTCTACGCCGTCTTGGGCGTGGTGCTGTCTCGTTCAGCTGTCCTTGCCGGCTGGCAGTGCCGTCAGGGCGTCGAGCTGGGCCTGGTCCAAGGTGACGTCGGCCGCGGTGGCGTTGGCGGCGACCTCCACCTCAGTTTCCGCGCCGACGATCGCCGAGGCGACCGCCGGGCGGGATAGTAGCCAGGCCAGCGACACCTGGTACGGCTGCAAGCCCCACTCCTGGCTCAGCCGCTGGACAGCACGGCCGATCTCCAGCTCGGTGTCGGTGAACCCGGAGCCACCGAATCTTTTGTCACCGGAGAACTCCCGTTCCTCGACCTGCATGCCGGCCAGCAGCCCGCCGTGCAGCGGGCCGAACGGCACGATGGACAGCCCGAACTGCTGACAGGCTGGGGCGAGCTCGTCTTCGGCGGCGCGGTCGATGAGGTTGTACTTGACCTGCGCGCAGACCGGCGCGGCGGCCAGGTGGCGGTCATCGGCGATCCACAGCGCCTGGATCACCTGCCAGGCCGGGTGGTTGGACAGGGCCACGTAGCGCAGCTTTCCTTGCCGCACCAGATCGTCGTAGACCATGAGGGTCTGCTCCAGCGGGGTGTCGGGGTCCGGGAAGTGCGCGTAGTAGACGTCGATGTAGTCGGTGCCGAGGCGGCGCAAGCTGTGTTCGACCTGGTGGATGATGTAGCGGCGCGACAGCCCAGCCGCCGGGTCGAATCGACGTTCACCGGACTTGGTCGCGATCACCACGTCGTCGCGTCGGCCGACGAGGGCGCGGCCGAGGATCTGCTCGGCGGGTTCGCGTTCAGTGGCTGGTGGCGCGCCGGGCCGGTCGAAGGTCGGCGTCGCCCCGTAGACGTTGGCGGTGTCGAAGAAGTTGATGCCGAGATCGAGCGCCGCACCGACCACATGTCCGGCTTCCTGCGCGTCCGGCGCGACGCCGAACGTAGCAGTGCCCAGGCAGATCTTCGACACCTTCACACCAGTCGGGCCGAGCAGGGAGTACTCCATCGGTCACAATCCTCCGCTGTAGATCCTCACAGGATGTCGAACTCGCAGAACGTCTACAGCATCTAGGATCCGTCAGTGGTGGCGTCGTGGGAGTCCCTGATGAGCCACGTACCGACCGACAACCCTGGAGCCACGGCTGCCGCCTGACCAGCAGACCGCCGCTGACGTCAGGCGCCAGGCGCGCCGCCGACAGCTTCGTCCGACGTACCTGACTGGTTGCACGACATAGTTAGCAGGTGTCTCGGGACATAGTTAGCACCTTCTTTAGCTCGGAGGTGCGCCATGTCGATGGCCGGCTCGTGATCACCGCCGTCACGATCGAGCGGCGGAGCAAGAGTGAAGTTGCCCGGGTGTACGGAGTATCGCGGGTC
>DATHII010000187.1:0-18192 GCA_035316885.1 Jiangellaceae bacterium | reverse complement strand
AGTACGGACGCATCGCCGAACGCGATGCACGCACCGATCGGCAGCCCACCACCGAGCCCCTTCCCGACCGTGACGACGTCCGGGTCGATCCCTTCGTGGTGGAACGCGAACCACTCGCCGGTCCGTCCGATGCCGGTCTGGATCTCGTCGACCACCAGCAGCGTGCCGTGCTTCCGGGTGATCTCCCGGGCGGCACCGAGGTAACCGGGGGGAGGTACGCGGACACCGGCCTCGCCCTGCACCGGTTCGAGGACCACGGCGGCGGTCCCGGCATCGACGACCGCCGACAGTGCCACGACGTCGCCGTACGGGACGTGGACCACACCAGCGGGCAGGGGTGCGAACGGATCCCGGATCGCCGGCTTCCCGGTCAGGGCCAACGCGCCCATCGTCCGGCCGTGGAAGCCGCCCTCGGCGGCGACGATCCGCGGTCGGCCGGTCCGCCGGGCGATCTTGAACGCGACCTCGACGGCCTCCGCTCCCGAGTTCGTGAAGAACACCCGTCCGTCGGCGCCGGCCAGGGCGGCCAGCCGCTCGGCAAGCACCACCTGGGGTTCGGTCGCGAAGAGGTTCGAGACGTGCCCGAGGGCCTCCACCTGCGCCGTGACGGCCTTGGTCAGGGCCGGGTGCGCGTGTCCCAGCGCGTTGACCGCGAGACCGCCGAGCAGGTCGAGGTAGCGCCGCCCGTCGGCGTCCCAGACGTAGCAGCCCTCGCCGCGGACCAGCAGCCGCTGCGGCCGTCCGTACGTGCCCATCAGGGCACGTCCGTAACGCCGCAGCCAATCGTGGTGCTCGGTCATGAGGGCACCACCATGGTTCCGACGCCCGCGTCGGTGAACACCTCGACCAGCAGCGCGTTCGGCAGGTGACCGTCGAGCACGGTCGCCTCCGGCACACCGCCCCGCACCGCCCGGACGCAGGCCGCCATCTTGGGGATCATCCCGGCGTCGAGTCCGGGAAGAATCGCGGCCAGGTCGTCGACGGCGATTTCGGCGATGACGTCGGTGCTCGCGGGCCAGTCCCGGTAGAGCCCGTCGACGTCGGTGAGGATGACCAGCTTCTCCGCGCCCAGCGCCACGGCCAGCGCCGCGGCCGCCGTGTCCGCGTTGACGTTGTGCACGACGCCGTCGGGGTCGGGTGCCACCGACGACACGACCGGGATCCGGCCCGCCCCGATCAGGTCGAGGACTGCCTCCGGACGCACCCGGGCCACGTCGCCGACGAGCCCGATGTCGACGCTCTCGCCGTCGACCACCGCACGCTGGCGGCGGGCCGTGAACAGCCCCGCGTCCTCACCCGAGAGCCCCACGGCGAACGGTCCGTGCTGGTTGACCAGGCCCACCAGATCGCGGCCGACCTGACCGACCAGCACCATCCGGACCACGTCCATGGCCTCCGGGGTCGTGACCCGCAGCCCACCACGGAACTCGGTCTCGATCCCCAGCCGGCCGAGCATGCTCGAGATCTGCGGGCCGCCGCCGTGCACGACGACAGGTTTGAGGCCGGCCAGGCGAAGGAAGACGATGTCGTCGGCGAACGCTTTCGCCAGCGCCGCCTCGGCCATCGCGTTGCCGCCGTACTTGACCACGATGACCTTGCCGTGGAACCGCTCGATCCAGGGCAGCGCCTCGACCAGCGTCGCGGCCTTCGCCAAGGCGTGCTCGTGGGTGGGTGCACTCATGTGGAGTACGCCGAGTTCTCGTGGACGTAGTCGTCGGTGAGATCGGAGGTCAGGATCGTCGCGCTCGCGTCGCCCGCCTTGAGGTCGATCGTGACCGCGACCCGGCGCGACGACAGGTCGACCAGCTCGCGCGGATCGCCGATCCCCCCGTTCCGGCACACCTGGACACCGTTCAGGGTGATGTCGACGGACATCGGGTCGAAGGCCGCCGCCGTCGTGCCGATCGCCGCCAGGACGCGGCCCCAGTTCGGATCACCGCCGAAGATCGCACATTTGAACAGGGCGCTGCGCGCGACCGCCCGTCCAGCGTCGACGGCGTCACGCTCGGTCGCAGCGTCGACCACTTCGATGGCGATCTCGTGCGCCGAGCCTTCTGCGTCGGCCCACAACTGGCGGGCCAGGTCGTCGCAGGCCTTCGTAACGGCGTCGGCGAGCTCGCCCGCGGTCGGCTCGACCCCGGAGGCGCCGCTGCTCAGCAAGAGGACCGTGTCGTTGGTCGACATACAGCCGTCGGTGTCGAGCCGGTCGAACGTGACGCGGGTCGCCTCCCGCAGCGCCCGGTCGAGTGTGGCACCGGTCGCGACGGCGTCGGTGGTGAGGACGACCAGCATCGTCGCGAGCGCCGGCGCGAGCATGCCGGAGCCTTTCGCCATGCCGCCGACCACCCAGCCGCCACCGTGTACGACGGTCTGCTTGGGCCGGGTGTCGGTCGTCATGATCGCCTCGGCCGCGCCTGCTCCACCGTGCCGGCCGAGCTCCGCGGCGGCCTTGCGGATGCCGTCCTCGAGCCTGGACCGGTCGAGCGGGTCGCCGATCAGCCCGGTCGAGCAGACGGCGATGTCGAACGCACCGCCGCCGATGAGTTCCGCGACGAGCTCGGCCGCGGCGTGGGTGGTCTGGAAGCCCTCAGGGCCGGTGTAGCAGTTCGCGCCGCCGGAGTTGAGCACGACGCCGGCCAGGAGGCCGTCGACCATCGCCCGCTCGCTCCAGAGCACCGGGTTGGCCTTGCACCGGTTGGCGGTGAACACGGCCGCCGCGTCCTGCCGTGGCCCGTCGTTGACGACCAGGGCCACATCGGGCCGGCCGCTGGGCTTGAGGCCGGCCGTGGCACCAGCGGCGCGGAAGCCGGCGGCTGCGGTGACGCTCACGGCGCAACACCCGCAACCGGCAGTCCCAGCGTCTCGGGCAGCCCGAGGGCGAGATTCGCGCACTGCAGGGCGGCACCCGCCGTGCCCTTGGTGAGGTTGTCGACGGCCACGACCGAGACGACCCGGCCGGCCCGCTGGTCCACCGCGACCTGCACGTGCGCGGTGTTCGCGCCGAGAACGGACGCGGTCGACGGCCAGCGCCCCTCGGGCAGCAGGTGGACGAACGCCTCGTCCGCGTACGCAGCCGCCCAGGCGGCCCGGACGGCCTCGGCGTCGGCGCCGGGCACCAGCCGCGCGGTCGCCGTCGCGAGGATCCCCCGGGACATCGGAACGAGCGTCGGCGTGAACGACAGGGTCACCGGACTGCCCGCCGCGAGGCTCAGGTTCTGCTCGATCTCCGGGACGTGGCGGTGTGCACCACCGACTCCGTAGGGGCTCGCGGCCCCCATGACCTCGCTCGCGGTCAGGTGCGCCTTGAGGGTCCTGCCGGCTCCCGACGTGCCGCACGCGAGCACCGCGACCAGGTCCGTGGGCTCGACCACGCCGGCCGCGAGGCCGGGCGCCAGCGCGAGCGTCACGGCCGTCACGTTGCATCCGGGCACGGCCACCCGCCGCGCTCCGGCGAGCACTTCCCGCTGCTTCCCTCCGGCCGTGACGAGTTCGGGCAGCCCGTAGGGCCAGGCGCCGGAATGCTCCGTGCCGTAGTAGTCCCGCCAGGAGCCGGCGTCGGTCAGCCGGTGGTCCGCGCCGCAGTCGAGCACCAGGACCTCGTCGGGCAGCCCGGCGGCAAGCGCACCGGACGCCCCGTGCGGTAGCGCGAGGACCACCAGGTCGTGACCGGCAAGTGCGTCCGACGACGTGGGCTCCAGGACGCGGTCGGCCAGCGGCGTCAGATGCGGGTGCTGATCGCCGAGAGTTCTGCCGGCGCTGCCGTGCGCCGTCACCGCGCCGATATCGAACGCCGGATGGCTCAACGCGAGCCTCAGCAGCTCGCCGCCCGCGTAGCCACTGGCGCCCGCAACGGCCAGCGTGAGTCCCACTCGCATGAATATGCCGTACTCAGCATTGTCATGCAAGGTCAGCGGCGAAATGCGTTGCCGGGCGCGGCCGGCCGCAGATCATGGCGCCATGGCAATCAAGGTGCCCCCCGCCGCCGGTGTGCGCGCGGAGTGGCCCGACCTCCCAGCGGGTGTCCGCGCCGGTATCGAGGATCTTCTCGGCGCGCCGGTCGTCGCTGCCGTCAACCAGGCCGGCGGCTTCTCACCCGGACTTGCGGCCCGGGTGCGCTGCGCCGACGGTTCGCGCGCCTTCGTCAAGCAGCCGGGCCCGAACGCAGGCGTAGCGGTCCCCCGGCTTCGGGCTACGTACGACGACGTCGGTGGGTCGCACTGGTTCTCGACGAGATCGACGGGCACTCACCGCCGATGCCGTGGAGCGCCGACGACCTCGCGCGCGTGGTTGGCGCGATCACCGCGCTGTCGACGTCGATCACGCCGTGTCCCCGTGCCTGGCGTCGCTGACATCGGGACCACCCTCCGCGACGAGTTCACCGGCTACGCCCGGCTCCTCTTCCTGGTCAACGCGGCCCTCCACGGGCACGACCCGCAGGCCTACCTCGACCGGCACCCGCTGCTGACCGCGGTCGATCCGTGGTACGTCACCGGCCTGCTGGCCGGCCTCGCCGGCATGTGGGCGGACGCGACCAGGCGGCCGCCACCGCCCGGCCTGCCGACCGTGCGGGCGTTCCAGCAGGCCCAGCTCGACGTCACGCTCGATTGGCTGCGCATGCGTACCGGCTGGCGTTGACCCGTCAGCGTGAACGGACCAGATCCGCGGGTGTAACCATGACGGGGAACGGGACGCGGGCATCGAAGGGTTGGTCGCCGGTCACATGGGCGACCTCTCGTATCGACCGAGGCGCGGCTCCCACGCCCGCAGCGCGGGCTCGTCGGGATCCACGACCGCCACCATGGTGCCTCCCACCTCCATGGCTGCCAATGATTGCCGCTGCGGTCGGTGGGATCGGCTTGTCCACAGGCTCAGCTGCGCAGGACGGCTCCGGTGCGACGTGCCGCTTCGGCCACGGCGGCGTCGCGTGCGGCCGTCGTCTCCTCGACGGTGAGCGTGCGGTCGGGTGCCCGGAACCGCAGCGCATACGCCAGCGACCTCCGACCCTCGCCCACCTGGGCGCCCTCGTACACGTCGAAGAGCCGCAGCGACTCGAGCAGCTCGCCGGCGCCGGCGCGCAGGGCGGCCTCGACATCGGCCGCGGGAATCTCCGCGGGAAGGACCAGCGCAACGTCCTGCGTGGCCACCGGGAAGGTCGACAACCGGGGCGCGGCCGTCGGCTCGTCGACGGCACCGAGCCGGTCGATCTCCAGCTCCATCGCCACCGACCGCGCGGGCAGACCGAGAGCCTCGACGACCCTCGGGTGAAGCTCGCCGGCATGACCAACGAGCGTCTCCCCGACGTACAGCGCCGCACAGCGTCCGGGGTTCCAGGGCGCGTGCTCGTCGCGCTGCACCGTCAGCTCGACCCCGGCCTCGGCGGCGACGATCCGCGCCGCCTCCACCGCATCCGCCCAGGTCACCCTCCGTGCGGGTCCCCACCAGCCAGCCGGTTCCCGGTCACCCGAGGCGGCCGTGGCCAGCCGCCGTGGCTGGTCGGGTAGAGCGGCGAACAGCGCCGCGAGCTCGTCGTCGGTCGGACGGCGGTCGACCGGCAGCCGCGGCGGAGCGGGCAGTTGTCCCGGACCCGGCCGGAACACCAGGCCTGACTCGAACAGCGCGACGTCGGGCAGGCCCCGCCCCACGTTGCGCCGCAGGGCCGCAAGCAGCCCGGGCAGCAATGTCGTTCGCAGGAACGGCGCCTCGTCCGAGAGCGGGTTGGCCAGCCGGAGCACCTGGCGCCGCGCATCGTCCGCGGACAGGGCGAGGGCGTCGAGGTCGCGCGGCCCGACGAAGGGGTTCGAGGGTGCCTCGACGTAGCCTGCCGCGGCAACCGCCCGCTCCATCCGCCGACGCAGGCGCTGGTCGAACGTGACGCCGCGACCGGCGGGGGCGGCCGGAAGCACGGAGGGAATCGCGTCGTATCCGTGCAGGCGCGCGACCTCCTCGACGAAGTCGAAGGGATCGGTGAGATCTGGGCGCCAGGTCGGCGGGACGATCGACAGCCGACCGCCGTCGAGCGGTGTCACGCGACTGCCGACCGCCGCGAGCAGCCCGGCGACCTCCTCGGCTGCATACGGGACACCGACGACCCGGCCCGGAAGCTCGGAGTCGATCTCTACCGCTGCCGGCTTCGGCACATGCCCGACGGTCGTCACCGCGGCGTCGGCCGTCGCACCGCCGAGTTCGACCAACAGGTCGGCGACCCGCGTTGCCGCCACGAGCGGCAGTGCCGGGTCGACACCGCGCTCGAAGCGCTTCGAGGCCTCGCTGGACAGCTTGTGCCGCCGGGCCGTGCGGGCGACGCCGGTCGCTTCGAAGTTGGCGGCCTCGATGACGATAGAACGGGTCGAGGTGCCCATCTCGGTGCTCTCGCCGCCCATGACTCCCGCCAGTCCGATGGGGCCCGAGTCGTCGCTGATCAGCAGGTCGTCCGGGTCGAGGTCGCGGACGGCGCCGTCGAGAGTCGTGAGCTTCTCCCCCGCAGCCGCCCGGCGTACGACGATCGGCCCGGTGAGCGCGTCCCGGTCGAAGCCGTGGATCGGCTGCCCGAGCTCGAGCATGACGTAATTGGTGACGTCTACCGCGAGTGAGATCGGACGCATGCCCGCGAGCTGGACCCGGCGCTGCAGCCAGCGCGGGCTGACGGCCTCGAGGTCGAGGTCGGTGATCGTGCGTGCGACGTAGATTGCGCACCGATCGGCGTCGTCCACGACGACCGGGTATCCCGGTGATGTGTCGGCCTCCGCCCGCTGATGCCGCCCGGCCGCTCCCGGATCGTGCAGCGGGACGCCATAGGCCGTGGCGACCTCGCGGGCCACGCCACGGATCGACAGGCAGTAGCCACGGTCCGGGGTGACGGCCATGTCGAGGACGTCGTCGCGCAGGTGCAGAACCTCCGTGGCGTCGTCGCCGGGCGATCCCTCCTCGGCGCGCAGGACGATGATCCCGGTGTGGTCGTCGCCGATCCCGAGCTCGCGGGCGGAGCAGATCATGCCGTCGGACACGTGTCCATACGTCCGGCGCGCGGTGATGGCGAACCCGCCGGAGAGGACAGCGCCGGGCAGCGCCACCACGACGAGGTCGCCGACGGCGAAGTTGTGCGCTCCGCAGACGATTCCCCGCGGCTGGTCCTCACCCACGCCCACCTGGCACCAGCGGATGGTCTTGCCGTTGCTGTGGGTCTCGTCGATGAGGTCGACAACCCGCCCCACGAGCAGGGGTCCGGTGACATCGGTGCCCGCCTTGTGCACGGTCTCGACCTCGAGGCCCGCCCGTACCAGCCGGGCGGCGATGTCGCGGGAGGTCTCGGCCGGGGAGAGCTCGACGTGCTCGCGGAGCCACGACAGGGGGACCCGCATCAGATCTCCATCCCGAATGACCGGGCGAAGCGGACGTCGCCCTCGACCATGTCGCGCATGTCCTCGACGCCATGGCGGAACATCAGCGTCCGCTCGAGTCCCATGCCGAACGCGAAGCCGGTGTAGCGGTCCGCGTCGATACCGCAGGCCACCAGGACGCGCGGATTGACCACACCGCAGCCGCCCCACTCGATCCAGCCCTCGGACGAGCAGGTGCGGCACGGCCGGTCCGGGTCGCCCACCGAGGCGCCGCGGCAGACGAAGCACTGCAGGTCCATCTCGGCACTGGGCTCTGTGAACGGGAAGTACGACGGGCGCAGGCGGGTGGTGATGCCCTCGCCGAACATCGTCGCCGCGAAGTGGTCGAGCGTGCCCTTGAGGTGGGCCATCGTGATGCCCTCGTCGACGGCCAGGCCCTCGACCTGGCTGAAGACCGGAGAGTGGGTCGCGTCGAGCTCGTCGGTGCGGAACGTACGGCCCGGGCAGATCACGTAGATCGGCGGCTCGCGGTCGAGCATGGTCCGCGCCTGGACCGGTGAGGTGTGCGTCCGCAGCACCAGCCCGGATTCCTCCGACTCGACGAAGAAGGTGTCCTGCATCGTTCGAGCCGGGTGATCGGGACCGATGTTCAGCGCGTCGAAGTTCAGCCACTCGGCCTCCACCTCAGGCCCCTCGGCGACCTCCCAGCCCATGGCCACGAACACGTCTG
Organism: Jiangellaceae bacterium; assembly: GCA_035316885.1. Classification (GTDB taxonomy): domain Bacteria; phylum Actinomycetota; class Actinomycetes; order Jiangellales; family Jiangellaceae; genus DASRTE01. Next base: position 10,125 of record DATHII010000187.1, on the reverse strand, counting down.
CGACCCGTTCCTGGATTGTCGTCAGCGGGTGCCGTGCCCCCTGCGGCACCCGGTCCCACGGCAGCGTGACGTCGACAGCCTCCTCGACGAGGACGCGCTCGTCGCGCTCTTCCTCGAGGACCACCTGCCGGGCCGCGACCGCGTCGGCGACATCACGTCGCGCCGCACCCACTCGCTGGCCGGCCGCCTTGCGGGCCTGCGGCGGTAGCGCCCCGATCTCGCGATTCGCGAGGGCCAGCGGTGACCGGTCGTCCGCGTGGGCGAGTCGGACCTCCTTCAGCGCGTCCAGGTCGTTCGCACCGGATACGGCGGCCAGCGCCTCGGCGCGCATCCGGGACACCTCGTCCGGGTGGAGGGGGGTCACCTCGACCGGGTCGTACTCGCTGTTGGGCGCGGACATCTTTCTCGCTGCTCCGGATGTGTGCTGGTCCCCAGAGTGGGTGTGGTCGCGCCCGAGTCTAGGAGGCTCGCCGGCCCAGACGCCTCATGGTCGCCTCAGCGACGGTCGACCGGGTGGATCCGCAACGGCAGGCACGAGGCGATGGCGTCGTAGTCAGCGTCCTTGTGCAGGAGCGGCACGTCGTGGCGGAGCGAGACGGCGGCGATCAGACAGTCGACCAAGCTGCGAACGGTCCTGCCGCTCCGGCGCGCCGCGAGGAAGACTGACGCAGCCTGTCGGAAGTCGAACCGCGGATCGGTACCGAGAAGAGGCAGTCCATTCGTGAGCTTCTCGATGGCATCCGCACGGACCGGCGTGTCCCCGCCGGCCAGCAGTTCCATCACCACGGCCTCGGTCGTCGCGAGGTCCGCACCGTCGATGATCAGCGCGGTGAGCTCGGCAGCCACTGCCGTATCGGACGCGCGCAGGTAATCGATCCATGCCGAGGTGTCGACGAGGATCACCGGACGTGCTCGACCTCGTCAGAGGAGCGGATCTCGTCGAGGTCACCCGCCCACCCAACGCCTCGGATGCTCAGCAGGAAGTCCTTGGTCAGCGGAGTTCCGACGAGACGCCGCAGGGCGAGGTCGACGGCTTCGCGCTTGGTCGTCACGCCGTAGCGTTTCATCACCTCGGCTACCAGGTCGTCGTCCAGCTCGATGTTGGTGCGTGCCATACACCTACGATACACCAAGCAACGGTGAGCAGTCACGCCAACGTTCGGCGGTGGGCGCGGGCGGATGCGTAGAGGCAGACGGCGGCGGCTGTTGCGAGGTTGAGGCTCTCGGCCCGCCCATGGATCGGGATCCGTACCACGCGGTCGGCCAGTGCAAGCAGCTGGTGGGGCAGGCCTCGGGCCTCGTTGCCGAACAGCCAGGCCGTCGGGCGGGCAAGCAGGCCGGAGTCGTCCGCCTCGTCGAGGTCGAGCGAACCGGCACCGTCGGCGGCCGTCACCGTCAGGCCGTGTTGTCGCAGGGCACGGAGGGCCTCATCGACCGCGACGCCCGCGACGACCGGCAGGTGGAAGAGACTGCCCGCCGACGCTCGCACGCACTTTCCGCTGTGCGGATCGACTGCATCCCCTGCGAGCACGACAGCGCCCGCACCAGCCGCGTCGGCGCAGCGGATCACCGTCCCGGCGTTGCCGGGATCGCTGACCTCGACCAGCACGGCCACGAGCGACGTCGGAGCTTGCAGTGCCTCGTCGATGCCGACCGCCACCCGCCGGCAGACGGCCACAAGCCCTTGTGGCGTCACCGTTTCCGACAACGACGCCAGCGCCGCGTCGTCGGCGAGCTGCACGGTCACCCCGGCGCGCGTCGCGTGGTCGAGCAGGCGGGTGTGACGTGCGGCGGTCGACACTGCCGCGAAGATCTCGACCACCAGCCCCGGGCGTGGGCCCAAGGACTCGCCGAGCGCTTCACGGACCGCCTGCGGCCCCTCGGCGAGGAACAGCCCTGCTCTCTCCCTGGCGGCACGGCGGCGCAGCTTGCGGGCTTCACGCACGCGCCGTGAGCGATCGGTCAGCACGACCTCTCCGGATCATCCCGGGCCGATGCCGGCGTGGCACACTGAACGGCTCCACATTTCGGGCAAGTCACCCACAGGCGCACCCGGCCGATGTGCCACGTGCGACCACTCAGGCTGCCGGAGCGTTGCGGTCGGCCGGCAGCGCGGCCCGGGCGCTGTCGACGAGCGACGCGAAGGTCGCCGGGTCGTTGACGGCGAGGTCGGCCAAGATCTTGCGGTCGACCTCGATCTCGGCCAGCCGCAGGCCCTGGATGAACCGGTTGTAGGTCATGCCATTGGCCCGAGCGGCGGCATTGATCCGGGTGATCCACAGCTGTCGGAAGTCGCCCTTGCGTTGCTTGCGGTCACGGTAGGCGTAGACGAGGGAGTGGGTGACCTGCTCCTTCGCCTTGCGGTAGAGCCGGGACCGCTGTCCCCGGTAGCCGCTGGCCTGCTCGAGGACCTCTCGGCGCTTCTTGTGGGCGTTGGCCGCCCGCTTCACGCGTGCCACTGGAACTCCTTGCTAGGTCGGGCCGGCACGGCCCGAGAAACGTCGTCGTCGTCGTTACTTGCCGAGCAGCTTCCTGATGCGCTTGGTGTCGGCAGCCGACACCTCCGTGAGGCCATCGAGACGGCGGGTACGCGTCGTCGGCTTGTGCTCGAGGTTGTGGCGGCGACCGGCCTTCTGGCGCAGGATCTTGCCGCGGCCGGTGATGCGGAACCGCTTGCGGGAACCGCTGTGTGTCTTCATCTTCGGCATGGCTGCCGTATCTCCTCGTCGGTCGTGCGGTGCTCAGACGGCGTCGGTCGGCTTGGCGGCCTTCTCCGCCGCTGCGGCGGCCCTGGTGGCAGCCCGGTGGTCGCGGTCGGCCTGCGCGTCCGCTTCGCGCTCGGCAGCGCGGCGCGCGCGCGCGGCTTCCTTCTCGGCCTTGGCGTCGGCCTTCTTCTTGTGCGGGCCGAGGACCATGATCATGTTGCGGCCGTCCTGCTTCGGCGAGGACTCGACGAAGCCGAGGTCGGCCACGTCACCGGCAAGCCGCTGCAGCAACCGGAAGCCGAGCTCCGGCCGGGACTGCTCGCGTCCGCGGAACATGATCGTGACCTTCACCTTGTCACCCTCGGCCAGGAAGCGTTCGACGTTGCGCTTCTTGGTCTCGTAGTCGTGCGTGTCGATCTTCGGGCGGAGCTTCTGCTCCTTGATCAGGACGTGCGACTGGTTCCGGCGAGCCTCACGCGCCTTCATCGCGGACTCGTACTTGAACTTGCCGTAGTCCATGAGCTTTGCCACGGGTGGGCGTGCCGACGGCGCGACCTCGACCAGGTCGAGGTCGGCCTCCTGGGCCAGCCGGAGCGCGTCCTCGATCCGGACGATTCCCACCTGCTCACCGTTGGGGCCGACGAGCCGGACCTCGGGAACGCGGATCCGGTCGTTGATGCGGGGCTCGACGCTGATGCCGTCCTCCTGGTTGCTGTTGGATTGTGGACCGACCGGCGAGCACCCGGCGCCCACGAAAGAAGCCCCCGGTGCACGCGCACGCGGAGGCTTCCCGTCGACACGGTAACCGCCCGTGGGCGGGTACCCGACCGGGACCCGACGGCCGCGGAGGCCGGTGCGGGTGGGAGAGTCTCCACTTGCGCCTCGCCAATGCCCGAGCGTGGCCCAGGCAGAACATGACGAGTCGGTCAGTGCCGAAGGATACCACCCGAGAGCCGGCCCGGGCACATCGCCGGCGGCCTACCCGGGGTCTCCGGCGAGCGCTCGCAGGTCGGCCGCCTCGATGGCGAACACCACCGGGCCGGCCAGGTCGACGACCACTGCGTCCGCACCCTCGGCCAGGGCGGCCTCCGCCGCGACTCTGGTTGGCACCGGTACCGGGCGCGCCTGCGGGTCCCACCGCTGCATGGACTCGACGCCGGTGAAGGCCAGCAGGCCGCGCCGGCCGTCCCGCCCGGTCGTCGTGACCGTCGCCATGTGCGACGCCTTGTCCGTGCGGATCCCGCCGGACCCACCCGCGTCGTCGAGCACGGCGACGACGGGGACCAGCAGCCGTCCTGCTGCAAGGGCGGCCACCACGTCGGCGGAACGCCCGGTCCCCCGGTCGTACGCAGCCAGCGCGGCCGTGACGGCCGGGTCGGCGGCGCCGGTTTCCGCAGACCGCTCCGCGGGCATTCGTGGTTCAGCCACTGTCGGCCCAGGCGTAGCCGGTCGGATCGGCGGCACCGAGGTCGACGATCGCCGCGACGGGACCGCCCCCGTCCGGGCCCTGATGAGCGGCCGACACGGACACGAAGACCGCTGGGTCGCCGGTGGCCGAGGCGGCCACCCCGCCGACGGCACTCTTGATCTGGCGGTGCCAGTGGACGTCGGAGTCGTCCAGCATGGCGTTCCGGCGCCCCCGGACTGTGCCGTCCTGGCTCACCTCGCACTTGAGGAAGACGTTGACCAGCCGCCCGTCCAGGTCGGTCCAGTGGGGGCGGGCCGGCAGGTCGAGCCCGGCGTCCTGGATCGACGCCCAGATACCGTCGGCGTCGAGGGCGTCGCGCATCACCGAGTGCCCGATCCGGTACCGGCCGCCGACACCGCGGACGTTGCCCACGACCACGACCTGGGCGCGGTCGAGCTCGACGCCGGAGGAGCAGGAGGCCACGGCCGAGTACAGGCTCCGGTCGTGCAGGACCGCCTCGTCGTCGGGCACCTCGATCTCTCCCAGCGCCACGGCAACACCGAGTCCGGTGCAACCGTTGGACAGGTCCATCGACTCGAGGGTGTGCTCGGTCCAGACCGTCTCCCCGCGGGCCTTGGCGTCGCGGATCGTGTCGATGGTCAGCAGCGGTGTCTTGGTCTGTACGTAGTGGACGTCAGCGGGGTCGGCGATCCCGGCCTCGGCCATGGCAGCGCGCACCGCGTCGGCGACCTTCTCGATCATGCCGCCACGACCGATCTCTTCCGGTCGGATGACCTCGCTCATCGCGTATCCGACGACGAGCCTCGGCTGGTCGGTCTGCTCGGCCCGGTCGGCCGGGACCGTCGCAAAGATCGTCGCGTGCGGACTGATGACGCCGTCGGTGCCGCCGGACCACACGATCGGGATCTGTGCGACCTGCTCCGGCGTCCGGGTGCCCTTCGCGACCAGGACCTCCCGGAACGCTCGGTCGGCGATGATCCGCGTGTAGTCGTTGACACCGCCGTTCCCCTCGGTCTTGCCGATGACCGCGACCACGCGGTCGGCGTCGAGGACGCCCTCGTCGCTCAGGTCGGCGAGCCCGGAGGCGTCGCTGACATTGAGGATCGGGACCTTGCGTACCTCGACGGGTTCGGGCACCTGCTGCTCCTCTCGCTCAGCGTTCGACGACGGTCCCTGCAGCGCCGGCCACGGCGCTGGTGATGCGGTCCAGCGACGTGATCACGGTCCGACGCCCCCCGGCCTCGACGAAACGGCACGCCGCCTCGACCTTCGGCCCCATGCTGCCGCTGCCGAAATGGCCCTCGCGTGCGTATCGGCGCAGTTCGGCCACACCCAGCCGGCCCAGCGGGCGCTGGTCGGGCGTGCCGAAGTGGACGGCGACGTGATCGACGTCGGTCGCGATCACGAGCAGTTCCGCGCCCAGCGTGCGGCCGAGAACCGCGGCGGCGAGGTCCTTGTCGATGACCGCCTCCACGCCGCGCAGGGTGCCATCCTCGTCGCGGGCAACCGGCACGCCCCCGCCGCCCGCACCGACGACGACGAAGCCGGCCGCCAGCAACGCCGCCACGGCGGGGGCGTCGAGGACCTCCAACGGCTCCGGGCTGGCCACCACACGGCGCCATCCCGGGTCGCCGCGGTCCTCCCAGGATTGGCCGTGTTCGACCATGACCTTGGCCTCGTCCGCCGGCAGGTAGCGTCCGATCGGCTTGGTCGGCCGGGCGAACGCAGGATCGCCGGCGTCCACGAGTGTGCGCGTCACGACTGCGCCGACCGGTCGCTCTGCGCCGATCTCGGCGAGACTGCGCTGCAAGGCGTTGAGCAGGACGAACCCGACGGTGCCCTGCGTCTGTGCACCGCACCAGTCCAGTGGGACGGGCGGGACGACCGAGGCGGCGATCTCGTTCTTGACCAGCAGGTTGCCCACCTGGGGCCCGTTGCCGTGTGTGACTGCCACTTCGTGACCGTCGGCGACCACCGGGGCGATCCGGCGCGCGGCCAGCCCGATCGCAGCGATCTGGTCCTCCGGCCGGGCCCGCCCGCCAGGCGCGGTCATGGCGTTGCCGCCCAGCGCGATCAGTATCCGCACGGCGCGAGTTTAGGACCGTGGCGGGCTCTCCCGGGCCAGCCAGGCCCGGACCGGCTCGTCGTGTTCGCCGAGTGCCGGCGGCGGCAGATGGGTGTCTCGTCCACCGGCGTAGGGGCGGTCCCCGAAGCGCAGCGGCGGTCCCGGCAGCTCGATGCGGCCCAGGACCGGATGGTCGACCGAGATGACCAGCCCCTGCGACCGGGTCTGGTCCCACCCGTACACCTCGTCGAGCGAGCGCACCTTCCCGGCCGGCACGCCGAGCGAGTCCAGGCGCTCCAGCCAGGTGGCCGCGGGTGCGCCCGCCAGCGCGGCGTCGATCGCCGCCAGCAGTTCGTCGCGGTGCGCTACGCGTGCGCGGTTGGTCGCGAAGCGGGGATCCTCCGAATCCAGGCCGACGACGGGGGCGAACGACCGCCACTGCGCCTCGCTGCCGACCGCGACCTGGATCGCCCCGTCTGCTGCATGGAACAGCCCGTACGGGGCGATCGACGGGTGGTGGTTGCCGGGCCCTTCGGGCACCTCGTGGGCGACCGTCCAGCGGGTGCCCTGGAAGGCGTGCACGCCGACGATCGCCGCGAGCAGCGACGTGCGTACGACCGTGCCGCGGCCGGTCCGCGAGCGCTCGAGCAGTGCCGCCAGCACGCCGAACGCGCCGTACATCCCCGCGAGCAGGTCACCGATCGGCAGGCCGACGCGGGTCGGCTCGCCCGGCGGGCCCGTCATCGACATCAGACCGGCCTCGCCCTGCGCGATCTGGTCGTAGCCGGCCCGCCCCGCCTCGGGCCCGTCGTGCCCGAACCCGCTGATCGACAGGACGACCAGCCCGGGGTTGATCTCGTGCAACCGCTGTTCCCCGAATCCGAGCCGGTCCAGGACGCCGGGGCGGAAGTTCTCCAGCAACACGTCGGCCCGGCCCACGAGCCCGTCGAGCAGCGCGCGTCCCCCGTCGGACTTGAGGTCGGCGGTGACCGACTCCTTGTTCCGGTTGCAGGACAGGTAGTAGGTCGAGACGGGGTCGTCCTCCGGACCCACGAACGGCGGTCCCCAGCCGCGGGTGTCGTCGCCGTGTCCGGGAGTCTCCACCTTGATCACCCGGGCACCGAGGTCGGCGAGCATCATCCCGGCGTGGGGGCCGGCCAGCGCCCGGGTGAGATCGACGACGAGGTAACCGTCCAGCGGGCCCGGCACAGAAGACTCCGACATGCTCGGCAAGCGTACGGACGGTGCCGTCATCGTCGGCAGGTGCGGTCACACGAGGACGGCGACCGACGTCGCCAGTGACCCGCGCCGCCGCTTCTGGTAATGATGCGGCCGTGGACTCCCCCGCCCCGGCCGTCGCCTCCGGGCATGCCCGCACGTCCCGTGCCGATCTGCGTCACCGGCTCAACACCGCGACGAAGGGCTACGAACCGCCACTGGCCGCCGTGGAGATGGACGCGTGGGATGCCAACGCCGCTGATCTGGTCCGGCGCGCCGCAGGCGTGCCGATCCGGGTCGCAACCAAGTCGGTACGGTGCCGGGACCTCCTCCGTGATGCGCTGGCCCGCGACGGCTACGCAGGCGTGCTCGCGCTCACGCTGCCGGAGGCGCTCTGGCTGGTCGCCACGGAGGTCACCGACGACGCCGTCGTCGGCTACCCGACAGCCGACCGCACGGCCCTCTACCGCCTGGCCCACGACGAACGGCTGTCGTCCCGGGTCACGATCATGGTCGACGACCCGGCACAGCTCGACCTGGTCGACGCGGTGGCACCGCCGAACCGGCGCGAGACGGTCCGGGTGTGCCTCGAGCTGGACTGCTCGTGGCGGCCCTTCGGCGCGCGCCTGCGGATCGGCGCGCGCAGGTCGCCCCTGCACTCGCCCGAGGCCCTCGCCCGGCTGGCCCGCACTGTGGCCGATCGCCGCGGCTTCCGGCTGGTCGGAGTCATGGCCTACGAGGCACAGGTCGCCGGCGTCCAGGACGCTCCTCCCGGGCGCCGTCTCTACGGTTGGGCGGTCCGGCGGATGCAGCGCTGGTCGATGCGGGAACTGCGACACCGCCGCGCGGCCGCCGTGGCGACAGTTCGCGACGTCGCCGACCTCGAGTTCGTCAACGCCGGCGGCACCGGCTCGGTCGACCGGTCGGCCGCCGAGCACGCCGTGACCGAGGTTGCGGCCGGGTCGGGTCTGCTCGCTCCGCGGCTGTTCGACGGATACAGGAGTTTCGACGCCCACCCAGCGGCGTTCTTCGCCCTCCCCGTCGTCCGCCGTCCGGGGCCCGGCGTGGTCACCGTTCTCGGTGGGGGTTATGTCGCGAGCGGTGCCGCCGGAGCCGACCGGCTGCCGACACCGTGGTTGCCCGAAGGCCTGTTCCTCGACGCCGCGGAGGGTGCCGGTGAGGCCCAGACTCCGCTGCTCGGGGCGGCGGCCGACACCCTCGCGATCGGCGACCGGGTCTGGTTCCGGCATGCCAAGGCGGGCGAGCCGGCCGAGCACTTCGAGTTCCTCCACCTCGTCCGCGGTGAGCGCCACGTCGGCACGGCCACCACCTACCGCGGCGAGGGCAAGTCCTTCCTGTGACACTCCTGGCACTGGACGCCCTGGCGACCTCCCACCGGACGGCTCCGCCCCGGGCCGGGAGGACGCAGGTCCTCGCCATCGACGGACGGGGCGGCTCGGGCAAGTCGACCCTCGCCGGCAGGATCGCCGCGCTGCTCGACGCCCCTGTCGTCCACATGGACGACCTGTACCCGGGCTGGGACGGTCTGGCCGAGGCCGCCTCGCTCCTGCAGCGCTGGGTCCTCGGGCCGCTCTCCCGGGGCGAGCCCGGACGGTACCGGCGCTACGACTGGGAACGCGACGCGTACGGCGAATGGGTGGACCTATCGCAACCGGACACGCTCGTCGTCGAGGGCTGCGCTTCCGGCTCTCGGCTTGCGGCGCCGTATCTCTCGTTGCTGCTCTGGGTCGAGGCGTCGCGCGAGACGCGCCTCAGGCGGGGCCTCGAGCGCGACGGTGAGGCGTACGGCCCGCACTGGGAACGGTGGGCAGCCCAGGAGGACGTCCTGTTCGCTGCCGAGGGAACACGCGACCGCGCCGACCTCCGGGTCGACGGCGACCCGAGCATCCCCCACGACCCGCGGAGTCACATCGTTCTCCTGCCGTGAGCGGCGTCAACCCGTCCTGCCGTGGTGGCGTGTCGCGGGCAGGAATCCCACGCCAGAAACGTCTCCAGGCGCACACTGCGTGCATGACGCTCGGGGTCTCCCTGCTCGGGGGGGTCATGCTCATGGCCGGGCTCGCCACTACCTCGGCAGCCGAACCGGCGACACCGGTGGTGTATCCCTCGGCGTCGAGCGCCACCTATGCCTCCGGGCTCGGCTTCGACACCTGCGCCGCACAATCGGTCGCTGCCATGAGCGCCTGGCGCACGTCGCCCTACCGGACGGTCAACATCTACTTCGGCGGGGCCAACCGGGGCTGCGCCCAGCCCAACCTCACCGCCGCGTGGGTCCGTGACGTCTCGGCGATGGGATGGCGTCTGCTTCCGACATACGTGGGCGTCCAGCCGTCGTGCATGTTCGGCACCAAAATTCACCGGTACACCGCTTCGAACGCGGCTGCCGCAGGCGCGTCGAACGGAGCGGATGCCGTCGCCAAGGCCACCGCCCTCGGGCTGCGACCGGGCAGCGCGCTCTACGCCGATGTCGAGCACTACGACCGGACGGACGCGTCGTGCGTCACCTCGGTCCGCAGGTACGTGTCCGCGTGGACCAAGGCCCTCCACGCCGCCGGGTACCTCGCGGGGGTCTACGTGCACCAGAACTCCGGGCTGCGCGACCTCTCGGCGGTCTACGCATCGACGACCTATGCCCGGCCCGGTGCGGGCGTTGAGCGTCGTCGAACTGGTGACCTGGCCCGGGTACG
>DATHII010000186.1:0-2705 GCA_035316885.1 Jiangellaceae bacterium | reverse complement strand
GCCTACGGAGCGACAAGCTGCAGCGAGGGGAAGTAGGTGCGGTAGCGACGATCGTCCCGTGTCAGCAGCCGGTACCCGGCCACGGCCGCATGGGCGCCGATATAGAAGTCGGGCAAGGGAGACCGGCGCTGGCCACCGCGGTGGCGATAGGCGAGAAACGCCTTCCCAGCTAGGAATCCCGCCTCGAACGGCAGCGGCTCGCGGGCGAAGTCGTATGCGGGGACGGCATCGTCCAGGTCCTCGATGGCGGCGAACCCGGTCGACACCTCTGCGTACACGATTGGGTTGATCACGAGCATGCCCTGGTCGCGAGCGGCGGCGACGGCACGCTCCGACCAGTCGCGCCATTGGGGGTCGTCGGTGAGGATGTCGAGCAGGACGGACGAGTCGACAAGGGTGATAGGACGGTCCACCGTCGTCGCGGCCTCACTCGCCACGCAAGAGCTCCATCAGCTCGTCGGTGCTCATCGTGGTCTGGGCCTTGCCGCGCATGTGACGAACCAGCCTCGCGCCGCGGCTCTCGCTGCTCTCGACCCGCACGATCCGCAGGGTATTGCCGTCCTCGACGACGTCGACCTCGTCGCCCTCATGGAGTCGATGCTTGTGGCGCAACGGCGCCGGGATCGTGACCTGCCCCTTGCTGTTCAGGCGCATTGCCGCCTCCCGTATGTGACACGTACTACATGTATAGCGTAGTACATCGCCACCATCGATGTTAGCGGGGCCGCCGGTCTGGCGATGCTGACGGCGATCCAGGCCGGCGCCGTGCGCTTGGAGGAGCGCGCGCTGCACAAGAGGTGGGGCAGCGCCTACGACGCCTACCGGGAGCGGATTCCACGATGGATCACCCTGCTCCTCTACCGGCCCGGGCCTGTCGGTCGTAGGTCCGCATGCGCCCGGTGCTGGACACGGCCGAGTCCATTCCGGATCCCGTGACCTGTGACGAGCGCAGCGATTGTCGATTTCGGACGCTGCCAGCGGTGTGGAGGCCGGCTCACACCGGCGGGCTGGGTGGGTTAGGCTCCGATTCCGCCGATAGCGAGCCGTGGTTCGACTGCACCACCTGCTGGCAGACCCAGCACATGCCGCGACCGCACTAGCTGTAGCCGCCCGCCGCTGCACGCGGGTCAAGGCCCGCGGTAGCGCGGCCGTCAGGAGGGCGCCGTCGGTGCTGCCTTCAGCGGTTCGGCTCTCGCGGGCGCGGGCAACTGGGACCCGTTTGTGATCGGAGCGTCCGTCGGAGCAGGGACGGCCGGCTTTGATTCGCCGGCGGGCTTCACGTCGCCGAGATCGGAGGCGGACGACCGCTCGGCGAGCCCCGTCGCGGCTTGGTCGAGGAAGCGCAGCAGCTCCACGGGGAACGGGAGCACCAGGGTCGAGTTCTTCTCCGCGGCGACTTCGACGATCGTTTGGAGCAGCCGCAACTGCAGAGCGGCCGGTGTGTCTGCCATGACGGTGGCGGCAGAGGCGAGCTTCTGCGATGCCTGGAACTCTCCGTCGGCGGTGATGATGCGGGAGCGTCGTTCACGTTCGGCTTCGGCCTGCCGCGACATCGACCGCTTCATCGATTCCGGCAGGGCGACGTCCTTGATCTCCACGCGGTCGATCTCGATACCCCAGCCGACGGCGGGGCTGTCGATCATCAGTGCGAGTCCCTGGTTGAGCAGCTCACGGTTGGCCAACAGATCGTCCAGCTCGCTCTTCCCAATGATGGACCGCAGCGAGGTTTGGGCGACCTGCGACACCGCGAACTCGTAGTCCTGCACCTCGACCGTGGCGCGGACCGGGTCGTGGACGCGGAAGTACACGACCGCATCCACACGCACGGTCACGTTGTCGCGGGTGATCCCCTCCTGGGCGGGCACCGGCATCGTGACGATTTGGACGCTGACCTTATGGAGGTGGTCCACCACCGGCACGATCATGGTCAGGCCCGGCGCCCGGGCCGGTTCTTGGACCCGCCCGAGCCGGAAGACGACACCACGCTCGAACTGCCGGATTACTCGAGCGCTCGATGCGTACGCGATGGCGACGAAGCTGAGGACGCCAAGCACGATGATCAGTGCGGTCATGCTGACCTCCAATTGCCAGCACCAGTCCTTGGATTCATCGTATGACCGTCACGGTCATCGGCTACGGGCAGCCGCCGACTTGCGCCGTCGTTCGGCCCGTCCACAGTCGCAACCGTCGTGGTCCGTGCCGGGCTCGCCGGGACCGGCAGGTCAACTGCGGCGGAGGATCGCGGCTCAGGCCTGCTGGAGGGTGTAGACGGCGGTCTGCACGCGGATCATGCCGTCCTGGAAGATGAAGGTGTCGATGCCGTCCTCGACCTTGCGGCCGCCGCCGGTGGCTTTCCATTCGAGGTAGAGCATGTCGTCGGCGAAGACCGTGTCGAGCTCCCACTGCGCCTGGGGGACGTCGCTGAGCAGTTGGGTGAAGACCTGCCGGGCTCCGTCTTTGCCGCGGTAGATCTTCTTCTGCACGACGAGGATCGCGTCCTCGGTGTAGTCGGCGACGATGTCCTCGAGGTCCTCGGCGCCCAACGCCTGCCCGTGGTGTGCGAAGACATCTTCCGGAGTGCGTGCGGTCATGGTCGTCCCCTTTCACTCGGTCTCGCCTCCCCGATTCTCTACCGGCCCACCCGCTCCCGAAAGGGAACCCGAGGCCAGGGGGCCCGTACGACGTGGTCGTCGGGGTCGGAGGTG
>DATHII010000185.1:0-18041 GCA_035316885.1 Jiangellaceae bacterium | reverse complement strand
CCGTCCGGATGGCGGCCCACCCCCCGAAGCGTCCGATCGCCTCCCCGAGGCCTCGGCGGCGCCGTTCGACGTGCTCGGAGCGCACAACGCTGACCACGTCTTCGCCGCGTGGTACGCAGAGGACCGCCGGTCCGACATGCTCGTGGTCATCGACGTGTCCGGCTCGATGTCGACGCCGGCACCCGGGTCGGAGGCACCGCTGCTCGACATCGTCGGCGAGGGTACCCGTGAGCTCGCTGGCCTGCTGCCCGACGAGTCCGAGTTCGCACTCTGGGAGTTCGGCTCCCTCCTGGACCCGCCGCGCGATTATCGGACGTTGGTGGCTCGGGGCCCGCTGGATGCCGCACAGCGGCAGCGGCTCGACAGCGCCCTGAACGTACTCGCGGTGAGCGACACTGGAACGGGTCTCTACGACTCGACTCTCGCGGCGTACCTGACGGCCCGTGACGGCCACCGGGAGGGCACGCCCAACCACGTGGTGGTCTTCACCGACGGGCGCAACGAGGACGACCCCGGTTCGATCTCGGCCGACCAGCTCGCCGCCGAACTCGTTGCCGCCCAGGATCCGGAGCGCCCCGTCGAGCTCACCATCATCACGTTCGGTCCCGAAACCGAGACCGCGGTGCTCGAGAGTGTTCTCGAGCCGGTCGAGGGCAGTGTCGACCCGTTGACGACCGCCGACGAGGTGCGTGCGGTGTTCATCCACCTGGCGGCGGGGGGCGTGCACCACTGACGGTTCCCGCTGCGCAGGCTCCTCCGCAGTGTATGGACCAGGCGGTGCGCCCGCCGCGCTGATCTCGGAAGAAGATCGCGTTTGGGCTTCACAACTGCGTTGACGTAGAGCAATCTTCGGTGCAGGACACACGACGGCAACGGAGCCGTCGAGGAGGTGAAGGACCGTGCGCACACCATCCCGTGCATCTGCGTGGGCAACCGTGGCGACCGCCGCGGCACTCGTCCTCGCACTCGGACCGGGCAGCCTCGCGGCGCCCGGACAGGGTTCGGGTTCCGGAGATCCCGGAACGTTCCCGGGCGACGCGATCGAGGTCAAGGACAAGGACAGTCGCGAGGGCCGACTCGCGCCGTCGGCGCGCCAGCAGGCGCGTGCCGCCGGAGTCGACGCCCGGGCCCGCTGGAACGACCTCGGCACCCCGGCGGTGCTGAGCTCGACCGGCGAACCGCTGGCCGAAGGGCTGCCCGCCGACCCGGCTGCCGCCGCCGAGGCCTACGTAGCGGCCAACCGCGACGTCCTGGGGCTGACCGAGCGCGGCGCCGATGCGCTCGAGGTGATAAGCGTTGCACCACTGGGCGAGGGCGCCGCCGTGCTGCTACGGCAACGTTTCGGCGATCTCCCCGCCGGACATGACGGGCTGCTCTCCGTCGGAGTTCGTGACGGTGCTGTCTGGCACGTCAGTTCTTCGCTCGCACGCGATGCGGCGCCGCCGGCGGAAGCGACACTGTCCGCAGCCGAGGCGAATCAGATCGCCTTGGCGGACTCCGGAGTCGACAACGCCAGGGTGGCGCTCACCGACCTGGTGGCGGTACCGACGCCCGACCGCGGCCCACGAGCTGCGTACCACGTCGTGGTTGGCGCCCCTGCCGACGAGGCCGTTGCGTACTCGACGTTCGTGGACGCCCGCGATGGGAGCATCCTCGTCCGCGAGGATCTCGTCGACTACGCCGCGGACAACCCGGAGTGGGAGGTCTTCCCGAACACTCCGCCGTTCGACTATTCCTCGACTGACACCCGGGTCCGGTGGTGCTTCCTTCCCGGTCCGGGATGTGACGAGGTCGTCGGGACGTCTGCCTCCCCGCTGGCCTGGGACGTCGACCCCGCGACGGGTACCTCGACGAACACGACCTTCGGAAACAACGCGAGGTCGGTTCACAACTGGTTCAGCAACGACCCGTTCAACGTGGGCACCGAGCCGGCGACTGCCCGGCCCAACCGTGACTACGTATACGACTGGACCAACCAGTGGTTCGAGGAGTCCTGCAACCCCGACACCACGTTCACCTCGCCGCAGGCCAACGACATCGACGCAGCCCGGGCGAACCTGTTTGCCATGCACAACCGGATGCACGACTGGTCGTACCACCTCGGCTTTACCGAGGCCACGTTCAACCTGCAGGACGACAACTTCGGCCTCGGCGGCGCTGAGAACGACCCGGAACGCGGTAACGCTCAGGCCGGTGGCGTCAGCGGTGGTCCCCCAGGGTTCCAGGCGCGTGACAACGCCAACCAGATCACCGGTCCGGACGGTCTCGCACCGATCACCAACATGTACCTCTGGCAGCCGATCGCCGGTGCGTTCTACTCGCCGTGCGTCGACGGCGACTTCGACATGTCCGTGATCGCGCACGAGTACGGCCACGCGATCACCAACCGGATGATCGCCGGACCGACTTCCGGCGTGAACTCGCCTCAGGGCATGAGCGAGAGCTGGTCGGACCTGGTGGCGATGGAGTACCTCAACGAGCACGGCTACGCACCACCCAACGAGCGCGCGTTCACGATCGGGGAGTACGTCACCTCCGATCCGCACGCCGGCATCCGTAACTACAACATGAGCGAGAGCCCGCTGAACTACAGCAGCGTCGACTACGACTTCGTCGGGCTGCAGGTTCACGCGTCAGGCGAGCTCTGGAGCGCCACGAACTTCGACATACGGCAGGCGATGATCGGACGCTACGGCGCCGGAAACGCCGCGCTGCAGAAGTCGTGCGCGAACGGGGACACGCAGGTGACGTCTTGCCCGGGCAACCGGCGCTGGATCCAGCTGGTCTTCGACTCGTTCCCGCTGATGGCCGTCAGCCAGGTCAGCATGGTCGACTCACGGGACGCCATGCTCGCGGCCGACATGATCCGCTTCGGCGGCGCCAACCAGGACCTGCTCTGGAACGCGTTCGCCAAGCGCGGTCTGGGCGAGGGTGCGTCCAGCGCCGGACACACCGACGCCAACCCGGTGCCGAGCTTCACCTCGCCGCACGCGAACGAGGCAACGGTGACGTTCAAGCTGTCCGGAGCCGGATCCAACCTTCCGGGTGCCCAGCTGTTCGTGGGTCACTACCAGGCTCGGGCTGTACCGGTTGCCGACACGGATCCCGCGACGGCGCTCTCCGACGTGGTGCAGCTTGTGCCCGGGAACTACGACTTCCTGGTCCGTGTTCCCGGCGGCGGCCACGTCCGCGTCAATGGCGTCAGCCTCAAGGCCGAACAGGTACGCGACCTTGCGGTGCAGGTATGGCCCAACCTGGCGTCCAGCGCGGCCGGCGCCACGGTCACGGGCGACGGCGTCAACCTTGCTCGGGTCATCGACGACGACGAGGCGACCAACTGGGCCTCGCTCGGCAGCCCGGTCGCCGGCAAGCAGGTGACCGTGGACCTGGCGGGCGGCAACCAGCAGGTGCGCCGTGTCCAGGTGAGCGCGCAGTTGCGCACGCCGATTGCGGGCGACCCTGACCCGGGCGCCCAAGGCCGGGTCTCGGCGCTTCGCCAGTTCGCTGTGCTGGCGTGCACGGCGACGGGCACGGTCGACTGCACGGATGCCGGAGACTTCGACCGGGTGTTCACCAGCCCGGCCGACGCCTTCCCATCGATCGCGCCGCGACCGCGTTCGACGGAGCTGGTCATCAAGTCCTTCGACATCCCGCGCACAACTGCGACGCACCTTCGTCTCGAGGTGCTGACCAACCAGTGCACGGGTGCGCCGGACTACGCGGGTGAGCAGGACGCCGACCCGCGGGCGAACACCGACTGCACGACGGCGAGCTCTCAGGCGCTCAACGTCCGGGTGGCCGAGTTCCAGGTGTTCGGCCAGTAACGACTCCTTCCGGTGTGGGCGGACCCGTTCCGCCCACACCGGGCGGGTCGCACGACCGTTTCTCCGCGTGCCGGTCATCATGTCGACTTTGCGGCCACTATCGGCAGCAAAGTCGACATGATCATGGGAGCCGTCGCTGACGCGGGCCTCTCGACCCGGTGGCGCGGGGCGGCGAAGATGGTCGGATGACGCAGTCGCGCTCGGATCAGGGTTCGGCGAGTCAGGCGCAGCAGCTCGAGGTGATCGCCGACGAGCTCTACGTGGTGCGACCGGACGCGTTCATCGCTGCCCGTGACGAGCAGATCAGCCAGGCCCGGGCAGCCGGCCGACCGGCGCTGGCCCGCGAGTTGGGCAGGTTGCGCCGTCCGACGCAAAGCGCGTGGCTGCTGAACCTGCTGTGGAGGGATCAGCGCGCCACGGTCGAGCAACTCCTGGAGATCGGTGACGACCTTCGCCGTGCCCATGCCCGGGCGTCCGGGTCCGACCTGCAGAAGTTGTCGGTCCGACGCCGCGAGATCGAGGCGGGCCTGCTCCGCCGGCTGCGGGCGATCGGTTCGGGCGAGGGGGTCGACGTCACGGCGAACATGGCGCGGGAGGCGGAGGAGACGCTGGCAGCCGCGCTGGCCGACGCAGATGTCGCAGACGAGCTCCGTTCCGGGAGGTTGGTCAGGCCGGCCTCGTACTCGGGGTTCGGCTCGATGCTGTCCGCCGTGCCGGGCGAGCTCGGTACGTCGGGATCCCGACGAACCCGCTCCGACCGTCGGCGCAATGCCGCCGACGCGGAGGCGGACGACACTGCCGTCGATCGCGACGAGCGGAAGGACCGCGAACGCCGCCAAGCGGCCGAGCAACGCGTGGCGGAGGCGCGCGATGCCCTCGACGCGCTGACCGGTGATCTGGCCGAGCAGGACAACGCCCTCGGCGCCGCGGATCAGCGCTGCAACGAGCTCAACGAGCGACTCGCCGAACTGGAGGAGCAGGTCGAGACCGTCCGCCAGGAGCTCACCGCTGCCGAGCGAGGCGCCAAGGTCGAGGCTCGCCGCATGGCCCACGTGCAGAAGGCGTACGACGACGCTCGGGCAAAGCTCGAGCGCGCCGAGGCGACGCTGGACGACGGTTGAACGCGCCGCTTCGGCACGGGCAGGGGCAGCGTCTCGCCTCGGATACGGTGACCGGTGTCTTGGCCGTCACACGTGCCGGCCCCGCCGTCGGCGCGACCATGTTCGCCGGCGATGCGCCCCGCTACCAGCCGACCTCGTCGCAGCCGGTATGGGACCTGGGCTCGACCTGGAGGGTGGCGTGGGCGACCCCGTGCTTGTCACGCAACACATCGCGGGCGCGGTCGAGGACGTCGTGGGCGTCGGCGCCATCGACGGTGACCAGGTGCGCGGTCGCTACGTTCATGCCCGATGTCAGCGTCCAGAGGTGCAGGTCATGGACGTCGTCCACGCCTTCGGTGGCAACGAGAGCGGCGGCGACGTCCTCTGCCCGCATGCTGGCCGGGACGTGCTGGGCGAGAACCGCGAAGACCTGCCGGCCCAGCGCCACGGCACGGACCACGACGAACGCACCGATGATGAGCGCGATCACTGTGTCCCAGATCGCGTCCCCGCTGGCGGCCACCAGCCCGGCCGCCACCAGAACTCCGACGGAACCGGCGGTGTCGGCGAGGACCTCGAGGTAGGCACCCCTGACGTTGAGGCTCTCGGCCGCGCCGCCTCGCAGCAGTAGCAACGCTGTCAGGTTGACCACGAGGCCGAGCGCACCGACGACGAGAAGCGGCCAGGCTGTGATGTCGGGCTCGGACCCGAACCGGCGAACCGCCTCGGTCACGACGTATACCGCAACTCCGAGCATGAGCAGCACGGCTAGACCCGACGCGAAGACCTCGGCCCGGTACGAGCCGTAGGTGCGGCGGCCGGTCCGGTCCGGACGGGTGGCGATCCTGGTGGCGACCAGTGCGGCTCCGAGTGCCACGACGTCGGCGGCGATATGGCCGGCGTCCGAGAGCAGCGCCAGCGAGCCGGACGCCAGCGCCGTGATGAGTTCGACGACGAAGAAGACGGCGACGAGGGCGAATGAGACCGCCAGCCGCCAGCGATGCCGCGCTCCCGGGTGACCGTGGCCGTGGTCGACGCTCATCGCGGCGGTTCCTCGTGCCGGGTGTGCTCACGGGACAGATCGAGGAGCATCCGCACGTGCGCGTCGGCGAGGCGGTAGAACACCATCCGCCCGTCGCGCCGCCCGACGACGGCACCCGACGCACGGAGCAGACGCAAGGCCTGGGACACGGTCGACTCCTGGGCATCGACGGCCGCGGCGAGATCCGACACGCACATCTCCCCAACCTCGAGCAATGCATAGAGCAGCCGGACCCTGGTCGGGTCGCCGAGCAGCCGGAACAGCTGCGCGAGTGACGTGAGCTCGTCCGTAGCGAGGGCGCGCTCGCGGGCGAGATCGACCCGTTCCGGCTGGACGTACGGCGCGTCGACGCGCAAGGTCGGGACCTTCACCAACACCTCTCAACATATGAGCAGATGCTCAGATGATGATCCGGGTGAACGGCCCTCGTCAAGTCGGCATTAGAGGGCCCTCGGGCGCGCGCACCAGATCCGCGGCCCATAGGTCATCGACCGCAGCGCACCTCACAGACCGCAGCGTCGGCGGGACGGCATCCGTAGGCCTTCACGCGACGGCTTGCCGTGTGAAGAGGGCTCCCAATTGCGCGGCGCCCGTAGCTGGATCTGCGCGCTGCTATGCCGAACCGGTGAGGCGGTCGGCCAGGTAGGAGAGCTTCGCCGGCTCATCCCTCGCCGAGTAGAGGTAGCGGGTCCACGCCTTCTGCTCGTGCATGACAACCCCGAGCTCCCATACGCAGATGACCTCCAGGTGGGAGCCTTGCACCACCGGTTCGAAGCCGCTGCCGTCGTTGGTGTAGAGGGACTCCCACATCTCGTTGACGTTGCGCCACGTGCAGACGATGAGGAAGTAGAACGACTCGCCGCACAGGTGAAGGATCGCGAATCCCAGCTCACCCGAGATCTCCAGCCGGCCCGTTTCGACCTCGGCTCGGAGGAAAGCCTGCGCTTCGTCGCGGACCGTGTCGGAGACGGTGGCCCCCTCGCGGCGGACTTCGTACCACTTGAGGTGCGCCGCCGGTAGGACGAGGCCGTCGCCCGGCGTGATCGTCTTGGGGTGGTGGCGGTACTCGGCAGGCACGTTGCCGAGCTCTGCAATGCTGACGGCGGTCATGTCGCGACCGTACGTACGGGCACCGACACACTTCGGCCCCTGGGGCCGCAGTAGGTTCGGTTCGTGGCGATCTCGGGCGACGACGCGCCGGCGGACACGGAGCAGGTTCACGACAGCCCGACCCGATGGGTGGCGGCGCACGTCCGCCGCTACGTCGACAGTGGCGGTACGAGGGGCCGTCGGTGGAACGGCGTCGACACGCTGCTGATCATCACCCGCGGCCGCAGGACCGGAAAGTTGCGACGCACCGCACTGATTTGCGGTCGGGACGGCGACCGATATGTCGTGGTGGGCTCGAACGGTGGCCGGCCCAACCACCCAGCGTGGTATCTCAATCTGGTCGACGAGCCACGGGTGCTCGTGCAGGTAGGCACCGAGTCGTTCAACGCCCGTGCCCGGACCGCGACGGGAGAGGAGAGGCAGCGGCTGTGGGCACTGATGGCCGGGATCTTCCCTCAGTACGACGGCTACCAGAAGAAGGCGACCCGCGAGATCCCGGTCGTGATCTTGGATGCAGCCGACGGCTAGGCATGTGCAGGGCCGGCGAGGAAGCGACGCAGTTCCGTCACTCCTCTCGCCGATGACGGCCGCGCAGCGTCAGCCGCCGGGACAGCGATTGTCTGCGCCGCTGTGCTCGACGCACGGCCTGGGACCGTCGTCGGCCGGCGGTGGAGACCCCACCGGTTCGTACACGGCGACCCAGGCGGCGCCGATGGCGAGCAGGATCGTCCCGAAGACGACGCCCCACCCCGGTCGCCGGCCGCGGATTCCCAGGGCCAGGCCGGCGACCGCCAGCAACGTCGACCCGGCGAACGCCAACGCCAGTCGTGACTCGTGCAGCGCCCGCTCCTCGACAGTGGCGATGTCCCCGAGGAAGGTAAGGGTCGGTTCGGCGGCCCACAGCAAGAGGACCACGCTGGCGACGACCCACAGCAGCGCAAGGGCGGCGAAGACGGACCACGGCATCCGCCTCCACGTCCCGACTTGTTCCGGTGGTGCGCCGGTCGTCCTCGCCATGAGGGCGACCATACGACGGGCTCGTTCCGTGAGTCGTCGGCGCCCTGGAGGAGACGGCCCATAGGTTGTCCACGAACCCGAACGGATGGCGAAGGCGGCAGCCCGCCGACGGGAGGCGGCTGTGGCGCAAGAGCTCCGGCTCGCGACGTTCAACATCCACCACGGCGTGGGAGCCGACGGCGTCCCCGACCTCGAGCGTGTCGCCTCGGTCATCGAGCAGTCCGGTGCCCAGGTCGCATGCCTGCAGGAGGTCGACCGGAGCTGGGGGGCTCGCAGCGGCTTCCGCGATCAGGCCGGGTGGCTCGCCGGACGGTTGCGAATGCACGCCGAGTACGGCACCAACGTCGACATCGATCCACAGGTCCCGGGTGCCCCGCGCCGGCAGTACGGCCTGGCTACGCTCTCCGCGTTCCCGGTCCGGCACAGCATCCACGCGCTGCTGGTCCATCCGCTGGGCGGCGAGCAGCGGGGCTTGCTCGACGTCAGCATCGACGTCGACGGGCACGTCCTACAGGTGCTCAACACCCATCTCGAGTACGCCTCCCAGGTCGAGCGGCTAGAGCAGGCAGCGACCATCCGCGACGCGGTGATGGTCGGCCCCCGACCTGTCGTCCTCCTCGGCGATCTGAACGCCGCCCCCTCGTCGCCGGAGGTCGCCACCATCACCAAGGTCCTGGACGACGCGTGGATTCTGGCCGGAACCGGGAACGGGTTCACCTTCGATGCGGTGAGCCCCCACGTGCGCATCGACTACGTGCTGGTCTCCGATGGTGTCGCCGTCCACTCGGCACACGTGCCGCCCACCTACGCGTCAGATCACCGGCCGGTGGTCGTCGACGTGGTTCTGACCACGGTGGATGCGTGATTCGGGGACGTGGCGCGCGCGATGCGGAGGTGGATGCGTTATCACGCGTGGTGGTGGGCCGCGCCTCTCACCTCGAGTTGGTCGAGCAGCGCTTGGGTGGCGGCCGCGACGGAGTCGACTGCGCGACCGAACGCGTCGGCGTTGTGGGCAGCCGGCGCGTGGAATCCGCTGATCTTGCGGACATACTGCAGCGCGGCTGCGCGGACGTCGTCGTCGCCCACATGCTCGGTATAGGGCTCTCGGAGTGTCTTGATGCTGCGGCACATGCCATCGAGCCTACGCCGCGCAGCGCTGTTCACCTCACGAGCGAAGTCGTGCTGCACAGCGGCGTCAGTCGATGGCAGTTGCGGCGACGACGACGTTGTCCGCGTAGCCGCTGTCCCGGTCGAACGGGCCACCGCAGGTGAGCAGGCGCAACTCAGCGTCCGGCGTCGGGCCGTAGACGGCCTCGGTGGGAAACGCGTCCTTGGGATGCCTTGTCACCGAGGAGACCGCAAACGACACGATGGTCCCGTCACCACCCTCGACATCGATCACGTCGCCCAGCCGGAGGTTGTCGAGGCCGATGAAGACCGCCGGCCCGTTGACGGAGTCCACGTGGCCCACCATGACCGCTGGGCCGCGGTCGCCCGGCACGCTGCTGCCGGAATACCATCCGACGGCCGAGGGGTCGCCCGGCAGCGCGAGGGTGCCATCGGGGTCCAGGCCGACGGCACCCACAGCGGCCGAGACCCCGATGACGTCGATGGCGATGCGCACGGGCACGGCGCGGGTCGGCGCCGCGTCGACCGGCACGACGGCCGGCCGGACCGCGACACCGCTTGGCCGCATGTCCCCAGCCGATGCGGGATCGCCCAGGCGGTCTCCGGACGGCGCGGTGAGCGCAGCGGCGGCGAGTACGACGAACAGCGCACATCCCACCGCCACCACGGCAGCCGACGAGGCGCTCCGCCGGGCGGGACGCCGACGGTGCCGCCCGGTCGTGGCGCCCCCGCGAGGGGCCACTCAGCGTCCCCGCGGACGTCGGCGGCGCATGATGAGCAACCCGCCGAACCAGGCTGCGACCACCGTGACACCGGCCACGGTCCACGAGGCCGTCGACGGGGCCATGACCGAACCACCCAGTCCGGCGTCGACGCCGCCGGTCGGGGTCTGCCCGGTCGCGGCAAAGTCCTGGATCGACAGGACGCCGAGCCCACCGGCCAGGTCGCGGACGACGACCGTGTAGGTGCTTCCCGCGGCGAGCTCGACGGTCTGCTCGGCCGTCGACCCGGGCGCGTCGACCCGGACGACGGCGGAGCCGGCCGGTACGCCGCGGTAGTCGGTTGCGGCAGTGAACTCGAAGTCCGAGGCCAGCGCTGTGTCACCGAGGGTGACCGTGTCGACCTCGGGCGCGGTCATCGCCGCCTGGATGACGCGGAGCTTGCTCTGCCCGGCGGCCGGGGCGTCGAGGTCGTCGGTGAGCGTCACGAGGCGGAGTTCGGAGTTCTGGCCCATCCCGGCGACGGTGGCTGCAGCGTCGGAGCCGACCTGCACAGTTGTGGACAGGACGGCCGGCTCGGTCGACGGTGCACCGGCCAGGCGCATCGCGACGGTGTAGGAGCCCTCGGGCACGCGCTGGTACGGGGAGAACATGCCGTAGCCGACCCCGCGCAGGACGGTCGGATCGTCAGCGTCTCCGAAGGACGACAGGTAGACATCGACCTCGGGGGTGTCAGGGGACAGGTGGGCGAGCCGTATCCAGCCCTGCGCAGGAGCGGCCTGCGCGGGAGGGGTCACGGCGGCAAATGCGGCGAGGAGGGTGACGGTCAGGAATGCGGAACGGACGGCGGAGCGGATCACGGTGTCTCCAGGGGTGTGATCGGTGGATGGGTCATGAGGCGAACAGTCCGGCGGGTTCGGGGGTGTCGTACGCGAGTCGTAGGTAGGCAACAGAGGACTGGCGGCGGACCTGGAGGTGGTCCGGTCGTACCTGTGGCTGCTGGTCGAGCCAGTCGAGAACCACGTCGACGTCGGCCACGCCCATCTCCACGTCCGGTGCGACAGCAGGGCCGGCGGGTGAGACGTCGACGGCGGTCAGGTACCCCTCCGTCGCCAAGGCGGCGAGCACGATGAGGACCCGTCCGTCGACCGTCCCCTCGCGCAGGACGGCGGCGGCGGCGGGGGACACGTCGATGTCGGTTCGCGCCGCGATCTCCGCTCCGGCCGCTGCACGAGCCAGGGACGTCGTGCGCTCCGGTGTCGCCCGGCTGGCCTCCGTGGTGGGCCTGCTGGGCAGGCCCGACGTGTCGACGAACGGTCGCAGGGAGGTCGGGGTCGCTGCTGTCCCTGGCGAGCTGTCGTCCGGCCTGGTGAGCGCGACGGTCCCGAGCAGGGCACCGCTGAGAACGGCAGCGGTGACGATCAGCGCGGCGATCCGGAGGCCGGGTCGTCGTCGGTCGCTCGCGGGATCGGTGCCACTGCGTGGCTGTGCGGCGCGATATTCCCGCCGCCGCAGCCTCGACAGGCGGAACGTGTCGAGGATGACCTTGTGCCACGGGGCGGCCGATGGTCCGGCAGGCGGGGGAGACTGCGGGTCCATGTTCGTCATTCGGTGCTGTCGGGCCCACGGATTGGTCCGGTCTTATGTGACCGGGGTCACATAGCCGCGTTGGGGCACGAAGTATCGGCCCGGCACCGGTCTTGGGGGCTGGGCCCTCCGGTGTCGTGGAGATCGTCGTGCAAGCTCCGGCAGGGCGCTGAGCGGGTAGTTCTTGCACAACGATCTTCGCGACCGGCGGGGCCAGGCCGTGTACACCGACACCAACGTGCGCCCGCTTGGACGGATACTGCGGCTATGGACGATCTCGAATCAGCCGACGAGGACGTGCGCCTGAGGGTTTACCAAACCTTCGCGGCGGCAGGTCGGGCACCCGCGGCCGCGACGCTCGCGGCAGAGCTCGGCTTGGGCGCCGATGCCGTCCATGCGGGCCTGCGCCGGCTCGCCGACGCCCGGCACCTGGTCCTTGACGGCTCCGGCGACATCGTCATGGCACATCCCTTCTCGTCGGTTCCGCTCGGGTTCGCCGGAATGGGCCGCGAGACGCTGTGGTGGGGCGGCTGTGCGTGGGACTCGTTCGCACTTCCCCATGTCCTTCCGGACGAGCCGGAGGTCCTGGTGTCCACGCGCTGCCCTGGCTGCGCCGCGGCGCTCGCCTGGATCGTCAGCCGCTCTGCGCCGCCGGAGGGCCGCGAGGTCGCCCATTTCCTGGTGCCGGCAGCGCAGATGTGGGACGACGTCGTCCGCACGTGCAGCAACCAGCGGCTGTTCTGCTCCGACACCTGCGTCGACCGCTGGCTTGCGGCGTCGGGGAACGCGCGCGGCTACGTCATGGACCTGGCGACGCTCTGGCGGCTCGCCCAGCACTGGTATGACGGCCGCCTCGACCACGGGTACCGGCGACGCGCACCGGCGCAGGTTGCGGACTACTTCCGGGCCGCCGGCCTGGGCGGCACCTTCTGGGACCTGTGACCGACCGTCCGTCGTTCGGCTCACGACGGCCGACAGCCCACCGCAGCGATGGAGCCGGTGAACTCGGAGATCGTGACGTAGCCACAGGCATCCGGCCGGTAGCCGACGGCCTCGGACTGGATCTGGCTCGGTGCAGAGACCTCGCGGAGCGGCCAGCCGGGGAACCCCCCGAGATCCGCCCCCGCGTCGGGCGCCCGGTACTCGAGGACCTGGTCGTAGGTGCGCAGCAGCACTCGGCCGTCCGTGGACGATGCATCGGTGACGACGTTTCCGGCGATGCCGGTGAACACAGGGCGATCAGGGTCGGGCAGGTCGACCTCGCCGAGCGGGTCGAGGACGCCGCCGTCGGGATCGCCGCGATAGAGGCGCGTCGGACCGGTCGTGGCGGACGCCTCGTCGAAGGCAGCCTTGCTGACGATCAACGGCCGACCGGAGTCGTCGACGATCAGGGCCTCAGCATCCGTCGGGGCGTCAGGATACGTGTATCGCACGGCGTCGGCCGCAACCGCGTTCTCCATCACAGCCGTCAGGTCGGGCTCCGGGAACCGGTAGACGACGACGTCCGCCCTGCCCACGTGGTCGCCGATGTCGCCGACGAAGATGCACTGTCCGGAGCCGCTCGGGCCACAGGGTCCGACAGCCAACGCCTCGGCGTTCTCCGCCGACATCCCACTGACGCCGATCCTGACGACGAGCCTGCCGTCCTCGCGGACGGCAACCACCTCGTCGGTGCCGGGTTCGTCGCTGATCACGTAGTACGCGCCGGATGTCCTGTGGCTCGCCGCCACGCCGCTCGCCTCGACGACGACGTCGCGCGACAGCATGCCAACCGTCTCGGCCTCGCCGTAGCAGGGCTCGTCGCACGCGAGTGTCGGTGATGCGCCGACCGTAGGCGATTCCTCCGCCACGGCCGTGGGTGACTCCGGTACCGCCGCGGGCGTCGTTCCGCTGGCCGCGCACCCGACCAGTCCGAGCAGCGTGACTGCACCTGCGGCGAGGCGACGAGCGAGCACTGGCACACCGTAGAGGTGTGCACCTACGTCCCAAGACCTGGTCACGCACCTCGGTGGCTCAGGAGGTGAGGGCGCGGACCTCGGCGGCCGTGGCCAGGTCCAACGCGGCGCGGGCAAGCGTCCGGCAGTCAGCATGGTCCAGGTCGCGCACAGCCTGTTTCACCAACGGCACCGCGAACGGCGTGACACTCAACTCGTCGACGCCGAGACCCACGAATAGGGGCACCGCCGCCGTATCGGAGGCCGCCTCGCCGCAGACCGCGACCTTGGCCTGTCCGGCGGCGGCTCGGCATACGTGATCGACCAGGCGGAGCACAGCGGGGTCGAGCGGGTCGGCGGTCGCCGTGAGGGCGTCGTTGCCCCGCTCGACGGCCAGTGTGTACTGGGTGAGGTCGTTGGTCCCGATGCTGAAGAAGTCGACGTGGGGGACCAACGACTCCGCCTTCAACGCGGCGGCAGGTACCTCGACCACGACGCCGACCTCGAGGCCGTCCGGCAGCGCGTGGCCGTCGACGGCCGCGGCGTCGTCGAGCACTGCGCGGGCCGCCAGGAGTTCGTCGACGTGGCCGACCATCGGGAACATGACGCTGACCGGGAAGTCGGCGGCGACTCGGCAGATCGCCACCAACTGGTGGAGCAGCAGGTCGGGCCGGGCCAGGGCTAGTCGAATGCCGCGGAGCCCGAGAAAGGGGTTCGCCTCGACCGGCACGTCGACGTAGGGCAGCGGCTTGTCGCCCCCGACGTCGAGCGTGCGGAAGACCGCCCGGCGCCCGCCGAGGCGCTCGGCGAGTGCCCGGTAGGCGGTCTCCTGCTGGGCGACCGTCGGCGCTGTCTCGCGGCTGAGGAAGAGGAACTCGGTACGGATCAGCCCGGCCAGATCGGCCCCGTGCTCGACGGCCACTGCTGCATCGGCGCCGTCGCTGACGTTGGCGGCGACATGGATCGTCGTGCCGTCACGGGTCACGGCCGGATGCCTGGCCGCTCGCATTGGCCAGGTGCGTACAAGCGGTATCGCGCTGGAGAGCGACGAGGCCGTTCTCGGTGAGGGCAGTGCGGCTGCGGCGGTGTTCGACGCCAGCGGCCTGGCCGTGGGAGCGGTCGGGGTGGTGGTGCCGTCGAACGAGTGGCCGGTGGACGACGGCGTCGTCGACGCGGTGCGTTCGACGGCTCGGACGATCTCGCGCGAACTAGGCGCTTCCCAGTGGCCGGCCAGCCCTGTCGACTGACGCACGGAGTCCGGGGCGAAGCTCGAGCGTGGTGAACCGCCCGATGTCCTCGAGCTCGGACTCGATGCCTGCGCGCACGGCGTCGTCCCAGGTCTTCGCGAACGGCGTCGCGGACACCTCCATGCGGCGACCGCGTCGCGCGGCAGACCAGGTGCCGAGAACCAGGCCGTCGGCAACGACCGTCGGCAGCACGTAGCCGCCACCGGTCCAGACCTTCGCGCGGTGGTCGGCCGGGACGGCGGCGTCCCGGTTCGCGTAGCCGAGCAGGTAGGGGTCGAAATGCGGCAGGAGTCGTACGACCGGCCCGCCCGGCCGGTGTTCGGGCGCGCGCTCGCCGGCATCCGCCCCGTCCGCTAGCCGCCACGCCGCTCTGGCATCGTTCACGGGCAGGCCCGACCACGACGCGAGTCCGGGCGGGTCACTCGGGCCGTACCCGGTGCGGTAGCGCCGGGCAAGCTCGGCCAGAGCCTGCTCACGGTCCAGATCCGGCCCGGCGCTCGGTGGGCGCAGCATCCATGTCTGGTCGCGGCCGCGGTCCGGCCCGATGCACAGCAGACCCTGCAGCGCAGCGTGCTGGACGACGTGGATCCCACGCTGACCTGCCGGGTCGATGCCGTTTGCGGCCAGTCCGGCGAACACGTCCGGACGCGTCGCCGGCCCGGCGGTGAGCAGGCGGCCGAGTACGTCGACCGACCGGCTGAGAGTCTCCGCGTCCAGGCCGAGCTGGTCGTAGCGGCGCGACCCCTTCCGGACCATCGCGGGACCCAGCAGCGGCAGCAGCCAGTGGAGGTCGTCGACGTGGACCACGTGCAAGGTCGCTCGCATGAGCCAGGTACGGACCAGCGGTCCGGTCGGAGCCATCGCCCGGTCGACGTCGGACTCGGTGAGGCCGACGGTCCGGGCGCGGACGGCCAGGGCGGTGGCGGACGGGATCTGCGCCTGGAGTCCGATCAGGTGACGGACCACGTCCACAACGGTCGCGGACGCGTCCGGGCGCGCCAGCAGCTGAGCCTGCCAGCGCGCCCGTCGGACGTCGTCGTCACACGGTACTGCGACGGCTGAAGCCACTGACCAGGGCAATTCCCACGGCGGCGACGCCGACCTGGAACAGGATCTCGATCCAGTCGATGCCGTCGGTGGTCGCGACTCCGACCTGCTGGGCGAGCCACGTGCCGATCAGGGCACCAAGGATGCCGATGACGATGGTGAGGAGGATGCCGATCGCCTGGCGGCCAGGAAGGACGAACCGGGCGAGAAGGCCGATGATCGCGCCGATCACGATCGCAGTGATGATGCCTGCCGCAGTCATGTCTGCTCCTTATCGCTGGTGAGTGCAGGGATCATGTAACCGTTCCGCACGCCTCGCAAACCTCGCGATCTTCGCGTCATGCGTCCCGACCTCAGTGGTCCTCCGGCCATGCCCAGTCCCTGATCTCCGGCGCGTCCTCGCCGAATTCCCGCGTGTACTGGCGGGCACGCAGTCGCGTGTCGCCCATGAGCTGCCGGAGAGCGGCGGCGTTCGATCCCAACGAGGGCACCCGGTCGATGACGTCCATCACCAGGTGGTATCGGTCGAGGTCGTTGAGCATCACCATGTCGAACGGCGTGGTCGTGGTGCCCATCTCCTTGTACCCGCGGACGTGGATGTTGTCGTGGTTGGTCCGCCGGTACGTGAGCCGGTGGATGAGCCACGGGTAGCCGTGGTAGGCGAACACCACGGGCCTGTCCACGGTGAACAACGTGTCGAAGTCCCGATCGGACAGGCCGTGCGGGTGCTCTCGCTCGTCCTGAAGGCGCATGAGGTCGACGACGTTGATCACGCGCACCTTCAGGTCCGGGAGATGCCGGTGGAGCAGGTCGGCGGCCGCGAGGGTCTCGAGTGTCGGGACGTCGCCGGCGCAGCCCAGCACGACATCGGGGTCGCCATCCTGCTCCGAGCCGGCCCAGGTCCAGATGCCGATGCCGCGGGTGCAGTGGGCCACGGCCTCGTCCATCGAGAGCCACTGGTGCTCCGGCTGCTTGCCGGCGACGATGACGTTGACGAAGTTGCGGGACCGCAGGCAGTGGTCCGCCGTGGACAACAGAGTGTTGGCGTCCGGTGGTAGGTAGATCCGGATCACGTCGGCCTTCTTGTTGACCACGTGGTCTATGAAGCCGGGGTCCTGGTGGGAGAAGCCGTTGTGGTCCTGCCGCCAGACGTGGGACGTGAGCAGATAGTTGAGTGACGCGACGGGTCGCCGCCACGGGATGTGCCGGGTGGCGTCGAGCCATTTCGCGTGCTGGTTGAACATCGAGTCGACGATGTGGATGAACGCCTCGTAGCAGCTGAACAGGCCGTGCCGGCCGCTGAGCAGGTAACCCTCGAGCCAGCCTTGGCACTGGTGCTCGCTCAGCACCTCCATCACCCGGCCGGTCCGGGCCAGATGCTCGTCGGTGTCGAGAATCTCGGCCTGCCACACCTTCGCGGTCTGCTCGTACACGGCGTCGAGCCGGTTCGACTCCGTTTCGTCGGGGCCGAAGAGGCGGAAGTTGTCCGGGTTCGCGGCAACCACATCTTTGAGCCACCGGCCGAGGACCCGCGTGGCCTCCCCCGTCGCCCGCCCTGGCGCCGGGACGTCGACGGCGTAGTCGCGGAAGTCGGGCAGCGCGAGGTCCTCGAGGAGCAGGCCACCGTTCGCGTGTGGGCTGGCGCTCATCCGGCGGTCACCAGCCGGAGCCAGTGCCGCGATGCCGGGGTCGAGGCGGCCGTCGGCGTCGAACAGTTCCTCAGGGCGGTACGAGCGCAACCAGTCGTCCAGCAGCTTCAGGTGCTCGTCGTTGTCGCGGACGCCGGCCAGCGGGACCTGGTGGGAGCGGTGGGTGCCCTCGATGGCGACACCGTCGACCTCCCGCGGACCGGTCCAGCCCTTCGGCGTTCGCAGGACGATCATCGGCCAGTGTGGCGCGCCATCCAGCGTCCCCTCGGCTGCCCTTCGCCGGAGGGTCGCGATCTCGTCCAGGACGTCGTCAAGTGCGGCCGCCATCCGCTGGTGGACGGCGGCCGGGTCCTCGGCGTCGAAGCCGCCGGTGACGGCGTACGGACGATAGCCGTAGCCGCGCATCAGCTGGAGCAGCTCGTCCTCGTCGATCCTGGCCAGAAAGGTGGGGTTGGCAATCTTGTAGCCGTTGAGGTGGAGGATCGGCAGGACCGTCCCGTCGTTCACCGGGTCGAGGAACTTGTTGCCGTGCCAGCCGGTCGCGAGCGGTCCGGTCTCGGCCTCGCCGTCGCCGATCACACAGGCGACCAGCAGGTCCGGATTGTCGAACGCGACACCGTACGCGTGGGAGAGGGCG
>DATHII010000184.1:0-7455 GCA_035316885.1 Jiangellaceae bacterium | reverse complement strand
GATCGTGACCGGCGCTGATCAACAGGTCGGCGATGCTCTCGACGAAGGCCGTGGGCCCGCAGACGTAGCAGGTCGGCTCGAGCTCGGCCGACCAGGTGGCCTGCGCGACCAGGTCGGCGTCGACACGTCCCGGCGGCCGCGGCGAGCCTTCCGGGGCGATCCGCGTGTATGCATAGCTCAGTTCGAGGCCGCCGTCACGGCCGGCGAGCCGGTCCAGCTCGGGGCCGTACAGGACGGATGCGGGGTCGCGGACGGAGTAGAGCAGCCGGATCGGTACCCGGCTTCCGGCCATGGCATGCGCGCGGGCCATGGCGAGAAGGGGGACGACACCGGAACCGCCCGCGAGCAGCTGGACCGGTTCGGGCTGGTCAGGGCGCCACACGAACCAGCCGCCGACCGGTCCCCGGATCTCGAGCAGGTCGCCGGCGACCAGTTCCTCCGCCAGGTAGGGCGACACCTCGCCGTCGGGCAGCCGTTCCACGGCGAGCTCGATGAGCTGCCCGTCGACGGCCGAGGCGATCGAGTAGGAACGCGCCGCGCTGTATCCGTCCGGGGCGGTCAGGCGCACGTCGACGTGCTGGCCGGCGTCGTGACCGGGCCAACCCGCCACGTCGAGGACGATCGTCCGCGCAGTTGGAGTCTGGTCCTCCAGCGCGACGACGGTCGCGACCTGCCAGTTCATTCGCCCCAGTACCTCTGCTCGCGCCACGGGTCGCCGTAGTTGTGGTACCCGGCACCCTCCCAGAAGCCTGGCTCGTCCACGTCCGACAGCGTGATCCCGCGAACCCACTTCGCGCTCTTCCATAGGTAGAGGTGCGGCACCAGCAGCCGGGCCGGCCCGCCATGAGCCGGTTCGAGGTCGTCGCCGTCGTAACGGAAGGCGACCCACGCCTTGCCGTCGAGCAGGTCCTCGACAGGCAGGTTGGTCGTGTAGCCGCCGTAGGAGTGCACGAGCGCGAAGTCCGCGGCCGTCTCGACGTCCTCGACCAGGGTGTCCAGCGACACGCCCTCCCAGGACGTGCCGAGCTTGGACCAGCGGGTCACGCAGTGCAGGTCGACGGTGACGGTCTCGGACGGCAGCGCGTGGAACGCGTCCCAGTCCCAGCCGTGCACCTGTCCGGACTCCGTGGTGATCGTGAACTCCCACTCGTCCGGACGCACCCGAGGGGTAGGGCCGGCCGAGAGCACGGGGAAGTCCTCCGTGAGGTACTGGCCCGGAGGCAGGTCGGGGTCGTGGGCGCGACGGCGCCCGGAGAATCCGCGCGAGATGATGCCCATGGGCGCCAGCCTTCCTCAGCCGGGCGAGTCGATCAGAGTGTGCCACGCGTCGGCGCGCCGATGCCCAGTCCGTCTCAGGCAGGCTACGACGGCTCGACCATCACGGGTCGACCAGCAGCCGTCTGCAGCAGCGCGGTGATGGCGGACCAGCCCGCGGTCGGCGCTGCCGCGGCGGGCGAGTGACCGGGCGCGCGTGACGGGATTCGTACCCGCAGCGCTCCCGGGACGGACCGAACGATGATCGGGGGGTCGAGCACCACGGATTCGCCGTCAACGCCTACCTCGACGGGCCGGCCGGAGCGCACCTCGCGACCACCCGGCGTGCGCCGGTTCGCGTGAGCGCATAGGCAGCCGCACCGATCGCCACACCGACGTACGCGATCGCCCTCAGCAACCAGATCGGGTGTCGGAAGAGCACCACCACTATGATCGCGATCACGGCGGCCACCGCGACGAACGCCACCACCGCGCTCACCCGCCGTGCTACGGCCACCGACGTCATCTCCGACCTCCAGCCCGACCGTAGACTCTCGGCTATGTCACTGGGGGTAACGAGCCGCAGGAGACAGTCGGCGAGGCCTTTGCCCGACGCGTTGAAGCCCGACGGGGTCGGGCGACCGATTGGGCCAAGGCGATGCGAGAGCTCGGAGCCGTGGATCGCGCCGTGTACGAGGGCTGTGGCCCGCACGCCCACTCAAGGGCGCCACCGTATGCCGCATTGAGGGCCTGCTACAGGCCGGCATCGGCACCGTCGGAGATCGGGTCGAGACTGTCGCACGCCTGGTGGTAGCACGGGTCGTATGCCACGGTGTCGCCGCCGAACGTCGCCAGGCCACCGTAGAGGCCCACCTGATCCGCGGTCTTGTTGTCCTCCGCGCCGGTGAACAGCCCGCGGGCCGGGATACCGGCGGTGATTAACGCGTCGTAGTCCGACCGTCCGTCGAACGCCGTCGGCTCGGACTCCTCCGCGCCCCACCGGGCTAAGCGGACGGCGTTGCGCGGCTCCACGCCGAGGTCGGTACCGGTGGCAAGGAAGTCGTAGGAGGACATCGCAGTCTGCCCTCGAAGACCGGAAATGGCTGGCTGTCCCACGTCGCATCGGGCGACTCCGGAAGCGAAACGGGAGGCGATTCTGGTTCCCGCTGCGAGCGACGGACCGGCCCCCGTCACCGGGGGCCGGTCCGATGCTGCCTGGTCAGCTAAGCGACCCCTAGTCCATCGTCTGGGGGTTCATGTGATCCATCACGTGGGGGGTGCCCGGCTTCTGGACGATGGTCCGGTACACCACCATCCCCCGCGCCTGGCCGTTGTTGGTCACACCGTCCGACGCGTAGACGGGGATCCCCGGCCCACTCCCGTACCGCGGCCCGGTGTACGGGTACGCGGACCAGGTGCCCGAGTTCCGCTGCGGGTCGTACCAGGCGATCTCCCGGGGCTTGCTGGCGTCCGAGAAGTCGATGACGTTGACCCCGCCGGTGTACCAGGCGTTCACGAGCAGGTCGTCGTTGATGCCAGGGATGGCCATGCCCATGTGCGCCGAGCAGTACTCGCCGGCCGAGGGGTCAGGCCGCAGGTCTCCGACGTGGAACTCGCTCAGGAAGTTACCGTCGATATCGGAGAAGAACATCCTGCCGGTCTTGTGGGTCCCGCCTGCGGGATTCCACGGCCGCGACTGATAGGTAGTCATGGGCGGGCAGCCCGAGCCGAAGGACTCATCGACCCAGTTCACGACCTCACCCTCGTTGTCGAACATCACCGAGTGGAAGAAGTCGACGGCCCCGGGGAACTGACCCGTGCCGCCCGAGGAGACCTCATCGTCGCCGATCGAGATCGGGTTCTGCGTGTCGGGGATCCCGTTCGCGCCGATCTCCCACACCTGGCCCTGCTCGGCGCACGCTGCTCCCGCGAGGCGATGCTCGACGTGGACGGCGATGTCGTGGCAGGCGACCGCCGCCGGTTCGAAGGGCGGGCTGGGGAGACCCTTCTCGCCCCACTCCTGCTTGCCGTCGGGATCGCCCGGGTAGCTGATCTGCGGCTGCACGTCCAGCTCCTGGGCCGCGGCCGGGTTCGCCAGCGGCACCTCGACGATCTGGATCACGCCGTGCAGCGGATTCGCGGGGCTTCCCGGGTCCTCGTCGTACGGGTTGGCGGTGTTCAAGTACTCCGTGTCCCCGCACGTCGGTCCCGCCCCCAGCGGGTAGGACGACACGTAGACGACCAGCCTGCCCGGCTCCTCCGGCCACAGGGTGATCGTGTGTGCGCCGCAGTCCGTGTATACGGACTTGACCTGCTGGATGTTCGTGAAGGGATTCGCCGGGTCGTCGCTCATCGTGAAGACTCGGACGCCCTCCCAACCGGTGGGGGTGCCACCAGCCACGCGTGCCGCCCCGCATGCCGGACTGGCCATCGTGGTGTCGACCGCCAGCAGGAGCAGGTCCGGCACCCCGTTGCCGTTGCGATCCCACAGAATGGGGTCGTTCTGCGCGCCGTCGCACGCGAAGTCACGCACTAGGCTGGGGCTGGCAGGATCCGAGATGTCGAAGATCCGCACGCCGCCGCGAGGCCCGGTGCCGGGCGGGAACCCAGCGCCGCCGGTGTAGTAGCCGACGAACGCGTAGTCCCCCCAGAACGCCAGGTCCGAGTTGGTCGCCTGGTTGGGGGACGTGAACTCCTCGAACATCCGCTTGCTCTGGTCGGGGACGTGGCCGGCGCCCGCAGGCAGGGCCCACGTCACCAACCCAAGGACCAGCACGCTCGGGACGACGAATCCCACTAACCTTCGCATGAAATCACCTCCGCCGATATGGATCCGTCCGGATCCTCGCCCGCTTCGCTCGGGGCGAGGCGATTCCGCCGGCGCATCACCCCCTTCGTCAGGTTCTGCTGCCGCTGGTCAGGCCGATACGTCTCGGAGCGAACGGGAGTCTAGACGCCTTCTCCCCGGCCAGCAACGCCGATTGGACGACTCTACGGCTCTTGACCGATATTGCAAGGGTGGCGGCTGGCGGCCTAGGGAGCTTGGGCGGGTAAGGCCTTGAAGGTTGAGTCAAGTCTGTTGATCTTTGGTCATGTCCGCGCGTGATGGGCTTTGGGTTAGGCAGCGACGCCGGATTGTCCGATGAGGTCGTCGACGGCCGTCTCGTAGGCGCGGGCGGCGGTTCTGAGCCTGGGTGGGATTGGTGGGTTGGGGTCGGTGAGCTCGGCCAGGCCAGTTCGCCAGAGCCGGTCGTGTACTCGGGTGAGGAAGAGCGCGGATCGGGTTCCGGTCCCAGTGATGCGGTAGCGGAAGGTGTGCGGGATGCGTTCGATGAGCCCGTGCGCGCGGAGTCGTCGCAGGTCGTAGGTGATCTGGCCGCTGGTCATCTGCTCGGGGATCTTTCCGAGCATGGGCGCCAGGTGGTGGCGGAGGTCGGCGTTGGTGAAGCCGTGTGGCAGCAGCCGGAACACACACAAGATCGCGAGTAGGGCTTGCGCACGGGAGTCGGTTAGTCGCAGGCCGGCCACCCGTGCGCCGGTGTCGGTGATGACCGGGTCGGTGACCTGCGCCAGGGCGGCGGCTTCGGCGGGGTCGTGGCTGAGTCGTTGGACGTCGAGCAGACGTCGGTTGGCGGTAAAGCCGATGCCCGCAAGTGCGGGCAGGTTGGTCAGCCGTTTCCCGATCCGGAAGTCCCAGGTGTCGTTGATGGTGGTCTCGGTCCGCAGGGCCCGGCCGAGCTTGTGGTACTGCTTGATCTTGGCGTTCTTGTAGTCCACGTGCAGGCTTGGCGTAACCCCGTCGGTGATCACCCGGGTGCGGAACCGTCCCGGGGTTGGTCGCGGGCCACGGGTGAAGATCCGTCGGTCGAAGACCAGCCCGATCTGGTCCGGGCGACCGATGTCGAGGTTGTCGCGGATCATCTGGTCGAAGAAGATCCGACCGGTCACCGGCTTGTCCAGCATCTGGGTCAGGGAGAACTCCGCCTGCAGGATCGAAATGTCATACCGGTAGCCGGCGGCCCGGTCGGCCAGGCTGAACGGGTGCGGCAGCCGGGCCAGCCACCTGCGCAGCAGCGCGTCGATCTGGTCCGGGCCGAGGCTGTCACAGATCACCTGCAGAGCGGCCGGGTCATCCACCGCGGCGAACCCGTTGTCCAGCGCTTCGAACCCGACACCAGCCTTGGCGGCCTGCCGCTGCGCCCAGTGATTGCCGTTAAGGCACAGCTTGGCGTTGTACGGAAAGTAGGAGCAGAACTTCAGGAAGAACGGGCCGAAGTCGTCATCGACGCAGTAGAAGTACCACTGGTTGACCACCCCGCTGGTCTTCACGATCCATGGGTAGGACTTGCCCTCGGCATCCCGGCGTTTCTCGGAGCGGAATACCCGGGCCTTCTCCTGCGCCCGGCCGATGAACAGCACCCGCTCACCGCCGGCGTGCCGGGCCAGGTACTCGTGCATCACGTCGTCCTTGCGCTGCCCCCTGACGAAATCGACCAGCGGGATCCCCGTGATCGGCGGCGAACCGGCGGACCGCGGTATTAAACCCCTCGCTCATCGGAGCCACCGCCGCCGTGGACGCCACCGGACACCCCAGCTGATCACGCAGGTAACCGATCAGGCCGAGCTCGCGCTGCAGCTGCGGCACATACACGTTGAGATACATCCGGTCGATGCACTCCACCTCGAACCGCACATGATCGTTCAGCACATCAGCGGCAGTGCGCGGTAACGTCACCACAGGCTCCGGTCGGTCCACAGCCCCACCCGGGGCAATCTGCCGCCAACCAGCGGCCAACAACGGGACACAGCGTGCCACCGTCAGGAACCGACCGGAGCCGCCACCGCCCCGACCAGCGGAAACCACATGGCTCGTCGGGCTGGGGCGAAAGCCCCGGTTAGTACTCCAGCCGTAGATCGTGATCATGCGAGCGAGGCGGCTTGGCGGCGGTAGTGGCTGGCGCGTGCTCGGGCTTGGTGGCGGCGTCGCCATCGTGACAGTGCAGCAGGTGGGTCGGGTCGTGTGGCCTGCGATTGTGCAGGCTGGTGAACAGGTGTCGGATCTCGCCCAGGGTCAACGGGATCAGCCCGCGCGGTTGCCGGGTGCGGGTGCGCTCGACTGTGGCGATCACGGCCAGGAAGGCGTGGGCGAGCATCGCCAGCACGCTCCAGCGGTGCCAGGAGGTCCAGCGGCGGACCTGGTGTTCGTCGAGGCCGGCCAGGCCCTTACCGGTCTGGAACGATTCCTCGACGGTCCAGCGTCGCCCGGCCACCTGGACGAGTGTGATCAGCGGTACTGGGGTGGGTGCGTAGCAGCGGTAGAACGCCAGCTCGCCGGTGCGCCGGCTGCGGCGGATCAGCAGCCAGTGGCAGCCGGGGGTGTCGGGTTCGTCGATGTCGACCAGGGCCCAGTCGTAGAGCCGGTGGCCCTTCGCCCCGGACCCGGCGCTGTGCCGCTGCCACACCCCGGTGGGTAGCCGGACCGCCAGGTCGACCGCGCGACGCTTGCCGATCCCGGTCCGAACCTGATGATCGCGGGCGACGGCCAGGACGTAGCCGATGCCGCGTTGCTGACCTGCACCTTTGGCTACAAGACCCTTCCGCGAGCCGACGATCGAGGCGCCGGCCAGCCACGAAGCAGGCATGGAGCCTCTCCGACAGACTCAGCGACGCCCAGCGCCTTGCCATCGTCGACGCGTACCTGGCGGGCGCGACCGCCGCTCGGCTCGCTGCCACTCACGACCTCAGTCTCAGCAGCCTCAAGCGCATCCTGCGATCCGCCGAGGCCACCAAGATCTGCATCTGACCCTGACGACGCGGCCCAAAACACCGACAGCCCGGACATCCGGTCATGCCCCGATGAGGGGTCGTCAGTAGAGGGTGCCTTCGTGGCCGCCGATCGGAGGCTCACCGGGTGGCGACCATGAGCGCGATGACGCCGAAGTTCATCCGGATGAGTGTCGGGCCTGCTCCAGGTTCGACTGGTGGGGGCCGGAGAGCCAGTCCTGACCCAGACGCGCGTCGACCGGTTCCTCTCCTCGCCGTAGCGCGTCGATGTAGGCATGATCGGCGGCGAGGCGGGCCGCGACCTCGGGACCCTCGGCAACGGCCCCGTGGCCGGGGACCAGGACATCGATGTACCGGGCAGCCTCACCCAGCCGGTCGAGTGCCGTCTCGTAGGCGCCCACCTGATCGGGGCGGCGA
>DATHII010000183.1:0-6355 GCA_035316885.1 Jiangellaceae bacterium | reverse complement strand
GTCCGCGACGTCGGCCATCGGCTGCGCGTCGGTGTCGGCGGGCTCGACCACCCGCTGGTCTCCGGGACCCGGGGGATCGGGCTGCTGCTCGCCGTCGAGTTGACCGCGCCGGTCGCCTCTCGGGCCGCTGCGGCCGCCCTCCGCGCGGGTTTCATCGTCAATTCCGTTGCGCCGGACGCGCTGAGGCTCGCTCCACCGCTGATCCTGACCGCCGGGCAGGCGCGGGAGTTCGTGGCCGCGCTTCCCGGGATCCTCGACGACATCCGGGAGGACTGATGCAGACGGTGACCCCGACCACGCGGGCGGCCCGCCATCAGCGCATCGCGGAGTTCCTTCTCCGTGAACCGGTGCGTTCGCAGACCGAACTCGCGGCGATGCTGGCGGTCGACGGCATCGCCGTGACCCAGGGCACGCTCTCGCGCGACCTCGACGAGATGGGCGCGGTCAAGGTACGCGATGCGGCCGGCGACCTCGTCTACGCGCTGCCGGGCGAAGGGGGCGACCGGACTCCACGTGCCGCGGAGCGCTCGGTGATCGACGCCAGGCTGGTCCGAGTCTGCGAGGAGATCCTGGTGTCCGCACGGTCGTCGGCGAACCTGGTCGTGCTGCGCACCCCGCCCGGCGCGGCCCAATACCTTGCCTCGGCGGTCGACCGGGCAGCGCCCGACGCCGTCCTGGGCACGATCGCCGGCGACGACACGGTCCTCGTCATCAGCGCCGACCCGACCGGCGGTGCCGACCTCGCCGCCTGGTTCCTGGCCCTCGCCGAGGGCCGCGCCCCCGAACCCCACGCATGAGAAGGAGCACACCCGTGACAGAGCGCGTCGTCCTTG
Source organism: Jiangellaceae bacterium (assembly GCA_035316885.1). Classification (GTDB taxonomy): domain Bacteria; phylum Actinomycetota; class Actinomycetes; order Jiangellales; family Jiangellaceae; genus DASRTE01. The sequence continues at coordinate 5,522 of DATHII010000183.1, read as the reverse complement.
CCTACTCCGGCGGCCTGGACACCTCCGTCGCCATCGGCTGGATCGCGGAGCTGACCGGCGCGGAGGTCGTGGCCGTGGCCGTCGACCTCGGACAGGGCGGCGAGGACCTCGACACGATTCGCAAGCGAGCCCTGGCCTGTGGTGCCGTCGAGGCCTACGTGGCCGACGCCCGGGAGGAGTTCGCCGACGGGTACTGCCTGCCGGCGCTGAAGGCCAACGCCCTCTACATGGACCGCTACCCGCTGGTGTCGGCGCTGTCCCGCCCGGTGATCGTCGAGCACCTGGTGGCTGCCGCACGTCGGCACGGCGCGTCCGTCGTGGCCCACGGGTGCACCGGCAAGGGCAACGACCAGGTGCGCTTCGAGGTGGGGATCCGCGCACGGGCGCCCGACCTCACCTGCCTCGCTCCCGTCCGCGACCTGGCGCTGACCCGCGACAAGGCCATCGACTACGCGGAGAAGCACGACCTGCCGATCGAGACGACGAAGAGCAACCCGTTCTCGATCGACCAGAACGTCTGGGGCCGCGCGATCGAGACCGGCTTCCTCGAGGAGATCTGGAACGCCCCGACGGACGACGTGTACTCCTACACCGCCGACCCCGCGACGCCTCGCGACCCCGACGAGGTGGTCGTCACCTTCGAAGCCGGCCGGCCGGTTGCCCTCGATGGCAGGCCCGTCACGATGCTGCAGGCGATCTCCGAGCTGAACCGCCGGGCTGGTGCGCACGGGATCGGCCGGCTCGACATGGTCGAGGACCGGCTGGTCGGCATCAAGAGCCGAGAGGTGTACGAGGCCCCGGGCGCCATCACACTCATCACGGCCCACCAGGAGCTCGAGAGCGTCACCGTCGAGCGAGATCTGGCACGGTTCAAGCGGGGCGTCGAGCAGCGCTGGAGCGAACTGGTCTACGACGGGCTCTGGTCGAGCCCGCTCCGCCGCGCGCTCAGCACGTTCGTCGACGAGGCCAACGCCCACGTCGGCGGCGACGTCCGGATGGTGCTGCACGGCGGCCGGCCGGTCGTCACCGGGCGGCGCTCGGAGGAGAGCCTCTACGACTTCGGGCTCGCGACGTACGACACCGGCGACAGGTTCGACCAGTCGCTCGCCCGCGGCTTCATCGAGCTGTTCGGGATGCCGTCGAAGCTCGCGGCAGTGCGGGACCAGAAGCGTGGCTGAGCCGTCGGCCCCGACCAGCCTGTGGGGCGGACGGTTCGCCGCCGGGCCGGCGGACGCGCTGGCGGCGCTCTCGCGGAGCACACACGTCGACTGGCGGCTCGCGCCGTACGACATCGCCGGCTCGCGGGCCCACGCCCGGGTGCTGCATCGCGCCAACCTGCTCGACGAAACCGAGCTCGCCGCCATGCTGGCCGGCCTGGGCGCGCTCGCGGACGACGTGGCGTCGGGCGCCTTCGTCCCGAAGCCGTCCGACGAGGACGTGCACACGGCGCTGGAGCGGGGCCTGATCGACCGCGTAGGAAGCGGCCTCGGCGGCAAGCTGCGCGCCGGCCGGTCCCGCAACGACCAGGTTGCCACGCTGCTGCGGATGTACCTGCGGGAGGCGTCGCGGACGGTGGCAGGCCTGGTCCTCGACCTCGTCGACGCGCTCGCGGCCCATGCGGACCGGCACCTCGGCATCGCTATGCCCGGCCGGACCCACCTGCAGCACGCCCAGCCGGTTCTGCTTTCTCACCACCTGCTCGCGCACACCTGGGCGCTGCTGCGGGACGTCGACCGGCTTCGCGACTGGGATCGGCGCGCGGACGAGTCGCCGTACGGGTCGGGCGCGCTGGCCGGCTCGTCGCTGGGCCTGAGCCCCGAGTTCGTCGCGGAGGTGCTCGGGTTCTCGCGGGCGGTCGAGAACTCGATCGACGGCACGGCTTCCCGGGACGTCGCGGCCGAGTTCGCATTCGTGTCGGCGATGGTGGGCGTCGACGTGTCGCGGCTGGCCGAGGAGGTCGTGCTCTGGGCGACGAGGGAGTTCTCCTTCGTCGAACTGGACGACGCGTGGTCGACGGGGTCGTCGATAATGCCGCAGAAGAAGAACCCGGATGTGGCCGAGCTCGCCAGGGGCAAGGCCGGCCGGCTGGTCGGCAACCTGGCCGGCCTGCTGACGACGCTCAAGGCACTCCCTCTCGCGTACAACCGGGACCTGCAGGAGGACAAGGAGCCCGTCTTCGACTCCCTCGACTCGCTCACGCTGCTGCTTCCAGCCGTCACCGGGATGGTGTCCACGCTGCGGTTCCGCACCGCCCGGCTGGAGGAGCTGGCCCCTACGGGGTTCTCGCTCGCGACGGACGTGGCCGAGTGGCTCGTCCGCGACGGGGTCCCCTTCCGGGAGGCCCACGAGATCGCCGGCGCCTGCGTGCGGCTGTGCGAGGAGCGCGGGATCGAGCTGTGGGAGCTCACCGACGGCGACCTCGCCTCGGTCTCGGCACACCTGCGCCCACCTGTGCGGTCGGTTCTCACGGTGGCCGGGTCGCTCGCGTCACGCTCGGGCAAGGGTGGGACGGCTCCACAACGGGTGGCCGAACAGCTCGACGCCGTACGCACGGCCGTGGCGGCGCGGCGGCCGTGGGCGGCAGGAGAGTGAGCGAGGTCGCCGACCGGGCCCTCCTCGAGCGGCCGGTCCTGGAGGTGGCTCCGTCGTTGCTCGGCTGCGTCCTCGTGAACGGGCCGGTCGCCGTGCGCCTGACCGAGGTGGAGGCCTACGACGGCGCGGACGACCCCGGATCCCACGCCTTCCGGGGCCGGACAGCACGCAACGCGGTCATGTTCGGACCTGCCGGGCACGTGTACGTGTACTTCACCTACGGCATGCACTGGTGCGCAAACCTCGTCTGCGGCCCGTCCGGCCGGGCGAGCGCCGTACTGCTCCGGGCAGGGGAGGTGGTTGCAGGTGTCGAGGTGGCCCGGTCACGCCGACCGTCGGCGCGTCGTGAACACGAGCTCGCGCGCGGACCGGCACGGCTTGCGTCGGCGCTGGGGCTGGGTGGCGGCGACAACGGTGCAGACGTCTGCGACACGGCTGCACCGTTGCAGCTCCAGCCCGCCACGTCGCCGGTCGGACTAGTGCTGACCGGCCCGCGTGTAGGACTGTCGCGGGCTGCGGAGCGGCCGTGGCGGTTCTGGCTCGACGGCGACCCGACAGTGTCGACGTACCGTGCGCACCTGCCCAAGCGACGGTCGGCGGGCCGCCGCTCATAGGCTGGCCCGCGGCTCGGCCACATTGCGGTGACAGGAGTTCCCGTGAACGGAGCCGTTGGGAGACTGGGGACCGTGACCGAGGACGTCGTCGACGAGCTGACCTGGCGCGGCCTGCTCGCGTTGTCCACCGACGAGCAGGCGCTGCGCGGCGCCCTCGCCGAAGGGCCGGTCACCTACTACTGCGGCTTCGATCCGACCGCCCCGAGCCTCCACTTCGGCAATCTGCTCCAGTTGCTGACCGTCCGGCGCCTGCAGGATGCCGGGCACCGTCCGCTCGTGCTGGTCGGCGGGTCCACCGGCCTGATCGGAGACCCGAAACCCGAAGCGGAGAGGGCGCTCAACACCAAGGAGACCGTCGCCGAGTGGGTGGAACGCATCCGCGTCCAGGTCTCGCGCTACGTCGCCTTCGAGGGCGACAACGCAGCGCGCGTCGTCAACAACCTCGACTGGACCGCGCCCCTGTCGGCGATCGACTTCCTGCGCGACGTCGGCAAGCATTTCCGGGTCAACCGGATGATGGCGAAGGAGGCGGTGAGCGCGCGTCTGGAGTCGCAGGAGGGCATCTCCTACACCGAGTTCAGCTACCAGCTCCTGCAGGGGCTCGACTTCCTCGAGCTCTACCGGCGCTACGGCTGCATCCTGCAGACCGGCGGCAGCGACCAGTGGGGCAATCTCACCAGCGGCGTCGACCTCATCCACCGGGTCGAGGGCGTATCGGTGCACGCTCTGGCGACACCGCTGCTCACCAAGGCCGACGGCACGAAGTACGGGAAGACCGAGTCGGGCGCGATCTGGCTCGATCCGGACATGACCTCGCCCTACGCCTTCTACCAGCACTGGCTGAACGTGGAGGACAGCCAGGTCCCGGTGCTGCTCCGGGCGCTGTCGTTCCGTTCCAGGGACGAGATCGAGCAGATCGAACAGGAGACGGCGCAGCGGCCGGCGGCGCGCGTGGGGCAGCGGGTTCTCGCCGAGGAGCTGACCACGATGGTCCACGGACCAGACGAGACGGCCCGCGTCGTGGCGGCGTCGCGTGCGCTGTTCGGCCAGGGCGCCCTGGAGGAGCTCGACGAGCGCACGCTCTCGGCGGCGCTGTCCGAGACGTCGCTCGCTCGGGTGCCGATGGGCAACGACGGGCCGTCGTACGTGGACCTGTTCGTCGCAGCCGCGCTGGTGCCGTCCCGCTCCGCCGCCCGCCGGGCGATCGCGGAGGGCGGCGCGTACGTCAACAACGCGCGCATCGACCCCTCCACCGACCCGGATGCCACGGTGCGGGAAGACGAACTGCTTCACGGGCGTTGGGTCGTCGTGCGGCGAGGGAAGCGGACCGTCGGCGGCGTAGAGATCGTGCGCTGACGATCACGGCGACAAGCCTCCGAGCTGTGCGAACGCGGTCACGGGACCCGCGGAGAGTGCGTCGGCGGAGCGATTTGACGACGCCGTGCGGGTCCACGTAGGTTTCTCCCGGCTCGCGGGGAGCGGGACGCCGGAAACGGCGGCCGGCCCGGAGTCAACCGCCCCCGGACATGTGCACATCGGGCCGCTACACCGCCCGGCGTCAGAGGCCCGAGTGCGGCGCCTGACCCAGAAGGCCCCGGTTTGACCGGGAGCACCGGATGGGCTAAGTTAGACGAGTTGCCCCGAGAACGGCCCTCATGGGCCTGGCTTGGTGTGCGCCCGATCCTTGAGAACTCAACAGCGTGCCAAATAATTGTCGATGCCAAATTAACACCCCGTCCACGATGCCGGCCTTCGCGGTCGTGCCTCGTGATGGGTTCCTTTGGTAAGACGGATGACAATCATGTCAGCCGTTCTTGCCGGGGTTGTTCTTTTCTCATGTGTCGATGTCTCCGGCCCTCCTGGTGAGGTGTCGGGATGTCATATGACCTTGATGGAGAGTTTGATCCTGGCTCAGGACGAACGCTGGCGGCGTGCCTAACACATGCAAGTCGAGCGGAAAGGCCCCTTCGGGGGTACTCGAGCGGCGAACGGGTGAGTAACACGTGGGTGACCTGCCCTTGGCTCTGGGATAACCCCGGGAAACCGGAGCTAATACCGGATACGACACGCGATCGCATGGTCTGCGTGTAGAAAGGATCTCCGGCCAAGGATGGACTCGCGGCCTATCAGCTAGTTGGTGGGGTAACGGCCCACCAAGGCGACGACGGGTAGCCGGCCTGAGAGGGCGACCGGCCACACTGGGACTGAGACACGGCCCAGACTCCTACGGGAGGCAGCAGTGGGGAATATTGCGCAATGGGCGAAAGCCTGACGCAGCAACGCCGCGTGAGGGATGACGGCCTTCGGGTTGTAAAC
>DATHII010000182.1:0-3684 GCA_035316885.1 Jiangellaceae bacterium | reverse complement strand
TAGCCGAGGTGAGCGCTGTCGTCGTCGCGCACGTACGGCGCCAGGCCGCCGAGGTCGATGAGCCCGCTCGGTCCGCGGCCGGTCACCAGGGCGAGTTCAAGGCTGGCGGCCTCGCCGTTGGGTTCGTCCGATGGGTCGCAGAAGTCGGCGTGCCCGTCGAGGTGCAGCAGGCCGTACCGGCCCAAGCGTCGCAACGCCACCATCGGCCCGAGCAGGCCGGAGCAGTCGCCGGTGAGGACGAGGGGCGCGCCGTGCGCGCAGGCTCGCGCTACCGCGTCGGCGAGCAGCCGGGTGTGCTGCGCCAGGGCCGGTCCGTTGAGTAGCCCCGTCACCGCATCACGGCCCGGCCGACGTGCGGGTGCCGGGACGGTCGGCGCGACATCGGCACCCAGCGCCTTGGCCAGCCCGGCGTCCAGCAGCGCCCTCGGGAGGGAGCGCCGGGCATCGGCGGAAAGGCCGAGACGGCTCGGTGCGGGCACGACCACCCAGGGGCGCGCGCTGGAGATCATGACGTCCAACCTACGACTGGCCCGAGGCGACCCAGTCCGAGCCGTGGAGCACAGGACCGTTCCGGCACATCTGCATGACTGGGACCACGCAGCGCCGGCCATTTGCGCTGGTATGAGAACGGCAGGGCGTCGACCGCGTCGAGGTCGGACAGGTCACATGTCACCGCCTGGCCGCGCGCCTGCTCGGCGGTCCGGGTGGCGCCCTCACCGTCGCGGTCGAGGGCGATCACGTGCGCCCGTCCGCGGCGAGCCTGACGGCGCACGCATGTCCGATACCGCTGGCCGCACCCGTCACCAGCGCCGTGCGACCCGCGAGCGCCGCACGCCTGGTCGCCATGCGAGACGACGCGAGGGTGCCTGCGCGTACCGACCCACGGTGCCCGTCCACACACTTGAAGCACTGTTGTGGTGCCTTCGCACATTCGTGGTCTTGCCAGCGGGCGAAGCCGCTCCCCACCAGTGCGACGAACTCTTCGTTCGTCACGTACGGGCGACCGCGACTGAGACGCCGGCGTGGCGGAGCAGGGCCTGGCTCACCGAACCGAGGAGCATTCCGGCGAACCAGCCGTGTCCATGCGAGCCGACGACCAGAAGGGCTGCGCCGGCAGACTCCTCGATGAGCGCCTGCACCGGACGCCGCTGAACGTGGCGCGCGATCACGTCGACGTCCGGATACTTCTCGGTCCAGCCCGCGAGCGACTCGGCGAGGACGCGGGCACCGGCTCTGTCGCACTCGTCGATGTCGCGCACGTCGATCGTCCATGCGTCCGGTTCATACTGCCAGGCGTGGACCGCCGTCAGCCCGAGGCCGCGGCGCGAGGCCTCCTCGAACGCGAAGCCGACTGCCGCCGTAGAGGCGTCCGATCCGTCGACACCGACGACGACACGCCCGACACTCGGGCCGGTTGTCGGTTCACCCTGCTCGGGGATGCGCGCGACGATCACGGGACACGGCGCGTGTGCGGTCACGTGCGTCGCGACGGACCCGAGCCCGACCTTGGACGTGTCGAACCGCTGGCCGGAGCCGAGCACGAGCAGGCGTGCACCGGACGCGGACTTCACCAACTGCTCCACGATCTGACCAGGTCGCACCTCGTGCACGACCTCGAGACCGGGCACCACCGCACGCGCCCTCCCGGTCGCGCTCTCGACGATCTCCGAGGTGGTCGCGCCGAATTGGGCGAGCGCCAAGTCGGCCAGGTCGCTGGTCATCGTCGGGGGGAGCGTGGGTGGGTTCGCGACGTGGACGATGCGCAATGGCAGCGCCCGCATCGAGGCCTCCTGTGCGGCCCAGCGGATGGCGACGTCGTCGGAGGTCGACCCGTCGACACCGACGGCGACGAACTGCCTCGCGGCACGCACGGGGTTGTCGGTCACGATGCGCTCCCACGAGTCGTCGGATTGCTACCAGCCGAGTTCGATCCCGGCCCTGGCGCCCTACACGCAATACTGGCATCACACCGAAGTGATCTTCAGGTCCTGACCCGATGCGGTGGAGGCGACCGCCATGACGACCACGAAGCGCTGGAACGTCGAGATCTTCATCGACGAGCACGACGGCATGACCCGCGCGGAGGCACGACTCGAGACTGCTGACACGACGAACCTCGTGGGCACCGGGACCGCACGGCGCAACCCACACGACGTCGAGGTACCGGAGATCGGCGATGAGTTGGCTGCGGCGCGTGCGTTGTCCGAGCTCGCGCACCGCCTGCTCGACGCGGCCGCGGAGGACATCGAGGCCATCACCCACCGTCCGGCCCACCTCCAGGGATGACGCGGCCCGACCAGCCAGAGCAATGACGCACCACCGGACTGCGTCACCTGCTGAGTGGGTCGCCGCTCACGCGGTGTCGCTGCACGAGCTCTCGCTGGCCCGGGAGCGGCCGTGGGGCCGGATCTACCGGTACGGCGAGTTGTGGTTGAAGATCAACGGTGGCGGGACGACCTACGAGCCGGCGGTGCTCGACCTGTTGAAGGGCCGGGCGCTCACGCCCGCCGTCATCGCAACCGAATCATCCCGCGGCTGCAGCAGTCGTTCACGGCTTCCGCCGAGGTGGCGCTGGCCGCAGGGATACCGGACCACTCGTCGAAGTCACTGCTGGCCGGACTCCGCTGGCTGGCCCCGCCGTCGTCGCGGGCCGATGAACTGCTGACTGGCATGCGTCTCGCGGGCACTCTCGTGGCACCGTGCGCTCCGGGATGCCTCGTCCGACATCCATTCGCAGTGGACCAACCCGGTCACGAGCTGGCTCGAGGAACTCCTGCCGCCGGCGCCCTGAAAATCAGGTCAGCGGAGATCGTCGACGGCGTCGAGCAACCTGTCGACGTCTCCCTCGTCGTTGTAGTGCACGAGACCCGCCCGGACGCCACCACCGGTCTCACGGACGCCGAGTAGTCCGGTCAGCTCCCACGCATACATGTGGCCGGCCCACACGTTGACCCGGGCCCGCGCACAGTGCTCGGCGACGCGACCGGGGTCGTGGCCGCGGACACGGAAGTACACCGTCGCGGTGCGCCGGGTAGGCGATCCGACGAGCTCGACGTGCTCCATGGCCGCCAGGCCGTCGTGCAGGCGGGCGAAGAGGTCGAGTTCGTAGGCGGCAACGGCTCCCATCGACTCGATGATGCGCTCCCTCCTCGACACGGTTGCGCTCGGCGAGCCCGCCAGGCCGGCCAGGTGGTCGACCGCCGCCGAAACGCCGGCCAGGTCGGCAAACGGCGGCGTCCCAGTCTCGAACCGCCATGGGATCTCGTCCGAGGCGGGCGCGAGCTTGTCCGGGCGCAGCGGCTCCAGGAATGCGGGGTCGGCGATCAACGCGCCGACATGCGGGCCGGACCACTTGTATGCCGACGTCAGCCACACGTCGGCACCGAGGGCCACCATGTCGACCGGGACATGCGGCGTCGCGTGCACCCCGTCGACGACGACCGTGGCACCGACGTCGTGCGCCCGGCGGGCGATCGCGGCGACATCGGGTATGGAGCCGGTCAGGTTGCTGGCGGCGGTGACGGCGACCACACGGGTACGAGCGCTGAGCACGCCGTCGAACGCCTCGGTCTCCAGATCTGTCGACGGAACGCGTGGATCGACCCACCGCACCGTGACACCTGCGCGCTCGGCCCACCGCACCCACGGGCGCACGTTCGCGTCGTGGTCGAGGCGCGTCACAAC
>DATHII010000181.1:0-25617 GCA_035316885.1 Jiangellaceae bacterium | reverse complement strand
GCCGGTGCCTCGATGGTCACCTCGGCGCCGAAGCCGGAGAACGTGAGCACGCCCGTACCAGCCGATGCGCCCTTCTCCTCGAACTGGATCGGCAGCGGGGCACCCTCCGCGGACACCCACAGGGTGCCGCCTGTCTCAGTGAACACGAGGCCGACCGCCGGGACGCCCTTGACCTCGCGCACGCCGCTCATCTCAACCGGACCCTGGTCGCCGAAGACGGCCTGCGCGAACGACGTGCCGTCGGCGAAGATCGAGAAGTCGGACGTGGCGTCGGCCGGGAGCAGGAGCCACTTGTCGGCCATCCGCGTGGCGGCGTCGGCCCCGACGTTCTCGGCCATGAAGTCGGCGTCTCCGGTGACGTAGACACGACCGTCGAGGGCCACCAGTGTCACCGGGCTCTGGGAGCCGACGGTGCCCGTCGCCCCGGTGCCGCCGTGGAACGAGATGTCGACCATGCCCCCACCGGCCGACGACCCGATGACGTGGTAGGAGTCCTGGCCTTCGAGGGCGTCGAGCACGTCGGCGAGCGCATCCTCGGCGCTGCGCTCGTCGAGACCGTTCTCGGCCACGCCCGCCTGCGGAGTGGACGCGATCTGCTCGAGCGGCGTCGGCCCGTCGTCGCGGCAGGCCACGAGCACCACCAGACAGGCCGTGAGGGCGCAAACCACCCAGGCACGTCGCAGGGATGGCGGCATGGGTGGCGGAACCTTCGGGATCGGCGGTGCACGGCGGTCGGGTTGACCGCGACGTGACAGTGTACCCATCGCCCGGCCGGTAGCCTGCCGCCATGAGCGGGACGCTGACCAGGGTCTACGTCGGCCGGCTGGCCGGCACCGCGGTCTTCGACCCGCACGGCGACCAGGTGGGGAAGGTCCACGACGCGGTAGTGAGCGTGCCGCTTCCCGACCTGCTGCCAGGTGTTCTCGGGCTGGTTGTCGAGGTACCGGTCCGGCGCCGGATCTTCCTCCCGATCACGCGCGTGACCAGCATCGACGCCGGCCAGGTCATCACCACCGGCGTGGTCAACATGCGCCGTTTCGAGCAGCGACAGGGCGAGACCCTGGTGCTGCGCGAGATGCTCGACCGTCGTGTCGCCGTCCAGGCATCCGGCGAGGAGGTCACGGTCTCCGATGTCGGGATCGAGCAGACCCGGGTCCGCGACTGGGTGGTGACGAAGATCGCAGCGCACGGACGTGGGAAGCGCTTCGGCCGGCGCGGCGAAACCCGGATCTACGACTGGGACGACCTGTCCGGGTTCGCCGTCCCGGAGGACGTCCAGGGTGCCGCCAACCTGCTCGCGGCCTTCGACAAGATGCGCCCCGCCGATCTTGCCGGCGTGCTCCGTGAGCTGTCCGTCAAGCGCCGGCGCGAGGTCGCCCTCGCGCTCGACGACGAACGGCTGGCCGACGTCATGGAGGAGCTGGACTCCTCCGAGGCCCAGGAGCTGCTCAGCACCCTCGACGGCGAGCGGGCCGCCGACGTGCTCGAGGCGATGGGACCCGACGACGCCGCGGACCTGCTCTCAGACCTTCCCGCCGAGCAGGCCGAGACGCTGTTGACCCTGATGGAGCCGGACGAGGCGGCACCGGTGCGCCAGCTGCTGACCTACGAGGACTACTCCGCGGGCGGCATGATGACCAACGAGCCGGTCGTGCTCTCACCGGATGCCACGGTCGCCGAGGCACTCGCCCGCGTTCGCAACCAGGAGCTGACCCCCTCGCTGGCGGCGATGGTCTACGTGTGCCGCCCGCCGATGGACACGCCGACGGGGCGCTACCTCGGCATCGCCCACTTCCAGCGCCTGCTCCGCGAGGCACCATCGTCCCTGGTCTCCGGGGTTCTCGACACCGACATCGACCCGCTCCCACCCGATGCGTCGCTCGAAGAGGTCGCCAGCGTCTTCGCGACGTACAACCTGGTCGCGTGCCCGGTCGTGGACGAGGACGGTCGGCTGCTCGGCGTCGTCACGGTCGACGACGTCCTGGACCACCTCCTCGGGGAGGAATGGCGGGTCCGGGCCACCAGGCAGGAGGTCGACAGTGGCTCGTAGCAGGCTCGACCAACCGCGGGCGCCCGGCAGCATACGCCGACCCAGCGTCGATCCGGAGCTGCTCGGCCAGGCCTCCGAGCGCATCGCGCGGTTCCTCGGCACCGGCCGGTTCCTGGGCTACCTGACGGCGTTCATCGTGGTGTGGGTGTCGTGGAACGCCCTCGGGCCGGACGCCTTGCGGTGGGACCCGTACCCGTTCATTTTCCTGACCCTGCTGCTGTCGGTTCAGGCGTCCTATGCGGCACCGCTGATCCTGCTCGCGCAGAATCGCCAGGACGACCGCGACCGGGTCAACCTCGAGCAGGACCGCGAGGTCAACGCGCGGTCCCGGGCCGACATGGAGTTCCTGGCCCGCGAGGTCGCCTCGCTGCGGATCGCCGTCGGAGAGGTGGCCACCCGCGACTTCCTGCGCTCCGAACTGCGCGACCTGGCCGACGAGCTGGCCCCGTCCCGCACCGATCATCGGCAGAACGACCCGGTGTAACCTGGAGCCACAAGTTCACCCGACAGGGGAGCGCTGCAGCGCTGAGAGTGCGGGTCACACCGCAGACCCTCGAACCTGATCCGGGTAATGCCGGCGCAGGGAGTCGACAGTCATCTCGGCGAGCGGCGTGTCCATGGTCAGTCCGTGGCACGCCGTTCGCCAGGTGACGACGGGCGCAGAAGCCACTCCTCCTGATCACGACAGGAGGCATCCACCCATGAGTCACCCCCACGAACCGGATCTCGCCGACACCGGGCCGCCGGATCCCGACAGCCGCGGTCGGGTGTTGCCACCGGCGACCCGGTGGCGCACCGTCGACATCGTCGTCGCCGCGGTCATCGCGGTCGCCTTCGGCGTCGTCTTCTGGGCCTGGAACCACCTGTGGACGGCTAGCGGACCGGCGTTCACGGCCTTCCCGCCGGGCCAGGCGTTCATGTACGGCATCTGGCTGGTGCCCGGCGTGCTCGCTGCGTTGGTGGTCCGCAAGCCTGGCGCGGCCGTCTTCGCGTCGCTGGTGGCGGCGGCCGTCAGCGCGCTGCTCGGCACGACGTGGGGCGTCCAGGTCATCTGGTACGGCTTGCTGCAAGGCCTTGCGCCCGAGTTGGTCTTCCTGGCGACGCGGTACCGCCGGTTCGGCCTGCCGGTGGCACTCGCCGCCGCTGCCGCTGCCGGCCTCACCGCGGCGTCGCTGGACTGGTTCTACTACTACCGGGACTGGTCGACCGGGTGGCTGGTCGTGTACTACGCCGTCCTGACCACCAGCGCGGTCATCGTGGCCGGGTTCGGCTCGTGGGCGCTGACGCGTAGTCTCGCCGGCGCGGGGGCGCTCGACGCCTTCCCGTCCGGCCGGGAACGGAGACCGGTCTGAACGGCGCCCGGATCGACGCGCGGGGGTGGGGGTGGCGCTATGCGGGACGCCGCTCCCACGCCGTGCGCGGGCTCGACCTCGCCATCGAGCCCGGTGAGCGTGTACTGCTGTTGGGTCCGTCCGGTGCGGGGAAGAGCACCCTGCTGACGGCGCTGGCCGGCCTGCTGGACCCCGACCACGCCGGCGACGCCGAGGGCAGGTTGACCGTCGACGGGCTCGACCCGCGGGCGACCCGCGACCGGATCGCGCTGGTCCTGCAGGATCCCGAGACCCAGCTCGTCATGGCCAGGGCCGGCGACGATGTCGCATTCGGGCTCGAGAACCGGGCCGTACCGAGCCCGGAGATCTGGCAGCGCGTCGACGCGGCGCTGGCCACCGTGGGATTCCCCTACGACCGCGACCGCCGAACGGACCGGCTCTCCGGCGGCGAACAGCAGCGCCTCGCGCTTGCCGGCGCGTTCGCGTTGTCCCCACAACTGCTCCTGCTGGACGAGCCGACGGCTAACCTCGATCCGGTCGGCGCGCGACTGGTGCGCGGGGCCATCACGGCGATCCAGCGGACCACGGGCGCGACGACGCTCCTGGTCGAGCACCGCGTCACCGAGACGCTCGAGCTCGTCGACCGGGTCGTCGTTCTCGCACCGGGCGGTGGCCTGATCGCCGACGGCGACCCGGCCGACGTCTTCGCCCGGCACGGCGACGCCTTGGCGGCTGCCGGAGTCTGGGTTCCAAACCGGCCATTGCCCACCCGCAGGGCTCGACCTGTCCGGCCTGACAGGTCGAACGCCTGGGGCGGCGCCACGGCCGAGCCTGACAACTCGGTGGTGACGGCGCAGGACCTGCTGGTGGCGGACCGGGTCGGCTTCACCCACCGTGGCACCTCCCGGCCGGCGCTCGACGGCGTGTCGGTGAGCCTGAGGGCAGGTGAGGCGCTCGCCGTCGTCGGACCGAACGGCTCGGGCAAGTCGACGCTCGCTGCGATCCTCGCCGGGCTGGCCGCGCCCGGGAAGGGCACCGTCCGTGCGACAGCGACGCTGGCCGGTGCCGACGCACGACTCCCGCCGCACCGCTGGCGGGCCCACGAACTCGCGGACCGGATCGGGACCGTCTTCCAGGATCCCGAGCACCAGTTCCTCACCGGCAGGGTCCGCGACGAGCTGGCGTTCGGGCCGACCCGTCGTGGCGAGGACGTCGACGCAGTCCGCCGTAGGGTCGACGACCTGCTCGACCGCCTCCGGCTCACCCCGCTGGCGGAGGCCAACCCGTTCACCCTCTCCGGTGGGGAGAAGCGCCGGCTGTCCGTCGCCACCGCGCTCACCACCGACCCTGCGGTCCTGGTCCTCGACGAGCCCACCTTCGGTCAGGACAGGCGCACCTGGGTCGAGCTCGTGGAGCTACTCGCGGCGCACCGCGACGCGGGTGGTGCCATCTGCGCAGCCACCCACGACGAGGCCGTGGTCACGTCGCTGGCAGACCGCGTGCTGACCCTCGAGGTCCGCCGCCCGGCACCCATCCCGGACCGGGAGGTGGCGGCCTGATGGTGCTCGACCTCCACGCCGTCCGCGCCACCGGCCGGCTCGCCCGGGCCAACCCGGTGGCCAAGCTGGCCGCAGCCTTCGTGCTCGGCTTCGGCGTGGCCCTCAGCGCCGATCCGCTCACGCCTGCCCTGGTCCTGGCGGCGGTCGTTGCCGCCTTGGCTGCCGGTGGCGTGACCGTGCGCATCATGCTGGTGCGTGGCTGGCCGCTGCTGGTCTCGGCGGCAACCCTGGGGCTGACGACCCTGCTGTTCTCGGACAGCGACCAACCGTGGCTCACCGCCCTCACCGTGACGATCCGGGTCTTCGCGATCGCGCTGCCCGGCGTGGTCCTCCTGTTGACGATCGATCCGACCGACCTCGCCGACTCCCTGGTCCAGAACGCACGCGTACCCGCCCGGTTCGCCTACGCCTCCCTTGCCGCGCTCCGCCTGCTGCCGTTGATGGCCGTGGAATGGCGCACGATCGGGCTGGCCCGCCGGGCGCGCGGGGTCGACGCCGGCCGCAACCCAGCAGCGCGACTCCGTCTGTTCGCCGGCACGGTGTTCACACTGCTGGTCGGGGCCATCCGGCGGGGAACCCGGCTGGCGGTGGCCATGGACGCGCGTGGCTTCGACGCGACCGGGCCGCGGACGATCGCCCGCCCCCAGACCGTCCGCCGTTCCGACGTCGGGCTGGTCCTCGGTGCGTTCGCCCTGCTGGCGGCCGCGGTCGTGGGCAGTTCGGCGCTCGGCACGTTCCGCCCGTTCTGGGCCTGATGCACCGCCGGGGGTTCCGGCTCAGACTCCGGAATCCTGGCCAGTTGGTGCGGCCTCAGTCTTCGAGGCGGGCGAGGTAGGCGGCGATCTGGTTCAGTTCGGTGTCGGTGTAGCGGGACAGCACGTAGTCGAGGATCCCGCGCAGGTGCGTGCCGGTCGCCGAGCGCAGCCTCTCGTACCCGGCATCGGTCAGGACGGCGTAGAAGCCCCGGGCGTCGCTCGCGGAGGCCTCGCGGCGGATCAGCCCGGCCTCGACCATCCGGTCGACGAGGCGGGTGAGCCCGCTCGGCGAGAGCATGACCCGTTCGGCGAGCTCGCTCATCCGCAGCCGGTGGCCATTGGCCTCGACCAGCCGGGCCAGGACGTCGTACCACGCCAGCGGAAGGTCGTGCCGGTCGGTCAGGTCGGCTTCCAGCCGACGGATGATCAGTGCGTGGGCGCGCAGGAAGGAACGCCACACCTCGAGCTGTTCGGGTGTGACACGGTCGCGTGACACCTGCGCTGCCGTCACGCCCCGATCGTAAGGCCAGGCCCGGTCCGACGTAGCATCGAGACATGAGCTCAAGCCCCACGGCCGAGCAGGTCACCGCCGCGCTCGCGACGGTCAACGATCCCGAGATCAAGCGTCCGATCACCGATCTCGGCATGGTCAAGGCCGTCGAGGTGGACGGCGACGGCCGGGTCCGGGTCGAGATCTTCCTCACCGTCGCCGGCTGCCCGCTGCGTGACACCATCACCCGGGACGTCACCACGGCCGTCTCGGCCCTGGCGGGGGTCAGCGGTGTCGACGTGGCGCTCGACGTCATGTCCGACGAGCAGCGCGCGGACCTGTCGAAGCAGTTGCGCGGCGGCGCGCCCGAACGCGAGATCCCGTTCGCCAAGCCTGGGTCGCTCACCCGTGTCTATGCGGTCGCGTCGGGCAAGGGCGGCGTCGGCAAGTCGTCCGTGACGGTAAACCTGGCCGCTTCCATGGCGGCGGAGGGAGTTCGGGTCGGCCTGCTCGACGCCGACATCTACGGTCACTCGGGTCCGCGCATGCTCGGCGTGGAGGGTTCACACCCGACCATCGTCGAGCGGATGATCATGCCCGTGCCCGCGCACGGGGTGAAGCTCATCTCCACCGAGATGTTCAAGCCCGACCGCGACGCACCGGTTGCCTGGCGCGGGCCGATGCTGCACCGGGCACTGCAACAGTTCCTTTCGGACGTGTACTGGGGCGACCTCGACATCCTGTTGCTCGACCTCCCTCCCGGTACGGGCGACGTCGCGATCTCACTGGCTCAGCTGCTGCCCTCGGCCGAGATCGTCGTGGTCACGACACCCCAGCTCGCCGCGGCCGAAGTGGCCGAGCGGGCCGGCTCGATCGCGATCCAGACCCACCAGCAGGTCGCGGGCGTCATCGAGAACATGTCGTACCTGCCCTGCCCGCACTGCGGGCCGGAGCACCGGATCGAGGTGTTCGGCAGCGGTGGCGGCCAGCAGGTGGCCGCCGGACTCGCACGCCGTCTCGGCACGTCGGTGCCCGTGCTGGGCGAGATCCCGATGGACCTGCGGCTGCGCGAAGGCGGCGACACCGGCGTCCCGCTGGTCGTCTCCGACCCGTCGGCACCGGCGGCAATCGCCATGCGTGAGGTGGGCCGGTCGCTGTCGCACCGCCGGCGCGGCCTGGCCGGCCTCTCGCTCGACCTGTCCCCCGCTACCCGCTGACGCTAGGTGGTGTCGGGGTCGTAGGGTGCGGGCGCCGGCGATCGCGGGGACGTCGACGTCCCCGGCGTCGCCTTCGCGTCGCTGGGAGTCTGCGCGGTGCCGTTGCCACGTCGCGGCTGCTCGCCGTCGTCGTCGAGACCGAGGTCCAGGTCGACGCCGTCGAGCACGTTGCGCCGGACGTACGACTTCGGGTCGAGGTTCTGCAATTTGCGCAGGTCGGCCGGGTCGACGCCGATCCCGTCGGACAGGTCTCGGCGGGCGTTTGCGACCATCCGGCGCAGGTCGCGGATCCAGGAACCAGCCTGGCGCGCCATCTCGGGCAACCGGTCCGGTCCGAACACGAGCAATGCGACGACCAGCACCACCAGCACTTCGGGTGCACCGATGTCGAACACGGTTGCTCCTCTGGCCGACCCAGGTCGGGTACCTGCGCCAAGGGTACGGCGAGATCAGCCAACGGCGGAGCCGAGGGTGAGAGTGACCTCGATGACCTCGCCGTCGCGATCGACGACGATCGTGACCTCGTCACCGGGCTGCTGGGCCCGCAGCACGACGATGAGCTCCTCGGGGGTGTCGATCGGCCGGCCCTCGACCTCGACGATGACGTCGCCCGGCTCGATGTCCACGCCGGCGGCCGGTCCTTCCGGCGTGACCGCCGGCGAGTCGTCCTCGTCCCTGTCGATGCGCGCCCCCGGTCCGACGAACGTCTCGTCCAGGCGCACTCCCATGATCGGGTAGACCGCCTCGCCGGTGGCGATGATCTGCTCGGCCGTGCGGGCAGCCTGGTCGATCGGGATGGCGAATCCGAGGCCGATGTTGCCCGGGTTGGTACCCATGCTGAGCGTCGCGATCGCCGAGTTCACTCCGATCACGCGGCCGGCGGCGTCGACGAGCGGACCGCCGGAGTTTCCCGGGTTGATCGCCGCGTCGGTCTGCAGGGCGTTGATGAACGACGTCTCGCCCTGCCCGCCGGCGGAGACGGGACGGTCCAGCGCGGACACGATGCCGCTGGTCACCGTGCTCTCGAGGCCGAGCGGACTCCCGATCGCGATGACCGGGTCGCCGACCACCACACCCGACGAGTCACCGAGCCGTGCGGGCACGAGATCGTCGCGCTCGACCTTGAGGACGGCGAGGTCGTAGCTCGGACTGCGGCCCACGACTTCCGCCGTGACCGTCGCGCCGTCGAAGAACCCCACCTCGATGGCATCCGAGCCCTCCGCCCCGGTGATGACGTGGTTGTTGGTGAGGACATAGCCGTCGTCGGAAATGACGAAACCGGAGCCGGAGCCCTGTCCCACGGTCACCGACACGACGCTGGACAGCACGGCGGCGGCAATGCCGGCAACCGAGTCGGGTGGACGCTCGGCGAGCACGGCGGGATCTGCGCCGACGACCGTGACCGTCCCCGGGGACAGGTCGTCCATCCGGTCCGCGACGACCACACCGGTGGCTCCCCCGACGGCAGCGGCCACGGCGGCGATCCCGGCGGCAGCCCCGACCAGGGCACCCGGCCGGGGTCGACTCCGGCGAGCCTCACGCAGCGCGTACGCGCCCCTCCGGGACGGGCGATCGGCGGCGGTCGGCTCGCGTGTCGCACCGACCCGCGCCCACGGATCGTCGCTCGTGGGCGCGGCAGCGGCTTGCACTGCGGGCCCCGGCGCGGCGTACCCGATGACCGGTGCCGACCACGGGTCCGCGGCGACCGGCCCGTCGTCGACCAGGGCCGGACGCGACCAGCCGGTGCCGGAGGACCCGCGCGTGTCGTACATCGAGCCGATCCTCCCCCGTGGGTCGCCTAGTCGAACGGGTTGAGCCAGGACGCGAGGCGATCTGCGCCCTTGCCGACCCGGGCGAGCAGCCCGCGGTCGAGCTCCGGATCCTTCGGCGGCATCGCGGCCAGCACTGCGTCGACCGTCTCGGCGGGTGCGTCGGCAACTACCGTCACCACCCAGTCGCCGACCGACCAGATGAACTTCGCCGGCGGACCCGGGCTGCTGTAGACGACCCCGCCGTCGACCTCACGGGCTGCGAAGCCGTGCAACCTCTGCGGGTCGAGCCGGCCCCGCTGCTCGAAGACGGAGACCGTCACGACTCCGTCCGAGTAGCTGAGCTGCACCGCATCGCCGACTCGCCGCGCCTCGTAGAGGGCGAGCCCTCCCTCGAGCTCGTCGGGGCAGCTCCACCCGTTGTCGCGCATCCGCGCGAGGTCGGCGTGTCGCAGAGCCGTGGTCGTCGCTTCCACAGATCCTCGCCGCAAGATCGTGGGCTTCGTGTCGGGGTCGAGGTGCAGTTCGACGAAGGCGCTCGCCGCGCGGGTGGCTCCGTCCTCGTCGTAGATCTCGCGCCGCAGCGGCAGGGCGAACTCGGTGTCGAGCCAGAGCCGGGCCGCGGTCGAGCCGTCGGTGCGGCGGGCCTCGACCACGTGCGCCGCGCGACCGACCACGGTGCCGACGCCGACGAGGACGACGTCGTAGGCACGGACGAGCAGGCCCACCGGGCCGCCGCCATCGGCGAGCCAGGCCGCGCCGCTGCGCTCGTCGACGGCCGACATGGGCCGGGCGCCGTGCACACGGACCTCGGTCGGGCCGCCGGCGTGGTGAGTCACGTCGACGACCGCACTCGTGGAGGCCTCGCCGTCGAGCGCCGACCAGGCGGCGACGAATTGCGTGCCGGTGTACGACACCTTCTCCGGGGCCGCCATGGCGCGGTGGAGCAGGCCGACCGCAGCCAGATCGTCGTCTCCGTCCCCGGCCACCGCCGGAGGGGCGATCGCGATCGTCCCGACCAGGACGGGAACGGCTATAGCAGGGACAGCCAGCGCCGAGAGCGACACCGAACCCCGGCGGCTCACCACGGCGGATCCGATCACGGACCCGGACCCGGGAAGTTGGTCACGGGGACCAGGACGGAAGCCGGATCGACAAACGGCAGCGATCCGGTCGAGCGGGCATGCTCGACCGTGAACTGCTCCATCGGGGGCACGACGGTTGCCGGCACGGTACTGGACGCCCCGGCGCCACCCAACGTGGCCAGGACGAGGGTGAGGGCTCCGGCCGACAGCGCGCCGGCGGCGACGACCTGGATGCGGCCCCGGCGCCGGTTCAGTCGTGGCGCTCCCTCGGGCCGCCGCGGACCCGCGACCGTGTCGGGCCGGCCTCCGCCTGGGCGGGCATCACGGGCACGCCATGTGGCTGAGGGCTTCGCTGCGCCGGGAAAGGGCCGCCGCTCCGGAGGGAGGGGACCTCCCGGCTCGGCCAGCGCGAGTAACGCCGCGACCAGCGGGGCCGGCGGTTCGACGTCGGCGAGCCGACGCAGCGCCGCCTTGGTCTCGCGCTCGCGCTCGACCTCGAGCCGGCACTGCTCGCAGTTCATGACGTGGGCCAGGGCGCGGTCGCGGTCGTCATGGCCGAGCTGGTCGTCGACCAGGGCGGTGACGCGCTCACCGAGATGCCTCACGGCGACTCCTCCCGGGCTTCGGGCGCAGGCGCAGGCGCAGGCCCGTCGACCTCAGGCCGCGGGGCGCGGTGCTCGAGCGCCGCACGCAGTTGGGCGCGGCCGCGGTGGATGCGGCTGCGCACCGTACCGAGCTTGATGTCGAGCGTGGCCGCGATCTCCTCGTAGGACAGGCCCTCGATGTCGCAGAGCACCACGGCCGCACGGAAGTCGGGCGCGAGCGCGTCGAGCGCGGCCTGTATGTCGGCGTCGAGCATGCGGTCGTCGAACACCCGGTCCGGCGAGGGCTCGCGGCCGGAGAGCCGGTCGGCGGCGTCGTCGGGAAGTGCGTCGAAACGGATCCGCTGCTTGCGGCGCACCGTGTCGAGGAACAGGTTCGTCGTGATCCGGTGCAGCCAGCCCTCGAACGTGCCCGGCGTATAGGACGAGAGGGACCGGAAGACCCGGACGAAGACGTCCTGGGTGAGGTCCTCGGCGTCGTGGCTGTTGCCGGTAAGGCGGTAGGCCAGCCGGTAGACCCGCCCGGAGTGCTCGCGGACGACCTCGTCCCAGGACGGCGGGGTCCAGTTCTCCGGGGCGGGCACGGGGCGCGGCTCGGGCACACCGGCGTCACTCCCACCGGTGCCGGGCGCCTTGTGGTCGGCCACCTGGGAACCTCCCTCACGGGGACGGACGGGCACGAGCACTGCTGCCATCGTCACCCATGTTCCCCTTTCGTGACCAACCGTGGCGCCGACGCGGGTGTTCCCGCACGTCACGACACGGCAACGCGCCGCACCCTCGAGTGGGTTCCCCGGCCCTGCTGCCGTCGAGCACTACGCTGCGAGGAAACCGCTCATAGTGTGGCGCGTTGTCCAGTTCGAGGAGGCCGTCATCACCGCCGCGATCACGCCGGAGTCGTGGGCATACGCCGAGAGCTTCGCCGAGGAGGACCAGGTTGTCGTCCGGGCCCGCCGGCGCGGACGGGAGGTGGGCGCCGTCCCCATCGGTGCGGGCGGCGGGGCCGCCCTGCGTGTGCTGGCCGCTGCGATCGACGCCCGGACGGTCGTCGAGGTCGGCACCGGAGCCGGGGTGTCAGGTCTCTACCTGCTCGCCGGCATGCGCCCGGACGGCGTGCTCACCAGTGTCGACATCGAGTCCGAGCACCAGCGGCTCGCGCGCGAGGCCTTCGCCGAGGTGGGTGTCGCCCACAACCGGACCCGACTGATCACCGGTGCGGCGCTCGAGGTTCTGCCCCGGCTCACCGATGGTGCGTACGACCTGGTGTTCTGCGACGGCGACAAGGCCGAGTACGCCGACTACCTGCGCCAGGCGCTCCGGCTGCTGCGCCCGGGCGGCGTGGTCGCCTTCGACAACGCACTGTGGCACGACCGCGTCGCCGACCCCGCTCAGCGCGACCCCGACACCGTCGCGATCCGCGAGGTCGGTCGGGCCGTGCTGGAGGACGAGCAACTCGTGTCGGCGTTGTTGCCCGTGGGCGACGGCCTGCTAGTCGCCGTCAAGCGCGACCCCGCGGCCGACGGCTCGCTTCCACCACGGTGATCGAAGCGGTGCCGACCGTGGTCAGCGCCCGGGGATCCCGCCGTCGAGGGCACGCAGGGGGACGCCGCGCTCGCCGGGCGCGGGCCGGCTGGCCCGCGGTCCAGGGCCCGGGGGCCGCGGCTCGGTGACCTCGCGGCCCCGGCCGGCCTGGTCGCTGCGGCCGCGTGCGCCGCTCTGCTCCCGCTCGATCAGGGCGTCGACCATCTCCGCCGGTGCCGCGACGGCCATCGCCAGCGCACGGCCGAGGTCGTCGCGGTCGACGTCCTCCTCGGCGGTGCGCCGCAACCGGTCGGACAGGTCGAGCACCTTGTCGGCCGAGCCGAGCGCCGACCGCGAGGCCATCAGGTGGCGGCGCTGCAGTGGCCGTCCGGCAATCATCAGCGCCAGCGCCTCGGCGGTGTCACTCCAATCGGCCTGCGGCGCCGGCTCCCCGACCAGGCCGGCCACGCCGACGATGACGCGGTCGGATGCCGCGATGAGCTTCTCTGCGGTCTCCGAGTCGCTGTCCAGCGCAGCGAGGCGCAGGGCGACACCCGTGACAAGCGCACTGTCGGCGGCGCTGCGCCGGGGCTGCGAGAGCAGGCGAACTGCGCGGGAGACGAGCGGACGGGTGGGCAGCCGGTCCTCCAACACGTGGATTACCCCTTGTCTTCAGTCGCTGGCCGTCAGGCCATGTGTGGGTAAGTATGCGTGGTCGGCGGGTCGAGTGTTTCCTTGATGGACCGGGTGCTCGTCCATCGCAGCAGATTCTGGGCCGCGCCGGCCTTGTCATTGGTTCCGCTGGCCCGCCCGCCGCCGAAAGGCTGCTGGCCGACGACGGCACCTGTGGGCTTGTCGTTGACGTAGAAGTTTCCCGCGGCGAAGCGCAGCACCTCGGTGGCCTCGGCGATCGCGGCACGGTCCTGTGCGATGACGGCTCCGGTCAGGGCGTAGGGCGCCACCGCCTCCATCTGGTCGAGCACGCGGTGGTAGTCGGCGTCGTCGAACACGTGCACGCCGAGAATCGGCCCGAAGTACTCGGTGGTGAAGATCTCGTTCTCCGGGTCGGTGCTCTCGAGCACGGTCGGCCGGACGAAGTAGCCCTCACTGTCGTCGGAGGACCCCCCGGCCAGCACCGTGACGGTGTCGCCGGCCTCCGCCCGCTCGATCGCGGCCTTGTGCTTGGCGAACGCGCGCTCGTCGATCACCGCGCCCATGAAGTTCGACAGGTCGTCGACCGGGCCCATCGTCAGCGAGTCGGTCAGCGCCAGGAAGTCGTCACGCATCCGGTCCCACACGCTGCGGGGGACGTAGGACCGGGAGGCCGCCGAGCATTTCTGACCCTGGTACTCGAACGCCCCGCGCACCAGCGCCGTCCGCAGGACGTCGTGGTCGGCGCTGGGGTGGGCGACGACGAAGTCCTTGCCGCCGGTCTCGCCCACGATGCGCGGGTAACTGCGGTAGCCGGAGATGTTCTGGCCGACCGTGCGCCACAGGGTGTGGAAGGTGCGCGTCGACCCGGTGAAGTGGATTCCGGCCAGATCGGCATCGCGCAGCGCCACCTCGGACACGGCCAGGCCGTCGCCGGTCAGCAGGTTGATCACGCCGGGAGGCAGACCGGCATCCTCGAGCAGGCGCATGGTGTAGTGGGCGGCCAGCTGCTGGGTCGGGCTGGGCTTCCAGACGACGGTGTTGCCCATCAGCGCCGGTGCTGTCGGCAGGTTGCCGCCGATCGCGGTGAAGTTGAACGGCGTGATCGCGTAGACGAAGCCTTCGAGGGGCCGGTGGTCGGAGCGGTTCCACACCCCCGGGCTGTTCAGCATCGGCTGCTCGTCGATGATCTCGCGGCCGAAGAACACGTTGAAGCGCCAGAAGTCGATCAACTCGCAGGCGCTGTCGATCTCGGCCTGGGTGACGGTCTTGGACTGGCCGAGCATCGTCGCCGCGTTCAGGGTCTGCCGCCACGGTCCGGAGAGCAGCTCGGCCGCCTTGAGGAAGATCGCCGCCCGGTCGTCGTATGACAGGGCACGCCACGCGGGCGCTGCGTCCTTGGCGGCCGCCAGCGCGGCGCTGGCGTCGGCGGTTGTCGCGTTGTGCATCGTGCCGAGCACGTGGGAGTGCCGGTGTGGCTGTACGACGTCGATCTCGTCGCCGCCGCCGAGCTTCTGGTCGCCGCCGATAGTGCAGGTGAGCTCGTGTCGCTCGGCCGAGAGCTCGGCCATCCGGAGCTCGACCTCCGCGCGCTCGGGCGTGCCCGGTGCGTAGGTCAGGACCGGCTCATTGACCGGCATGGGGACCTGGGTGACGGCATCCATGGCGGCGCGCTCCTCGGTGGCTGAAGGGACCCTGCCCATCGTGGCACGCCGGGGCGCGGTCTTCACCAGGCACGGGGACCGTTCACCAGGTTCGTGCGCCTGGTGAACGGTCCACCAGGGTGGTGAACGTGATCAATCGACGAGCTCGGGGATCTCCTGGGTCGCGAACCAGAGCAGCTCGAAGCCCTCCGGCTCCTCGACCAGCGCGGCGGCGTCGGCGTCGCCGGTGCCGGCAGCGTCGAGCGCTTCGACAGCGGCGCGGACAGTCTGCTCGGCGTCCGCGTGGTCGACGTGCACAGCCGCGACCTGCTCGAGCCCCACCGGAGCCACCAGCCGGACCGCGGCCCGCCCGTCGGCGGCGTCGGGGGTTGCGCCGGGCAGGTCGAGCGCGATCACGACCCGGCGGCGCGGCGCACCCGGGTCGGCCGCCAGCAACCGCAACGAAGCCCTGGCAGCGTCGTTGAGGGCGGCGTACTCGAGCTCCTCTGCGTCGCCCTCGGCGTACCACTCGCGCAGGGCCGGTGTGACCGCAAAGCCCGTGTTGCCGGCCGCGTCCAGCCGGCCGGAGTCCTGCAGCAGCGCGAGCGTCGGCAGCGTGGCCGGCACGAACACGCGCATCAGCCGGCGTCTGCCTGACGCGCGGCAGGACCGCCGGCCAGGGCCGCTGCCGACGTACGCAACGACGTCTCCAGCACCGTGACGCGCCGCGACACCTGCATCACGTTGATACCGATCGCTTCGAGGTCTTCGACGCTGGGTCCCAGGATCGTGACCCGGGTTCCCTCGGCGCGCAGCTTCTGGGTCTCGTGCAGGCAGCGCCGGGTGACGGCTGCCCGCCAGCGGCGCTCCATCCGCCCCAGCAGCGAGCGCGGGTGGTCGAACTGCCGCGAGACCATGGGCGCCACGACGTAGACCTCGTCGAGCCCGAGCCCGGCGAATAGGTCGACCGACGTGGCCGAACACGCACCGCCGTCGACGTAGCGGTGCCCGCCGATCGCCACCGGTGCGTACCAACCAGGGATCGCGCACGACGCCGTCACCGCCTCGGCAAGAGAGGCTTCCGGCTCACCGGGGCGGCCGAACGGAACCCGCCGCCCGGTTTCATAGTCCATGGTCACGATCCACACGCCCGGGTGATCCGACCACGCATCCGGCGGGGCGAGCCTGGCGACCATCGTCGCAAGCTCGTCCAGCGACCCGCGGCCCACCGGGAGCAGGGCGGAGATCACTGCGGTCGGCGGCAGACGGCGCAGCCGCCGGGCATTCCGCCGGACCAGCGCCGGCGACCCCACGCCCCACCGCGGCCTCGGCGGCAGCGCACCACCGGTCGCGTGGTCGTAGTCCCACGGCAGTACGGACAGCGGTCCGTCGACGACGCGACCGAGTTGGTGGTCGCGCAGCTGTGCGGGAGTCACGCCGGCTCCGAGGAGTGCCGCCAGCACCGAGCCGGCCGACGTGCCGAGGATGTGGTCGCACGTGCGCAGGTCGACGCCGAGCGACTCCTCGAGGGCACAGAGCGCGCCAACCGTCCAGGCCGCACCGAGCACGCCGCCGGCACCCAGAACCAGGCCCCGGCGCGGCTCCATTGCGCAGCTCACCCGATCAGTGTGCAAGACGAGACGGCCATTCGCACGCCGCCCTCGCCGCGCGGGACCAGCCGCCTCACCGCCCAGGCGCCTCGGCGAGCTGGTCGAGCGCGTCGACGAGGCACTGCGCGAGGACGTCGACGTCGGGCAGGCCGTCGCGATCGGCGTTGAGGCCGAAGTAGACGCCGCCGTCGTAGGACGTCAGCCCGATCGAGACGGCCTGGCCGTGTGCCAGCGGTACGACCGGGTAGGCGGCGAGCAGGCGGGCGCCACCGGCATAGAGCGGTACCTGCGGACCGGGCACGTTCGTGACGATGAGGTTGAACACCCGGCGCGACAGGTCGGAAGCCGCGCGGGCACCGAGAGCGTGCAGGGTCGGCGGCGCGAAGCCGGCCAGGCTCACCAACGCCTCCGCACAGACAGCCTGGCCGCTCGCCTTGTGCGCCTTCATTGCGAAGGAGATCCGGTGCAGCCGAACCACCGCGTTCGGCTCACCGACGGGTAGGTCGACCAGGTACGCCGCCACCCGGTTGCCCAGCGCCCCGCGCTCCTGTCCGCTGCGGATGCTCACCGGCACCAGTGCTCGTACGGACGTCGACACCCGCACCCGCTCTCCCCGGGTGAGCAGCCAGGTACGCACGGCGCCGGCGACGACGGCGAGGACGACGTCGTTGACCGAGCCACCATGCAGCGTGCGGATGCTGCGGTACGTGTCCAGCTCTGTATCGGCGGTGGCGAAGCGGCGCTGTGCGCCGATCGGGCCGTTGAGCGGCGAGCTCGGGGCCGGCCACGCTGCCGTGCGTACAGCCGCGGCCACCCCGCCCAGCGCGCCCAGGATCCGCGTCGCGGAATGCCCGACATCGGCCAGGCCGGCGCAGACGCTGTCGATGGCCATGCCGGGACGGCGGATGGTGTCGGCCACCGCACCGGCCACGAGCTCCGCCCAGCCGGGTTCCGGCGCAGGTCGCCACGTGTCCGGCGGGGTGTCCCGCGGCTGCGGAGTGACGTCGAGGA
Source organism: Jiangellaceae bacterium (assembly GCA_035316885.1). Lineage (GTDB taxonomy): Bacteria > Actinomycetota > Actinomycetes > Jiangellales > Jiangellaceae > DASRTE01. The sequence continues at coordinate 8,323 of DATHII010000181.1, read as the reverse complement.
TCACCTGCCCGATGTCGACGGCCGACATACCATCGACGACGGCGTGGTGGGTCTTGGACAACACCGCGAACCGACCCTGCTGCACACCCTCGACGAGGTACATCTCCCACAGCGGGCGGTCGCGGTCGAGCGGGCGGCTCATGACTCGTGCGACCAGCTCGTACAGCTGCTCGTCGGAGCCCGGCCTCGGCAGCGCCGACCGGCGGACGTGGTAGGTGATGTCGAACTCCACATCGTCCACCCACACCGGGTTGGCGATGCGCCCGGGCACCGGCCGGATCCGCTGCCGGTACCGCGGTACGGACGCGATGCGGTCGCGGATGAGGGCGACCAGGCGCTCGTAGTCGAACCCGTCCGCCGGCGCCTGGAACACTGCGACGCTGCCGACGTGCATGGGCGTGTTGCGGTCCTCGAAGTAGAGGAAGGACGCGTCCAGTGGGCTCAGCCGATCCATGCTTGCGAAGATAGGGCGTCCCCGTACGGCCCGCAGGAGACCGCACCCCGATGCCCACCACCCCACCCGGCCGCCTCGCCGCCGCACTGGTAGCTCTCGCGTTCGCCGTCGTCCTCTCCGCCTGTGGTGGCGTGGCACCGCCGACCGGCGACGTCTACGAGATCGAGGTCGACGTCACCGACGGCACGGTGGACACGGCCGAGGACACCGTCGAGGTGGCCGTCGGCGGAACCGTACGCGTGACCGTCACCAGCGACGTCGACGACGAGGTGCACGTGCACGGAGTCGACCGGACCGCCGACCTGTCCGCGGGCGTGCCGGCGACGTTGGAGTTCACCGTCGACGAGCCCGGTGTGTTCGAGGTCGAGACCCACGGCAGCCACCTGCTGTTGTTCCAGTTGCTCGTCCGGTGACGCCCACGGTCGTGGTCGCCCACGGGGTCGGCGGCCGGCAGGACCTGCCCATTCCGTTCGGCCTGGCGGTGGCCGGTGCGGTGACCGCGCTGGTCGTCTCGTTTCTCGTCCTTCGCGTGGCCTGGCGCCGGTCGAGGTTCCGCGGTGATCGGAGCGGACGCCCGCTGCCCGTGGCCGTCACCCGTGCCGCGGACTCGCCGTGGACGCGATGGGCGTTGCGGTTGCTCGGACTCGTGGCCGGTGCGTACGTCGCCCTGGGCGCCGTCGCGGGGCCCGACCTCGCCACCAATCCGACTGCCGGCGTCGTCTACGTGCTGCTGTGGGTCGGCATGGTGCCGCTGTCGTTGCTGTTCGGCCCGGTGTGGCGGCTGGTCAACCCGCTGCGGACCCTGCACCTGCTCCTCTGCCGGGCCGTGCGCCTCGACCCGGCGGTCGGGCTCCGGAGCCTTCCGGCGGGAGCCGGGCTGTGGCCGGCGGCGGCCTGGTTGGCCGCGTTCACCTGGCTGGAGCTCGTGGCACCCGACCGGGCCACCCTTCCGGTCATCAGGGCCTGGTTCGCGGTGTTCGTCGGTGTCACGGCGCTCGGGGCCGTCGTCTTCGGTTCCCGCTGGTTCGACCACGCCGATCCGTTCGAGGCGTACTCGTCGCTCGTGGCCCGCCTGTCCTGGCTCGGCCGCCGCCACGACGGTCGCCTTGTCGCACGGAACCCGCTGGAGAACCTCGACGTGACACCGCCGTGGCCCGGGTTGACCGCGACGGTCGCCGTCCTCCTCGGCTCGACGATGTTCGACAGCGCCTCGGCCTCGCCCTGGTGGGCCCGCTGGGTGCAGGAGTCGGGTCTGCCGCCTACGCTGGCCGGGACCGTTGGCCTGCTCACCGCGATGCTGCTCGTATACCTCACCTTCACGCTCGCGGTCCGGTGGACGGCGGCCCTCGCGGGCTCGGACCGCCGCGGGCTGTCCGACCTGTTCGCCCACTCGGTCGTCCCGATCGTGGTCGGGTATGTCAGCGCCCATTACCTGACGTTGTTCGTGCTCGAGGGCCAGCGCACGGTCGTCCTGCTCGCCGACCCGCTGGGAACCGGCGCGAACTGGCTCGGGACGGCCGGCCTGGCCGAGAACCGGTGGATCGCCGGGCAGCCGACGTTGGTCGCCAGCATCCAGGTCGCGGCCATCGTCGTGGGGCACGTGCTCGGCATCGTGTCGGCCCATGACCGGGCGGTGCGCTTGTTCCCCGCAGCTCGCCCCGACTGTCAGCTCCCGCTGCTGGTCGTCATGGTCTGCTACACGGTCGGCGGACTACTGCTGCTCTTCGCCGCCTGACGCCCGTGCCGTGGTGCCCGCGCTACTCCCGCGAGCTCAGCAGCGAGCCCGGCTATCGCCTTTCGCACCGCCGAGGTGGCTGCGGCCTCGGCCAGCGTCTGGCCCCGTAGGAGGGCAGCGTCGACGGCGGACCGGTCGTCGGGGACGAAGCCGACCCGCTGCACGCCTGCGTACCGCTCGAGGGCCGCACGCACCTGTGCCTCGGGGTCTGCTCCGACGACCGACGGCCGCATCCGGTTGACAACGACGCGGACGTCGGCGTCCGGCACCGCCTCGCGTAGGTCGGACAGGGCGCGCACGAAGCGCTGGAGCCCGACCGGATCGGCCGACGCGACGGCGAGGACGACGTCGGCGTGCCGGAGCGTGCTCAGGGTCGCTCCGTTGCGTTGCGGTGCGGCGGTGTCGAAGCTGAGCTCCTCGTCCTGCTCGAGGCAGAATGCGCAGTCGACCACCGTCGTCTCTGCCAGACCACGGGCAAGCGCCCAGACCACCTCGAGGGAGGAGGCGCGTACCTCGGGCCAGCGCTCGGTGCGGGTGATACCGGTGAGAACCCGCAGCCGTGGCGTGACCTGGCGCGCATGGCGGGCCAGCGAGGCGAGGTCGAGCTGGCCGAAGTTGGCGGCGCGCGCTGCCCCGGCGAGGCCCGGAGCCTCGTCGAGCAGGCCGAGCACCTGTGCGATCGCCCCGCCGTACGTGTCGGCGTCGACCAGCAGGGTGGCCCGGCCGAGCAGGGCGGTCTCGGCCGCCAGGTTGACCGCGAGAGTCGTCCGTCCGGGCGCGCCGGTCGGGCCCCACACGGCGACCAACCGACCGAGCGAACGCACCACGGGAGCCGCACCGTCGGCGGGCCCGGCAGCGTCGAGCTCGCCGAGTCCGTCGGCACGGCCGCCTCCATCCGAGGCCGTCATGCCGTCCAGAGCCGCCTGGACGGCACCGGCCACCGCCGAGACGTCGGCCTCGGCTGTCACGACGGTGTCGACGCCCAGCTGACGCAGTCGACGCTCGCCCTGTTCGTCGTCACCGGGCACCACACCGACTACCGCAACGCCGGCCGCCGCCACCCGGCTCAGGACCTCGCGGTCGAGGCGGCGGAGATCGGCCGAGAGGAGCACGGCCCGGCCGTGCCCGGCTGCGACGGCGGCCAGCAGGTCGGCTACGTCGACGCAGCGTCGCACCACGGACACACCACTGCGCCCGGTATCGAGAGCGGCGACGAGCCGAGACTCCCACTCCGCACCCGTGACGGCCGTGAGGACGGGGACGGTCACTGCGGCGTCACCGGCACCCGGGCGAGGTAGACCAGGCCGCCGCGAGCGGCGGCGACCAGCTCCGCCACGGCGTCGTCGAGATCGCCCCCCGTGTCCGCCGCAGCGGCGAGGGTGACCCTGGCCAGGCTGCCCGTGCCGGCCAGGCCATCGCCGCCGGAGTCGACCGCAGTCACGCTGACGCCGGCCAGGAGCCGGCCGGCAGTGCGGACGTCGCCCTGCTCGGGCGGTGCCCGCCACACGTCGACCACTGCGCCCGGGCCGAGGCCCGCCGGTACCTCCGCCACCGGCACCGCCACGGTGACGTAGCGGACTGCGTCGGTGTCGGTGGCAGCAGTCACCGACGATCTCGGCAAGAGCTCGCCGGCGCTCACCGGCCGCACCACGACGTAACCGTCGCCTACCTCCCCGGTGTGGTAGAGGTCGAGCGTTCCCTCGAGCCTGACCTGCCGCGTCTCGACCATGGCCGCGGTCAGCGGCTGGCCGGGCGCCAGGTCGGACGCGGCGACGAGAACGGGAACGGTGTCATCGGCCGCGGCAATCACCCGCGTGCCGACGACCACGGAACCCAGCACGAGCAACAGCCCGGTGACCAGTCGCGGATCGAGCCAGCGCGGCCTGACCAGCCGTGCCGCCTGGGGGGAGGACGTGTCCTGCCCGAAGACCGCCGGCCGGGTGCCGACGGAGTCGGTGTCGGTCCGGGCCATCGTTGCTCCCTCGTCGTACGCCGCAACCGGTACCGCGGCAGACTAGTCCTCCCGAGCCTGTGGACAACCGGACGCGTCCACAGGTAACCCGTGGCACACTGCCGTATCGGGACGGATCCGGAAGCGCTGGGGAGATGCCATGGCGACTAACAGCCCACGGTTCCTCCAACTCGCCGATGTCGCCGAGGTCCTCAACATCTCCTCCGCACAGGCATATGCGCTGGTCCGCAGCGGCCACCTCCCCGCTATCAAGGTCGGCGGCCGCGGACAGTGGCGGGTCGAGGCCAGTGTCCTCGAGGACTACATCCAGCGGCTCTACGCCGAGACCCGCGACTTCGTCGCCACCCATCCGTTTGCGCCGCCGGCGGAGTCGCCCCCGCCGGCCGATGAGCCCGTCACGCCATAGAGCACCCCGCACCGCCACTGGTCACGCCATCGAGCGCTTTGCACGGCGGAGCGTACCGATGGCCGAGAACGGCACGGAGCGCATCCCGAGCGGGTCGGCGGGCCGGCGCGTTTCGGCCACGGCGCTCACCGCGACGTCGACGAAGTCGGCGCCAACACGGTCGACCGTGCCGGTCAGCCTCGACCCGTCGGTGAGCGTCATCACGACCTCACATCGGTCCCGGGCGATGCCGCGCAGTGCGTAGGCGAGCCCGAGCCTCGCGCCCACGACGCCCTCGTTACCCGGCACCGCCGCCTGCGGGCCCAGACCCGCGACGCTGACCACGGCGGTCGCCGGAACCAGAGTTTCGCTGCCAGCACGTTCGGACACGAGTACCCAGTCCGGCCCGGCGGCCTGCACCGAACCGGTCAGCGGCCCGAGACCGCCGACCACGATCGTCAGTTGACGGCCCGCGGCGGCCCGGTACCGGTCTGCCAGGCGCACCCGCGCCAGCTCCCGGCGGGTGCGGTCGGCGACCTCGGGCCCGAGTGACGCCTGCTCGGCCTCGGCGGCCTGCGCCTCGAGATCGTCGAAAAGTCGCTCCCAGCGCATCCTGTCTCCGATCCCGCGCGTACCGACGGCGTGACGGTACCCCCATGTGATGTTGGCACCCGTTGTGGACATGACTTGACAGATGCCGACACTGTCGATATGTAAACACATACAAACGAACGTATCCACAATCGAATGGACTCTACCGTGACCAAGAGAGTGCTGGTCCACGTAGCTGCAGGCCTGGCGCTACTCGGCGCCTTCCGCGCCCTGGCAGGCACGGCCGTGGCTGCGTGGGCGGCCGCTCGAACGGGTTCTGCGAGCGTCGACGACCTCGTCGGGCTCGGCGCGGCATTGATGGCGTGTGCCGCCCTCGGCTGGATCGGCCTGCTGTCGGTGCTGACCACGGCTGCAGTGGTCCCGCGCCTGGCAGGGCGGGCAGCTGCCGGCGCCGCGGTCCGGCTCACGCCTGCTCTGGCGACCGGACTGACTCGCTTCGTCGTTGGCCTGGCGGTCGCGTCCACACCGGTCGTCGCGACGCTGCCGGCCGCCGCGGCGGGTGTGTCCGTGCGACGCGTCGACTCCGACATCGGGCCGGACATCGCCGCTGCCGCACTGCCCGGCGTCGGCCGGCCCGGGCGGGCGCCGGTCGATGCGGAGCCGACCGGACCTGCGACGACGTCGCCGCCAGTGCCCACGGGCGAACCGACGAGCAGTCCCGGCGAGGTCGTGGTCGCGACGGGCGACTGCCTGTGGACGATCACCGCCCGTGCGCTCGGCCCGGATGCCTCCGATGCCGAGATCGCCACTGCGTGGCCGCGCTGGTACGCCCGCAACCGCGGTGTCGTCGGCGCGGACCCCGACCTCCTGCTTCCCGGCACCGTGCTTCGCCCACCTATGTAGCACCGATGTCGACGACCGGAACGGGGTACGACGATGCCGACGACCACCACACCAACGGGAACCGAGCGGCCGGCAACCGCCGTACGGCGCGTGCCGCTGCCGGTCACCGAACCGCCCTTCGACGACGAGGCTGCGCCCGGTCGACCGGACCCGGCCGGAGCACCCCACGGCTACGCCCCGCAGCGTGAGACACAGGGCTCGCTGGCACTCGCCTACGTGCTGCCGGGCGGCGTCGCTGCGGTACCCGAGCCCCCCGCGCCCTTGAGCCTGGTCGACATGCCCGGCCACGACGTGCCCGGTCACGACGCCGACGGCGACGCCGATCGAGCCGAGCGCGAGGTCACGGCGTTCGTCGCACGGCAACCGACCCGGTCCGCCCAACTTCCCGACCCGAGGCGCTGGGCGGCCCGGCTCGCCCAGGGGATCGTCGAAGCCCTGTACGGGCACCGGCCGCTGCAGCAGCTGATCCGGTGGACCGACGAACCGGTCTACGCCCTGTTGGAGCGCCGGCGCACGGCTCAGCGCACGCGAGGCGGGCCACGTCCGGTCGTCCGGTCCGTACGGGTCTGTCAGCCCGGCGACGGCGTGGTCGAGGCGAGCGTGGTCGTCGATACCGGAGGACGGTGCAGAGCGCTCGCGATACGGCTCGAGGGCCTCGACGGTCGCTGGCGGTGCACCGCGCTCGAGATCCTCTGACCGCACACCCATGGCCCGATCGGAACCGCACGGGCCGTACGCGTCAGGAGACGCGGTGGCGAGGGTCGCCGTGGCAGCGCTTGAACTTCTTTCCCGAGCCGCACGGGCACGGCGCGTTGCGGGCCACGTTGCTGAAGTCGACGTCGGCGCTCGCCGAGGCACCCGCGGCAGTCCGGGATCCGTTGGATGTCCCCGCACGCTCGAGCCGCTGCTCGACGGCCGCCTCACCGTCGACACTCGGAGCGGTGTACTGAAGCTGCTGCGGGCGTCGCGTCTCGACCAGGCCCTTCGCCACGACGACAGGAGCTCTGCCGCCAGCGCCGTCCGTGGTGGCGGCGGGCGCACCGTCGGCACCCTCGGTCCCGTCGGGCGCCGTTGCGCGCACCTGCACCTCGAGGTTGAACAGCAGACCGACAGATTCCTCCTTGATGCCGTCCATCATGGCGGCGAACAGGTCGAAACCCTCGCGCTGGTACTCCACCAGCGGCTGCTTCTGGGCGAACGCCCGTAGGCCGATGCCCTCGCGCAGGTAGTCCATCTCGTAGAGGTGCTCACGCCACTTGCGGTCGAGCACGGTCAGCAGCACCCGGCGCTCGAGCTCGCGCATGACCTCGGAGTCGAGCTCGGACTCACGCCGGGCATAGGCCGCGCGCGCGTCGTCGGTGAGCCGGTCGGCCAACAGGTCGGAGGTCAGGCCGTCGCGGCCGCCGACCTCGTCCTCGATCTCCTCGACGGTGACCGAGACGGGGTACAGCGTGCGCAGCGCGGCCCACAGCTTGCCGAGGTCCCAGGCCTCTGGGTAGCCCTCGGTCGTGGCTCCGCGGACGTAGGCCGTGACGGAGTCGTCGAGCATGTTGCGGATCTGCTCGGAGAGGTCCTCGCCCTCGAGCACCATGCGCCGCTCGTCGTAGATGACTTGGCGCTGCCGGTTGAGCACGTCGTCGTACTTGAGCACGTCCTTGCGGATCTCGAAGTTCTGCGCCTCCCGCTGGGTCTGCGCGCTCTTGATCGCGTTGCTGACCCGCTTGTGCTCGATCGGCTGGTCGTCGGGGATGTTCATGCTGCGCAGGATCATGTCGACCCACTCGCTCTTGAACAGCCGCATCAGGTCGTCCTGAAGTGACAGGTAGAACCGCGACTCCCCCGGGTCGCCCTGCCGGCCCGACCGCCCGCGGAGCTGGTTGTCGATCCGCCGCGACTCGTGGCGCTCGGTTCCCAGCACGTAGAGGCCGCCGAGCTCGATGACCTCCTCGTGTTCAGCCTTGACCTGGTTCAGCAGCTTCTCCAGGGTCGGACCCCAGGAGGCCTCATACTCCTCCGGGCTCTCGACCGGGTCGATGCCGCGCTGCTTGAGCTCGGCCATGGCCATCGGCTCGGGGTTGCCCCCGAGCATGATGTCGGTACCGCGACCGGCCATGTTCGTGGCCACCGTGACCGCGCCCCGGCGTCCGGCCTGGGCGATGATCGCGGCCTCCCGCTCGTGGTGCTTCGCGTTGAGCACCTCGTGCGGCACCCCGCGCTTGCTCAGCAACTGGGACAGGTGCTCGGACTTGGCGACGCTGGTGGTGCCCACGAGCACCGGCTGGCCGTCCGTATGCTTCTCGACGAGATCCTCGACGACGGCGG
>DATHII010000180.1:0-17673 GCA_035316885.1 Jiangellaceae bacterium | reverse complement strand
GCCGTGGCCGCGGACGAGGTCCGCGGGCAGCCCGGCGAGCCAGCGGACCTGGCCGCTGTCGTCGTGGTTGCTTGTGGCTTCGTCCCGGCGGGCGAGCGCCGCCTCGGCGTGGAGCTGACCGGTGACCGCCTCCGCAGCACCAGGTGACCGGCGCGCCGCGGCGACGATGTCGACCGGCCGCAAGAGCGCCTTGCTGGGGACGCAGGCCCAGTACGAGCACTCGCCGCCGATCAGCTCGGACTCGACGACGGCGGCGGTAAGACCTCCACGGACGACACGCTGGACCACGTTCTCGCCCGCCGGCCCGCCGCCGAGGATGACGACGTCGAACACGTCCTGACCCTGTTCCATCGGAATCTCCCATGGGCTGTGGTCGGCCAGCGCAGTGGCCATCATCGCGGACTCGAGCCGCAACGCCGCGGACGAAGTGCCGAACGTCCCGACGTCCGGGACCTTCTGCCTCTGCTCCGACCGGCCGGTCGGAGCCACGATGGAGATATCTGAAGGAGGAGGACGAGATGCGTGCACTGGTGGTGTTCGAGTCGATGTTCGGAAACACCCAGGCCATCGCCGAGGCTGTGGCCGCCGGCTTGTCGTCGCAGCTGAGCGTAGACGCCGTGGAGGTCGGCCGCGCGAGTCCTGCGCTGGACGAGCACGTCGACCTGCTGGTCGTGGGCGGCCCCACCCACGCGTTCGGGATGAGCCGGCCGCGGACCAGGAGCTCGGCCGCCGAGCAAGCGGAGACCGGCCTGGTCTCCACCGGGCTCGGACTCCGTGAATGGCTCGAGACGCTCGACTGCGCGGGAGCGACGATCGCTGCCGCCTTCGACACCCGCGTCGACAAGCCACGGTTCCCGGGCGCTGCGTCGCACGGCGCCGAGAAGCGGCTGCGCCGCCGTGGGTGCACGATCGCGGCGCGCGGCGTGAGCTTCTTCGTCGAAGGAGTGACCGGGCCCCTGGTCGCCGGCGAGGAGGACCGTGCCCGCCGGTGGGGCGAGAGCCTTGCAGCCACTGTGGTCGGCCAGCGCGTCTGATCACCACTGTGGGCGACCGCGAGCGGTGGAACGGCCCATCGGTGACAGACTGCCGAGCATGGCGCCGGAACCCCAGACGATGTACGTCCCGAAGTTCTTCATGCGGCAGAGGATCACCATGATGGTCAACCAGTACGAGCTGTTGGCCGCGAACCCGGACGGCACCGAGGGCCAACTGTTGGGCTTTGCGCAGCAGAAGCGCATGGCCTTCAAGGAGGAGGTCCGCATCTACGCGGACCGCGCCAAGACGCAACCGGTCTTCTCGTTCAAGGCGCGCAAGGCCATCGACCTCAACGCCGGGTACGAGGTCCTCGACCCCGCGGGACAGCCCCTGGGGTTCTTCCGCAAGGACTTCGGCAAGAGCCTCCTGCGGTCGAGCTGGCACTTGTCCGGACCAGGGCTCGAGGCCTTCGGACACGAGCGCAACCAGCCCATCGCGATACTGCGCCGGGTGTGGGACTTCATCCCGTTCCTCGGGGAGATCTGGATTCCGTTCGTCTTCCATTTCGACTTCGTCGACAACGCGTCCGGGCAGGTCGTGATGACCAGCGAACGCAAGAGGTCGATCCGCGACCGATACACGGTGACGGTGCCGGACCAGCGGCTCGACTTCCGGCTGGCCGCGTCGATGACCGTCGCGCTCGACGCTCTGCAGAGCCGCTGACGTGTCGAAGCCGAGCGGAGGCCAGGTGACCGGCATTCCTACGGACCTGGCGGAGGGCGAGCCCGACGACCTCGCCGTCGACCTGGATGCTCCCGACGAGCATCAGCTCGCCGGCGGCGCCCGCCGAGGCCTCGCCGCGCTGCTGGCCGCCGGCGGCGCGGTCGGGTTCGTGGCGTCCTTCGTGCTGACGGTCGAACGGATCAGGCTGCTCGAGGATCCGGCCTACGTCCCCAGTTGCAGCTTCAACCCGGTCCTGAGCTGCGGCTCGGTGATGCAGACGTGGCAGGCCGAGCTGTTCGGGTTCGCCAACCCGTTGATCGGGGTCGCGGCGTTCGCGGTGGTCACGACCATCGGCGTCGTGCTGCTCACCGGTGCCACCCTGCCGCGGTGGTTCTGGTTGGGGCTCCAGGCCGGCAGTTTCCTCGCCGCCGTGTTCGTGCACTGGCTGATCTACCAGAGCCTCTACGACATCGGCGCACTGTGCCCGTACTGCATGGTCGTTTGGGTCGTGACGGTCCCGATCTTCTGGTACGTCACCGTGCACGTCGTGCAGGCGGGGCACATCCGGACCTCGGCCGGAGTGCGGACCTTCATGGTGCGCAACCGCGGGCTCGTGCTCGCGCTATGGTTCGTGGCGCTCGCCGTGCTGATCCTGATCCAGTTCTGGGACTACTGGTCCTCGCTGGTATGACGGCGGCTCCTCCAGGCAGAGCCGTGCGATAAGCTGACCGGATGCGAGGCCTGCTCCTCCTTACCGGGCCGCGCTGACCTCCAGCGGACGCTCCCGCGAGCGTCGCGTCAGCGTGGCGGACCCCTCCTGTGCGAGGGGTCGCTGTGTTTATCGGCACACTTCCCCCGCAGCGCCCGACGATGAACGACGAGGGACGACGACTTCCGATGAGCGAGACCCAGACAACAGCGGCCGCGGCGACCGACGGCGCGATCGGCGGATCCAACGATGCCCCGACGCCGTACCGGTACACCAGCGCGCTGGCGGCCCAGATCGAGGCGCACTGGCAGAACCGCTGGGAGGCCGAGGGCACGTTCGAGGCGGCAAACCCGACCGGCCCGCTGGCAGGTGATGTCGCCGGCCGGCACAAGTTCTTCGTCATGGACATGTTCCCGTACCCCTCTGGGGAAGGACTGCACGTCGGGCACCCGCTCGGCTACATCGCCACCGACGTTCTCGGCCGCTACAGGCGCATGTGCGGCGACAATGTGCTGCACGCGCTGTCCTATGACGCGTTCGGCCTGCCGGCGGAGCAGTACGCGGTGCAGACGGGCCAGCACCCGCGCATCACCACCGAGGCCAACATGGCCACCATGCGCCGCCAACTGCGGCGCCTGGGGCTGGCACACGACCGGCGCCGGTCGTTCGCGACCACCGATCCCGGGTATGTCCGGTGGACCCAGTGGATCTTCCTGCAGATCTTCGGATCGTGGTACGACACCGAGGCCGAGGGCGGGCGCGGGCGGGCCCGGCCGATATCCGAGCTCGTCGCCGAGCACGAGTCCGGCCACCGGCCGACGCCGGACGGCCGGGCGTGGACGAATCTGGACGACCTCGAGCGGCGCCGCATCGTCGACTCCCAGCGGCTGGCCTACGTGTCCGAGGCGCCGGTCAACTGGTGCCCGGGCCTGGGAACGGTGCTGGCCAACGAGGAGGTCACCTCCGAGGGCCGCAGCGAGCGCGGCAACTTCCCCGTCTTCAAGCGCAGCCTGCGCCAGTGGATGATGCGCATCACGGCCTACGCCGACCGGCTAGTCGACGATCTCGAACGGATCGAGTGGCCGGACAAGGTCAAGACCATGCAGCGCAACTGGATTGGCCGGAGCGCAGGCGCGACAGTGACCTTCCCGGTCATCACGGCAAACGGTGACCACGATGCTCTCGACGTGTTCACGACGAGGCCGGACACGGTGTTCGGGGCGACATTCATGGTCGTCGCTCCGGAGCATCCGCTGCTCGACGCGCTGACCGCACCGGCGTGGCCCGACGGCACCAGCGACGCGTGGACCGGCGGTCACGCCGATCCGGTCGGCGCGGTCGCCGCCTACCGCGACGCCGCCGTCGCGAAGTCCGAGGTGGAGCGCCAGACCGAAGGGCGCGAGAAGACCGGCGTGTTCACGGGATCGTTCGCCGTCAACCCGGCCACCCGTGCCAGGGTGCCCGTTTTCGTCGCCGACTACGTGCTCATGGGCTACGGCACCGGGGCGATCATGGCCGTGCCCGGCCAGGACGAGCGCGACTGGGAGTTCGCCGAGCGCTTCGACCTGCCGATCGTGCGGACGGTGCGCCCCCCCGGGGGGTGGACCGGCGAGGCGTACCTGGGCGAGGGGCCGGCCATCAACTCCACCAACGACGAGGTCTCGCTCGACGGCCTGCCGGTCGCCGATGCCAAGGCGGCCATCATCGACTGGCTCGAGGCGAAGAGCCTCGGGGTGGGTACCGTCACCTACCGCCTGCGCGACTGGCTGTTCAGCCGGCAGCGGTACTGGGGCGAGCCGTTCCCGATCGTCTACGACGAGCACGACCTGCCGGTGGCACTTCCCGATTCGATGCTGCCCGTCGAACTGCCCGACGTCCCCGACTACTCGCCGCGGACGTTCGCTCCCGACGACGCAACATCGGATCCGGAGCCGCCACTGGCGCGGGTGCCTGAGTGGGTCGAGGTCGAGCTCGACCTGGGCAGCGGGCCTCGGCAGTACCGGCGCGACACCAACACGATGCCCAACTGGGCAGGCTCGTGCTGGTATGAGCTGCGCTATATCGACCCCACCAACACCGAGCGCCTGGTCGACCCGGAGAACGAGCGGTACTGGATGGGTCCACGGAAGCCGGGCGACACCGGTGGCGTCGACTTCTATGTCGGCGGCGTCGAGCACGCCGTCCTGCACCTGCTCTACGCCCGGTTCTGGCACAAGGTGCTGTTCGACCTGGGGCACATCTCCAGCGAGGAGCCGTTCCACAAGCTGTTCAACCAGGGCTACATCCAGGCGTACGCCTTCACCGATGTACGCGGGCAGTACGTGCCGGCCGAGCAGGTATTGGAGAAGTTCGAGGACACCGAGACGACGTACCTGCACGACGGCAAGGTCGTCAACCGCGAGTACGGGAAGATGGGCAAGAGCCTGAAGAACGTCGTCTCGCCGGACGACATGTACGACGTGTACGGAGCCGACACACTGCGGGTCTACGAGATGTCGATGGGACCGCTGGACGTCTCGCGGCCATGGGACACCCGGGCAGTGGTGGGATCGCTGCGGTTCCTGCAGCGCCTGTGGCGCAATGTGCTCTCCGAAGAGACCGGCCGGCCCGTCGTGGCCGACGAGCCCGCCGACGACCCCACGCTGCGGGTCATGCACCACACGATCGATGCGGTCCGGGCCGACATGGCGGCGTTGCGCTTCAACACCGCGATCGCCCGCCTGATCGAGTTGAACAACCACTGCACGAAGCTGCCGGGAGTCCCGCGAGCGGTCGCCGAGCAGCTCGTGCTGCTCGTGGCGCCCTTCGCGCCGCACGCCGCCGAGGAGCTGTGGTCGCGGCTGGGCCACCCGGGCTCGCTCGCGCACGAGCCGTTCCCGGTCGCCGATCGTGCGTTCCTGGTCGAGGAGACGGTCACCTGCGTGGTGCAGGTCGCGGGCAGGGTCCGTGACCGGCTCGACGTCCCGCCTTCGATCGACGAGGAGACCCTGCGCCGGTTGGCTCTCGAGTCGCCCGCCGTCCGGCGCGCGCTCGACGGCAGGAACGTCCGGACCGTCGTGGTTCGTGCGCCGAAGCTGGTGAACGTCGTCCCGGAGTGACGCCGCCTGCACCGAGTACCCTCCCCGCCATGGGCCGGGATGTCGCGATCGTCACCGACTCGACGGCCTACCTGGACACCCGCCGCGCGGCCGAGGGCGACATTGTGGTCGTGCCTCTCCAGGTTGTCGTCGACGGACGTCCGTACGAGGAGGGCACGACGTTCGGCCCGCGCGATCTCGCCGACGCGCTGCGGCGTCGGGCGCGGGTGAGCACGTCGCGGCCCAGCCCGCGCGCCTTCCTCGACGCCTTCGAGACCGCTGCGGCTGGCGGAGCCGCCGGCATCGTGTCCGTGCACATCTCCGGACACCTGTCCGGCACCGCCGACGCTGCGCGACTCGCCGCGCATGACGCGCCCGTCCCCGTCGAGGTCGTCGACTCCTACTCGCTGGGCATGGGACTCGGCTATGCGGTGCTGGCCGCCGTGGAGGCCGCCGACCGGGGCCTCGCCGTCGACGAGGTAGCCGAGGTGGCACGCCAGCGGGCCCAGCGGTCCTCGGCGTTCTTCTACGTCGACACGCTCGAGTACCTCCGCCGGGGCGGACGGATCGGAGCGGCAGCGGCGCTGCTGGGCACCGCCCTGTCGGTGAAGCCGCTGCTGCACCTGGATGGTGGCGTGATCCAGCCCCTCGAGAAGGTTCGGACCTCCGCCCGTGCCGTTGCGCGGCTGGAGGACCTGGCCATGGAGCGGGCGGGTAGGGCGCGCGTCGACGTCGCCGTTCACCACCTGGACAACGCTGAGCGCGCCGGCGGGCTCGCCGGGCGGCTGCGTGCGCGCCTGCCATCGCTCGGGCGGATGGTCGTCTCCGAGGTCGGCGCAGTCATCGGGGCCCACGTCGGCCCGGGGCTGCTCGCAGTGGTCGTCTCCCCGCGCTGAACCGTTCTCCACAGCCGCCGACCGGACGGCATGCTCGTCCACAGCCTGCGCCGACGGTGCCGCGCGCGGGAGGGGAGCTTCCTAACGTCGTCGGATGCGATTCCCGCTGCCGATCCGCCGGTCCGCCGACGTCGAGCAGGTGCTCGCGGCCCGGCGCCGGGTCGCGAGCCTGGCCCGCCGCTCGCCCGAGCCGGGCGCCGCTCAGCCGGGCCCGGTCGACGGCGGCGTCACCCCGCCGGCCTCCCGGCGCGGATGGGTGCCCGACGTACCGCTGGGGTTGGTGCCCGCGGCCGTTCGCGACCGGATGCCGCTGCCGCTGAGGGCCGTCGTCGATGCGCTCCCCGCCGCCCGTTCCGGTCGCGCCGGCCTCGAGCGCGGGCATGCCGTCGTCCTCGTGCTGGTCGTCCTGCTCGGGCTGGCGGTCGCCGCACTGCTACTGGGCGTCGGCCGCCCTCGCGTCGTGCCGGTCGATCCCGTTGAGGTCGGCGCGTCGGCGACGGTGGTCGCGACCGGGACGCCCGCGTCAGGTGTGCCCGACGCGCCGGCCGATACGGAGTCGGCAGCGCCTGGGCCCACCGAGCTGGTCGTCCACGTCGCCGGCCGGGTGCGCTCGCCGGGCGTGGTCCGCCTCCAGCCGGGGTCCCGGGTGCTCGACGCCGTGGAGGCCGCAGGTGGTGCCGAGGACGGTGTCGACCTGTCCGGGCTCAACCTGGCCCGGCTGGTCGCCGACGGTGAGCAGGTGCTCGTCGGCATCGCGCCCCTGCCTGGCGCTGTCGGCCCGACGGGGTCGGCCGGCGGCCCGGCGCCACCCGACGGAGGCCAGGTCAACCTCAACACCGCCACAGCCGAACAGCTCGACACCCTTCCCGGCATCGGACCGGCGCTTGCGGGACGGATTCTCGACTGGCGGGAGCAGCACGGCCGGTTCAGCTCCGTCGACGAGCTCCAGGAGGTCTCCGGCATCGGCCCGAAGACCTTCGCCGAGCTCGCGCCGCTGGTCGTGGTGTGACCGGCGACGCCGATCCGGCTGGGGCCGACCTCCGGTTGGTACCCGCGGCGGTGGCAACGTGGGGAGGCGTCCTGGCCGGCGTCGCGGCCGGTCGGTCCGTTCTGGTCGGGATCGGCGTCACCGCGGCCGTTGCCGCGGTGCTCGTCTTCCGCCGGGTCCGTCACCACTCGGCGCGCGTCGCCGTGCTCGTCGCGCTCATCTGCCTGGTCGGCGGCGCTGGGGTGGGCTGGGCCCGCGCGGCGGGCGTCCGGGCCGGGCCGGTGGACGACCTTGCGGCAGCGGGTGCCGTCGTGACCGTGGCGGGTGTGCTCACCACCGATCCACACATTCGCACGACCGGCAGCGGTCCGCGCCGGTCGGAGTACGTCATCGGGCGGCTACGGGTCGAGCAGGTGACTGGGCGCGGCGAAAGCACGCAGGTTCGCACGCCGGTGTTACTCCTGGCGACCGATTCCCGCTGGGCCGAGCTCCGTCCCGGCCAGCACGTCGTCGTCCGTGGCCGGCTCGGCCCGGCGGACGGTTGGGGCGACGTCGCAGGCCTGCTCCGGGTGGGCGACCCGCCCGATCCCGTCGGCTTGCCCGGCTGGTCGAGCAGGGTCACCGAACCGCTGCGGTCTGGGCTGCGCGACGCGGTGTCGGGCCTGCACGAAGGTCCGCGAGGGCTCGTGCCCGCGCTCGTCGTGGGCGACGAGAGCCTGATGGTCGACCAGGTGCGCGAGGACATGGGGGCGAGCGGCCTCCTGCACCTCAACGCCGTCTCGGGCACCAACGTCACGATCGTGCTCGTCGCGGTGCTCGGCCTGGCCAGATGGGTAGGGGTCCGCGGGTACGGCCTGCCGGCGCTCGCGGTGCTTGCTGTCGCGGGTTTCGTGCTCCTCGCCCGTCCCGAGCCCAGCGTCGTCCGTGCGGCCGTCATGGGGATCGTGGCCATGCTCGGCCTCACCGTGGCCGGACGGCGGCGCGGCGTGTCCGCGCTGGCGACCGCCGTCCTCGTGCTGCTGCTGGTCGATCCCTGGCTCGGGACCGAGGCAGGCTTTGCTCTGTCTGTCCTCGCGACCGCCGGGATCCTGTTCCTGGCGCCCGCGTGGCGCGACGCGATGCCCTGGGCACCACGGCCCATGGCCGAGGCCCTCGCCGTGCCACTGGCCGCGCAGGTCGCCTGCGCTCCGGTCGTCGTCGCGGTTGCCGCGCAGGCGAGCCTCGCGTCGATCCCGGCGAATATTCTGGTGGCGCCCGCTGTCGCGCCGGCCACGGTGCTCGGCGCGGCGGCAGCGGTCGTGTCCGCCGTGTCGCAACCGGTGGCGTCGGTGCTCGGTTGGCTCGCGGGACTGCCGGCCGCGTGGATCGTCCTCGTCGCCCGGCACGGCGCCGATCTGCCCGGCGCCGTGGTCGGCTGGCCCGGGGGAGCGGTGGGTGTTCTGCTCGCTACCGGCGTCGCCGTGGGGTCGGCGCTGCTCCTGCCCGCGCTGCTGAGGCGGCCGCTGACCGCTACGGCCGCAGGGGTCGTGCTCGTCGTCGCCCTGGTCCGGGCGCCGACACTCGGCTGGCCGCCGCCGCACTGGCTTCTCGTCGCGTGCGACGTGGGTCAGGGCGACGCCCTCGTGCTACGTGCCGGCCAGGAGTCAGCTGTGGTGGTCGATGCCGGACCCGACCCCCGTGCGGTGCACCGGTGTCTCGACTCGCTCGGGGTCGAGCAGGTGCCGCTGCTCGTCCTCACGCATTTCCATGCCGATCACGTCGACGGCGTGCCCGGCGTGCTCGACGGTAGGCGGGTCGACCAGGTGCTGGTCTCCCCGCTCGACGACCCCCGCGAGCAGGCCGACGACGTGACGGACTGGCTGGCCGACGCGCGCGTCCCGGTCGCGATCGCCCGCGCCGGAGATGAGATCAGCGTCGGCGACGCCGTACGGCTCCGGGTGCTCTGGCCGCGGCGGATCATCGCCGACGGCTCGATGGCCAACAACGCCAGCATCGTGCTCGAGGCCGACGTCGACGGCGCCCGGTTCGTGCTGGCAGGTGACATCGAACCCGAGGCCCAGCGGGCACTGCGCGTCGCCGAGCCAGGACTTCGTGCCGACGTGCTCAAGGTTCCGCACCACGGTTCGGTGCACCAGGACGCCGAGCTGCTCACGGGCCTCGGTGCCGGTTTGGCTCTCGTCAGTGCGGGAGCGGACAACACCTACGGCCATCCGGCGCCCGAGACCATCGAGCTGCTCGAGAGATCCGGTGTCGAGGTCCTGCGCACCGACCTCGACGGGTCGATCGCAGTGGTCCAGACGCCCGGCGACGGACTCGGTGTCGTCGCCGGCGGTCCACGCGTCGTGCCGCCGCCATGAGCCGTGTCCGGTCGGCGTGCCATCCTTGGCCGCGATGCCCGCTCCCCGCGCCCTCGATTCCCCGGTCACGGTCCTCGTCGGCCCGGAAACCCTGCTCGCCGAACGCGCAGTCGCCGCGGTGATCGCCACCGCACGAGCCGCCGACGACGAGGCCGATGTCTCCGAGGTGGCCGGCGCCGATCTGACAGCGGCAGCCCTGGCCGAGCATGTGAGTCCGTCACTGTTCGCCACGCGCCGCGTCCTCGTGGTCCGGGGAGTCCAGGACGTTGCCGACCCGACGGCGCAGGCCCTGACGGAGTACGCCGCCCTGCCGGTCGTGGATGTGCACGTCGTGCTGGTCCACCCTGGTGGCCCGAAGGGCAAGCGCCTGCTCGACGACCTCCGATCGGTCGGCGTTCGCGAGGTCGGCTGCGAGCGGGTAACCCGCCCGGACGACCAGGTCGACTTCGTGCGCTCGGAGGTCGCCGCCGGTGGCGGTCGGATCGACGAGGGCGCTGCGCGGCGCCTGGTCGAGGCGGTCGGCGGCGACCTGCGTGGGCTGGCGTCCGCGGCCGCCCAGCTCGCGGCCGACGCAGAGGGCGGGGTCGTCGACGCCGCCGTGGTCGCGACCTACTTCGAGGGCCGGGCCGAGGTGAAGGGGTGGGTCGTCGCCGACCGTGCGGTCGAGGGTCGCACGGTCGACGCGCTCGAGCAGTTGCGCTGGGCACTCGAGACCGGTACCGACCCGGTGCTGATCACGGCGGCACTCGCCACCGCGGTCCGCTCGCTGGCCCGCCTTGCGGGTGCTCCGCGCGGCGTCCGTGATGCCGACCTCGCCCGCGACCTCGGCGTGCCGCCGTGGAAGGTCCGCATCCTGCGCGGCCAACTCCGCGGGTGGACCCCCGCGGGTCTGGTGCGGGCGATCCGCGCCGTCGCCGCGGCCGACCTGCGGGTCAAGGGCGGCGGCAACGACGCGACTCTGGCGCTCACCACGGCCGTCGTCGAGATCGGCGCGGCCCGGGGGGCAGGCTGACCCGAAACGCCCGACGGCGCCCGCCCCTGATGGACGGCGCCGTCGGGCGTGGTGCGGCTGCTCAGAGAGCGGCGGCGCGCTTGGCGATCGCCGACTTCCGGTTGGCGGCCTGGTTCTTGTGGATGACGCCCTTCGACGCGGCTTTGTCGAGCTTGCGGGCAGCTTCGCGAGCGAGCGTGGTTGCCTGCTCGGAGTCGCCTGCCTCGGCGGCCGTGTTGAACCGGCGCACGGCGGTCTTCAGGGAGGACTTGACCCCCTTGTTGCGCAGCCGTGCCTTCTCGTTGGTGAGGATGCGCTTCTTCTGGGACTTGATGTTCGCCACTGAGGTGCCTCGTCTGTAGCCGTGATGATGATCGGGGGGTCCGGTCCACCGTGACGGCCGCCGACGTGGACGACGGCGGCCGAGATGAGGACCCTGCGTGCCCGACTTGTCTGTACCGGCGGGAGCGCACGCGACGTCAAAGATTACCAGCGGGGCCGGTCGCGGACCAAACCACGCTGGTCTGCGCTATTCGGGAAGCGACCGTAGGGCGAGGAACAGGTCCACCCTGTCCTCGAGTCGCGACAGGTCCCGACCGGTCAGCGCCTCGACACGGGCGATGCGGTATCGCACCGAGTTCACGTGCAGGTGCAGTACCGCAGCGCAGCGGCTCCACGACCCGTTGGCGTCGAGGAAGGCTCGTAGCGTGGCGAGCAGGTTGCCGCCGTGGCGTTCGTCGTGGTCGAGCACTGGTCCCAGCACCCGCGTGGCGAAGGTTCGCCGCGCGTCGTCGGGCACGGCGGCCAGCAGGAGCACATGGGAGGTCACCTCGTCGGCGGTCACCACCGCGACCGGTTCACCGCGCAGGGCGGCGAGTTGCTGTGCATGTCGCGCCTCATCCAGAGCGCCGACCAGCGCCCTGGGAGCGACGACGGCCGACAGACCGACCGCCAGCCGCGCGTCGCGGAGGCCTGGTCCCAGCCGCTGTACCGCTGCCCGCACCCGCTCCGCAGGATCCGCCGCTGCGGCGACCGAGATCAGGGTGATTGCGTGGTCCTGGCGGACTCCGGTAACCGGCGGGTGGGGCAAGTGCAGACCGACGTCGTGCAGGACGTCGCGGGCGACGTCGAGCATGTCCGGACGGCTGGGGAAAGCGGCGGCCGCGACGAGGAACGGCCCGGCCGGATCGACGCCGAGGTCGGTCATCCGGGCCGTCGTCTCGGGCCGCGTGGCGTTTCCTGCGGCAATGAGATCCACGACCTCGTCGGCGATCCGCCGCTCCACCCGCCGACGATCATCCAGACGGGAACGCTCGAGCGCGACTGCCGCCGCGAGATCGTCGACGGTCGACCGCACGTCTTCGGACCAAGCGCGATGGTCACCGGAGCCGACGAGGAACCAGGACGTCACCTCCTGCCCCAGCCGCGAGCCCGCGGAGATGACGCTTCGACTCCCGCCCGAGGTGGCCACGACGGCCGGCAAGGGGTCGAGCAGGAACGCCCGGGTGAGTGAATCGAGATCCCCCGGAGGCAGGGGCTCACCGGTCGCCGCGACCTCACGGCCGGACGGTGTCATCACCCGGCACCGTGATCCGACGTCTTCGGTCACCAGGCCGAGCAATGCGTCCAGTCCCCGGCCTTCGGCCACGGCCGACAGCAGCCGGCGCTGGCGGTCGCGGGCAACGGCCCGTCGGTGATCGCGCTCGGCCTCCTGGTCCTGGGCGACCCGGTCGCTGACCTGGCTGAATGCCACCTCGACCGGGACGCTCACGATGGCGATCCCGCGCTTGTGGCACGCCCGGACGAGGTCGTCGGGCACCGAACCCAGCGCTGCCTCACCGGCGCCGAGGGCCACGACGTCGAACTCCGCGAGGGCCTCCGCGAAGGCCTCACTGTCGGCGGGACCCCGGTACCACATCAGGCCGGTGAGCACGAGGGCACCGGTGCGGAGGTACCGGCGGGGATCGAGCAGGTCGATCGTCGTCACCGAGGCCAGCTGCCGGTCCAGGGACTGTTCACCATCGAGCAGGGTCAGGTGCAGGCTGGGATCGGCCAGAAGGTCCCGTAGCAGCATTAGAGGATCATACAAAGGCACGGTCGGATCGGGTGACCGATTCGTACTCCCTGCGGGTGGTCCGGCGCCCGAGCCCGCGGTCTACTACCTGCAGCCGATGAGGAGTACGGGCAATGGAGTTCCTGCAGCCGCCGACGTGGGCCGACGCCCTCGCGGCCAAGACGGAACGGCCGGGCGCGGTGCCGCTGGCCGGCGGCACCGACGTCATGGTCGAGCTGAACTTCGACCAGTCCCGGCCAGAGGCGCTGCTCGACCTGACCCGGGTGGACGAACTCGCCGAGTGGTCGCACGAAGGGGACCACGTCCGGTTGGGCGCGGGGGTGTCGTACACGCGGGTCATCTCCGAGATGGGCGGCCTGCTCCCGGGCCTGGCAATGGCGTCGCGGACGGTGGGCTCACCGCAGATCCGCAACCGGGGAACGATCGGCGGCAACCTCGGAGCGGCCTCGCCCGCGGGCGACGCCCATCCACCGCTGCTTGCCGCCGGAGCTGTGGTCGAGGTCGAGTCGACCCGCGGGCTCCGCGAGATCCCGGTGTCGGAGTTCTACACCGGCGTGAAGCGCAACGCACTTGCACCCGACGAGTTGATCAGATCGATCCTGGTCCGGGTCGCGACCGGTCCACAGGAGTTCTCGAAGATCGGCACCCGCAACGCCATGGTGATCGCCGTGTCGTCGTTCGGCCTCGCGCTGTTCCCGGGGGAGCGGCGGGTCGGCACGGGCATCGGCTCGGCCGCGCCGACCCCTCGCCGTGCCGTCGAGGCCGAGCGCTTCGTTGATGCGGCGCTGGACTGGGACGGTCTCGGACCGATCGACGACGACGTCGCCCGCCGTTTCGGGGATCTGGTCGTGGCGGCGGCGTCTCCCATCGACGACGTGCGAGGGACGGCGCGCTACCGGCTCCACACGCTGTCGGTCATGGCCCGTCGCACCTTGGGCTGGGCATGGCACGCCTACCGGAAGAAGTGATGCACCCGTGCGAGTCACCGCCACCGTCAACGGAGAGAGCCGTGAAGCCGACGACGTCTGGGAGGGCGAGAGCCTGCTGTACGTCCTGCGGGAGCGGCTGGGCCTGCCCGGGTCGAAGAACGCGTGCGAACAGGGCGAGTGCGGGTCGTGCACGGTCTACCTCGACGGCGAGGCGGTGTGCGCCTGCCTCGTGGCTGCGGGACAGGCCGAGGGCCGCGAGGTCCGGACGGTCGAAGGCCTGAGCGCGGGCGACACCCTCGACCCGGTGCAGCGTGCCTTCATCGACGCGGGTGCGGTCCAGTGCGGGTTCTGCACACCCGGCCTGGTCGTGGCCGCCCATGACCTGCTCGAGCGGGTGCCGCAGCCGAAGGACGCCGAGATCAGGGAGGCACTGGCCGGCAACCTGTGCCGCTGCACGGGCTACGAGAAGATCCTCGACGCCGTCCACCTGGCCGCCGCGCAGAAGGCGGGCTGAGCCGTGACGGTCCAGCCTGGTCTCGAGACCGAGGCGCCGGTACGACCACCGGACGTGTCCCGAGCTCGCGGTGAGGGCGGGATCGGCCAACGTGCCTCCCGCCCCGACGGAACGCTCAAGGTCAAAGGCGAGTTCGCGTTCTCCAGCGACCTCTGGGCCGCTGACATGCTCTGGGGCACCACGCTGCGCAGCCCACACCCGCACGCTCGGATCGCCTCGATCGACCTCGGTCCGGCCCTGGCCACGACCGGCGTCCACGCGGTGCTGACCTACGACGACGTGCCGGGCCGGAAGGTCTACGGGCTCGAGCATGCGGACCAGCCGGTTCTTTGCGACGGGACGGCGCGCTTCCACGGTGAGCCGGTCGCGATCGTGGCGGCCGACCACCCCGAGGCCGCCCGCCGTGCGGCGGCGAGGATCGTCGTCGACTACGAGGTGCTCGAGCCGTTGACCGACCCACGGCGCGCCGTCGATGCCGCGGAAGGGATCCGCGTGCACCCCGGCGGCAACGTCGTGCGGCACCTGCGGATCCGCCGGGGTGACCAGGAGTCGGCCGCGGAGGTCGTCGTGACCGGGGAGTACGAGGTCGGGATGCAGGACCAGGCCTTCCTCGGGCCCGAGTCCGGCCTGGCCGTGCCGGCCGAGGACGGCTCGGTCGACCTCTACGTGGCGACACAGTGGCTGCACGTCGACCGTACCCAGGTCGCCGCCTGCCTGGGTCTGCCGGAGGACATGGTCCGCATCACCCTCGGCGGGGTCGGCGGCGCCTTCGGGGCGCGCGAGGACCTGTCGATGCAGATCCATGCCTGCATGCTGGCGCGGCACACCGGCCGGCCGGTCAAGATGGTCTATTCACGCGAGGAGTCGTTCTTCGGCCACGTGCACCGTCACCCGGCGCGGCTGAGCTACGAGCATGGGGCGACCCGTGAGGGCCGGCTCGTCTACGTCCGCGCGGAAATCGTCCTCGACGGTGGCGCTTACGTGTCCAGCACGCCGGCCGTGGTCGCGAACGCCGCCACGCTGGGCGTCGGCCCGTATGACGTCCCCAACGTGGGCATCGACTGCTGGGGTGTCTACACCCACAACCCCCCCTGCGGCGCGATGCGCGGCTTCGGTGCTGTGCAGGCGGCGTTCGCCTACGAGTCGCAGATGGACCGGATGGCTGCGGAACTGGGGCTCGACCCGGTCGACTTCCGCCTGCTCAACGCGATGAGCGAGGGCTCGGTGATGCCGACCGGCCAGGTCGTCGACTCCGCCGCGCCGGTCGCCGAACTGCTCAAGCGGGTGAGGGACGCACCGCTACCATCCCCGCCGTCCGGCGATGCCGTCGACCTCCGGCTGATGCCGGGCGGCGTGTCGAACACGACGCACGGCGAGGGAGTGGTGCGCGGCACCGGCTACGGCGTCGGGATCAAGAACGTCGGCTACTCCGAGGGTTTTGACGACTACTCCACCGCTCGCGTGCGGGTGGAGGTCGTCGGCGGGGAGCCGGTGGCCAGTGTCCACACCGCCTCGGCCGAAGTGGGCCAGGGACTGGTCACGCTGGTCGCGCAGATCGCCCGCACGGAACTGGGCCTGCAGCAGGTGACGATCCTGCCGGCGGACACGTCGGTCGGCAGCGCCGGCTCGACGTCGGCGTCGCGACAGTCCTACATGACCGGAGGTGCGGTCCGGGCTGCCTGCGAGGCGGTGCGACGCAGGGTCGACGAGCTCGGCGGGTTTGATGCCCTGGCGGAGGGAGCAGCCGTCGAGGAGACGGTGGAGTGGCGGCACCGGCCCACCACTCCGCTCGACCAGGACGGCCAGGGCACGGCACATGTCCAGTACGCGTTCGCGGCACACCGGGCCGTCGTCGACGTCGACGTCGAGCTCGGGCTGGTCAGGGTGGTCGAGATCGCCACCGCTCAGGACGTCGGAAAGGCGATGAACCCGGACGCCGTGCTCGGCCAGATCCACGGCGGCACCGCGCAGGGGCTGGGCCTGGCCTTGATGGAGGAGATCCAGGTCGTCGACGGCGTGATCAGCAACCCGTCGTTCACCGACTACCTGATCCCGACGATGCTCGACATGCCGCCGATGGCAGTGGACGTCCTGGAGCTGGCCGACCCCCACGCGCCGTACGGCCTGCGCGGGGTCGGCGAACCGCCGACGATCTCTTCGACGCCGGCCATCGTGGCCGCCGTTCGGGCGGCGACCGGGCTGCTGCTCGCCCGCATCCCGGTGCGGCCCGAGCACATCACCGGCACCGGCTAGGACCGGTCTGGAACATGATCAAGGGCAGTCTGCTGGGCCGTACAGGGCTTGATACCCCAGCAAGCGTCCTTTGATCATGCAGTTGCTGCCGCAGGCTGATTCGAACTCGCTCACGCTAGGGCGCTGAGGCCCAGCCGTAGCGCGTCGGCGCAAGCCCGGGTCGGTCAGGGACCCACGTCCGCGGCCAGTACGGGCAATGGTTCGACGACCGCACCCTCGCCCGGAAGGCCGGACTCCCTGACCTGGAAGTGCTTCGCGCCGCGAGACCATTCGCGGAAGCGCCGGAATGCCATCGGGACGCCTCGGGCAATGGACAGGTCCGGGCTGTCCATGACTTGCAGGTGCAGGTGCGGCTGGGTCGAGTTGCCAGAGTTGCCACATTCCGCGACCGGCTGGCCCGTCGTCACCTCCTCGCCGATGGCAACGCGAATGGAGCCGCCCCGCAGATGCGCAAGGGCGACGAATTCGCCGCTATCGCGCAGCGCAATGATCAGATGGTTGCCGGCGATCGCACCCACTCCTTGCCGGACCCGCGCAGGCTGGCCCAACGCATATGGCACCAAGGTCAGCTGTGACCGCCGCCCCACGTGATCGATCTCGCCGTCGTGCACCTCGACGACGATGCCTCCGGCCGGTGCCAGGATCGGCTGACCAAAGGCAAAGAAGCGCTCCGCCGGTTCGGTGGCGAGGAAGGTCCGCCAGTCACGGTGGTCCGCGGTCCGGCGACGATGGTCCACACCGATGAAATCGATGGCATACCGCTCGCCCAACAGATCGGTCCCGTGACTCGGGACCCGCCGGGCCGGACTGTTCCTCGCCAACCACGGGCCCGCGAACGGCAGCGAGATCACAATCTCCCGGATCATCGAACTATGCAAAGGCCGCGTCTCGCCATCGACACAGCATAGGCAAGAGCCCATGCGCAAGGTCGGGCTCGTACGTCCAGACGAAGGAATCTCTATTGCATACGTGGTCACCACTGAGGGCGCCCGCCGTACCCACCCCGCTCGAGATCACGAGACCACCGAGACGCGCTGGTGCGACAAGTGCCACCACCGGGTAGCGCACTCGGTCATGCGCACGAACCGCGGCGGCGGCAACGCCCAGTGCACGCGCTTCGGCCACGTCCACGACGTCGGCGCCGTGTCGTGACCGCCTCTGTGGCGTGGGCCTGCTGGGAGCCCGCC
>DATHII010000179.1:0-7171 GCA_035316885.1 Jiangellaceae bacterium | reverse complement strand
CGGGTGTGGAGGCGTCGCCTAGTCCGGTTTATGGCGCCCGCCTGCTAAGCGGGTTGAGGCTCAAACCCTCTCGCGGGTTCAAATCCCGCCGCCTCCGCCACTCTCACCAGGGCGGATGCCGTCCTGGTCACGCTCGGCAGCAGGCTGGGCGCTGCCCCGAGTGAGTCTCAGCGGTGGACTGCCCCGAGCACGGCGGCGCGCTGCATTGCGCGGAGGGCTTGGTCGATCGCGACTTCGGGTACGGGGTTGCCATGGGGGTCGAGCAGGAAACCCGTCCGGCTGAGGACGGAGGGGGGGCCGGAGCGCGGGGGCCATGGCGTAGACGTCTCGACGTACTGAAGGCGGCCTGGAAGCGGGCCCGGAACGCCCAGGTCCCGCTGATCGCGGCGGGCGTTGCGTTCTATGCCTTCCTGGCGATCGTCCCGACCATGATCGCGGTGGTCCTGCTGTACGGGTTGGTCAGCGACCCCGCAGACGTAGAGGGGCAACTCGCTTCGTTCGGCTCGGCATTGCCCGACAGCGCCGACGAACTGCTGACGTCACAGCTCGAGTCGATCACCGGAGCGGAGCAACGTTCGCTGGGCACCGGCCTGGTCGTCGCCCTCGGCGTAGCGCTGTGGAGCGCGTCCAGCGCCGTCGGAAACCTGATCAAGGCCACGAATGTCGCCTATGGCACGAACGACGGGCGCAACGTCGTCAAGAGGAGGCTGATGGGGCTCGGGCTCACGCTTGCTGCCATCGTCTTCATCGTGGCCGCGGTGGCGCTGGTCGCCGTCATGCCTGCCGTACTCAACGCCCTCGACCTGCCGAGTTGGCTGCATCTCGTCGTCGAGGTGGGGCGCTGGGTGGGCTTGATCGTCGCCCTATTCCTCGCTCTCGCCGTGCTGTA
This sequence comes from Jiangellaceae bacterium, assembly GCA_035316885.1. GTDB lineage: Bacteria > Actinomycetota > Actinomycetes > Jiangellales > Jiangellaceae > DASRTE01. Next base: position 6,282 of record DATHII010000179.1, on the reverse strand, counting down.
CAGCGTCGCCCCGGACCGTGCTGATGCGCCGTTCCGGTGGTTCTCGGTGGGGGCGATCGTGGCCGTGATTCTCTGGCTGGTCGCGTCCGTCGGCTTCTCCGTCTATGTCGACAACTTCGGGTCCTACGCGGAGACCTACGGTGCCCTCGCCGGCGTGGTCGTCCTGCTGGTGTGGCTGTGGCTGTCGACCTTCGCGACGCTGTTCGGGGCGGAGGTCAACGCCGTCCTGGAAGGAAGCACCGCCTGAGCAACACGTGTCGAACGTCGGTGTGACGTCAGGTGAGGCCGAGGCGGGTCTTGAGCCCGTCGAGCTCCGCCCATAGCAGCGTGGGCAGCTTGTCGCCGAACTTGTCGAACCATTCGGTGATGGCGGGGATCTCGGCCTTCCACTCGTCCGGGTCGACGCGCAGGCACTCGTCCAGTTCCTCAGCGGTGAGGTCGAGGCCGTCGACATCGAGCGACCCCGCTGTCGGGACGTGCCCGATCGCTGTCTCCGCGGCCGCGGCCTGGCCCTCGAGGCGCTCGACGACCCACTTGAGGACGCGCCCGTTCTCGCCGAAGCCCGGCCACAGGAAGTTGCCGTCGTCGTCACGGCGGAACCAGTTGACGTAGAAGATCTTCGGCAGCTTGACCGCGTCGGCCTCCTTGCCGAGGGTGATCCAGTGGCCGAAGTAGTCGCCGCCGTGGTAGCCCAGGAACGGCAGCATCGCCATCGGGTCGCGGCGGCCGACACCCACTTGGCCGCTCGCGGCTGCCGTCGTCTCCGACGAGAGCGTCGCACCCATGAATACGCCGTGGGTCCAGTCCCGGGCCTCGGTGACGAGCGGGATCGTGGTAGCCCGGCGGCCACCGAACAGAATCGCCGAGATCGGAACACCGCGCGGGTCGTCGTACTCCGGCGCGATGATCGGGCACTGGGTGATCGGAGTGCAGAACCGCGAGTTGGGATGCGACGAGGGCTCGTCAGATTCGGGGGTCCAGTCGCGACCCTTCCAGTCCGTGAGGTGTGCCGGCGGCTCCTCGGTCATGCCCTCCCACCAGATGTCGCCGTCGTCGGTCAGAGCGACGTTGGTGAACAGGCTGTTGCCCCGGTCGATGGTGCGCATGGCGTTGGGGTTGGTCTTCCAGCCGGTGCCGGGGGCGACACCGAACAGCCCGTACTCGGGGTTGAGCGCGTAGAGGCGGCCGTCCTCACCGAAGCGCATCCAGGCGATGTCGTCGCCGAGCGTCTCGACTTTCCATCCCGGGATCGTCGGCTCGAGCATGGCGACGTTCGTCTTGCCGCACGCCGACGGGAAGGCGCCAGCGATGTAGTGGACGGCGTTGGCGGGCGACGTTAGCTTCATGATCAGCATGTGCTCGGCCATCCAGCCCTCGTCGTGGGCCATGACGCTGGCGATGCGCAGCGAGTAGCACTTCTTGCCCAGCAGTGAGTTGCCGCCGTAGCCGGAGCCGTACGACCAGATCATCCGTTCCTCGGGGAACTGGGTGATGAACTTGGTCTGGTTGCAGGGCCAGGGAACGTCCTTCTGGCCGGGCTGCAGCGGCGCGCCGACGGAGTGCAGGCATGGGACGAAGCCGGCGTCGTCGCCCATGGCCTCGAGTACGCGCGAGCCCAACCGGGCCATGATCCGCATCGACGCGACGACGTAGGCGGAGTCGGTGATCTCGACGCCGAACATCGGATTCTCGGCCTCGACCGGACCCATGCAGAATGGGATGACGTACATCGTCCGGCCGCGCATCGACCCGTTGTAGTGGCCGACCATCTCGGCCTTCATCTCGTTCGGGTCGCGCCAGTTGTTGGTGGGGCCGGCGTCGGCCTCGTCGACCGAGCAGATGAACGTGCGCTCCTCGACCCTGGCGACGTCGGTGGGGTCGGTGCGTGCCCAGAACGAGTTCGGCTTCTTCTCCTCGTCGAGGCGGACGAGGGTGCCGGCCTCGACGAGCGCGTCGGTGAGCCGCCGCCACTCGTCGTCAGATCCATCACACCAGTGGATGCTCTCCGGCTGGGTGAGCTCGGCGACGCTGGAGATCCACCCGAGCAGGCGCTGGTGATTCGTGGGGGCGTCGCTCAGGTCGTACTCGGTGGTGGCGGCTGCGGTCATTCGCGGGATCACCTATTCGCACGGGTTGCGGCGTCGGCCCTACGGCACGACCGGGGTCGTCTCAACGGGGTGTGCTGACCTGTCACCCGGCCGCTGAGGAGTGCTGCGAGCGGGTTTCACGACGGTGGATATGCCGCACGGTACGGTGCGCGTCTCATGTGGCGGAATGGCGCGGCTCGGTGAATCGGGTCACAAACTCCGCTGGCCTGCGCTGATGAGACACCGTGGTACGGACTGGACCGGACCGGTCAGGGCTATTGGTACGTACCGGCGCTGGTCGACGCGGCTGCATACTTGCGAGCCGGTCCCGTGACTGACCTTTCCCTGCCGGTCGCGCCTCGGACATGCTGGCCGCATGGTGCGAACGGGAACGGGTGCGCCGATCGCGACCGCTGCGCTCGAGCCCGCCCTGCGGGCGTTCGGGCGCGGAACGATGCTGCCGGCCGTCGCGTACACCTCGGAGGAGGTGCTCGGCTGGGAGCGTCGTCATCTGTTCGCCGGCACGTGGACGTGCGTGGGACGAGACGACGAGTTGCGCCAGGACGGTTCGGGCCAGCCGGTGACCCAGCGCGGCACACTCGTCGGCGACATCTCGGTGCTGCTCACGTTTCCGCCCGGTGGCGACGTGCACGCGCTCGCCAACACCTGCCGTCATCGCGGGCACGAGATCCTGCCGGTCGGGGACACCGACGCCAGGCGTGCGCTGCTCTGCCCGTACCACGCCTGGAACTACTCGCTGTCCGGCAGCCTCGTTGCGGCGCCCGGAATCCGGGAGCTCGACGGGTTCGAGCCGGCGGAGTTCGGTCTGGTGTCGCTCCCGGTCTCCGTGTGGCACGGGTGGGTCTTCGTCAACGCCGGCGGCGACGGTCCGTCGTTCCCGGATCACGTCGGCGCTCTGGGGTCGCTGGTCACGCCGTACCGGCCCGAGGCGCTCGTGCGGCAGGCCCGGCACGACTACGAGGTCGCCGCCAACTGGAAGGTGCTGGTCGAGAACTACCACGAGTGCTACCACTGCCCGCTGATCCATCCGGAACTGTGTCAGGTCTCGCCGCCGACCAGCGGCCACAACTACGACCTACCGGGTGCCTGGGTGGGCGGATCGATGGACCTCCGCGACGGCGCAGCGACCATGTCGCTCGACGGGGAATCCTCGGGCATGCCGATCGAGGGTGTCGACCAGGGTGTGGTGCTTTACCTCGGGCTCTTCCCGAATCTATTGATGTCGCTGCATCCGGACTACGTGATGACCCACCTCCTGACACCGGTCGGGCCCGCGCTGACCAGGGTCGAGTGCTCGTGGTACTTCGTCGACGACGGCGTCGACCCGTCGTACGCGGTCGAGTTCTGGGACCTGACGAACCGACAGGACTGGTCGGCGTGCGAGTCGGTTCAGCGCGGGCTGTGCTCGCCGCACTTCGCTCCAGGCCCGTTCGCGCCCAACGAGGACGCCGTGTACCAGTGGGTGACCATGGTCGCCCGGGCGTATCAGGGCGTTGCCCCACACGCAATGGCGTAGAGCTCTCCGTACTGTGAGAGACATGCCGGACCGTGCTGTCCGTTTGCTGCTTGGCGGCGACATGATGACGGGCCGTGGTGTCGACCAGATCCTTCCGCATCCCGGCGACCCGACCCTGTACGAGCAGTCCGTCCGCGATGCGCGCAGGTACGTCGAGCTCGCCGAAGCGTTGAACGGCCCGATCCCGCGTCCGGTCGACTTCTCTTGGCCGTGGGGTGACGCCGTACGAGCGATCGATGATGAAGCGTCCGACCTTCGGCTGGTGAACCTCGAGACGAGTGTCACCCGAAGCGACAACTACGACCCGGGCAAGGGCGTGCACTACCGCATGAACCCGGACAACGTGCCGTGCCTGACCGTTGCGCGTGTCGACGTCTGCACGCTCGCGAACAACCACGTGCTCGACTTCGGGACTTGCGGGTTGGAGGAAACACTGGACGTGCTGGCTGCTGCCGCCGTCCAGACGACGGGCGCTGGCCGGGATGCGGGCGCGGCGCGGCGGCCGGCGACCGTCGACACCACCGCCGGCAAGATCACGATCTTCTCGGTCGGCATGCCCTCGAGTGGCGTTCCGGCACGGTGGGCGGCGACCGACGAGCGGCCTGGGGTGAACTTCGTCGGGAACGCATCCGCCGCTGCGGTCTCCGACCTGCTGGAACGGGTTCGGCAGGCCAAGGACCGCGGCGACGTCGTCGTCGTGTCAATCCATTGGGGGTCTAACTGGGGCTACCACGTCCCGACCGCCGACGTGCGGCTAGCGCACTTGCTGATCGATGGGGGCGTCGACGTCCTGTACGGGCACTCCTCGCACCATCCGCGGCCGATCGAGGTCTACCGGGGGAAGCTCGTGCTCTACGGCTGCGGCGACCTCGTCGACGACTACGAAGGGATCACCGGCTACGAGAAGTATCGCGACGACCTCCGCCTGCTCTACCTCGCGACGATCCACGTCGAGACAGGCCGACTGGCCGCGCTACGGATGTCGCCGTTTCAGGCACGGCAAATGCGCCTCCACCGGGCATCGGCGCAAGACAGCACCTTGCTCGCCAACGTTCTGGACCGCATCAGCCGCTCCTTCGGCTCCGGGGTCGAAGCGGAGCCGGACGGGACGCTGGTCCTTAAATCGATTGGTTAGGTCACCGCGTTCCGCCCCAGTCAGGGATTCGGCTCGTGCGCCGCCGGACGATACACTCCTGACCGTCATTGCGACCTGCGCCCGTAGCTCAACGGATAGAGCATCTGACTACGGATCAGAAGGTTGGGGGTTCGAATCCCTTCGGGCGCGCTCCATCTGCCTGCAGCGATGCATCGTCGCCCCTCCTCTCCGGCCCCTGGTGGGCCTCGCTCGTAGGCATCTCGTAGGCATTTGCTTGCGACCCGTCCCCCAGGAGCCCAGCGATGCGCCTCGCTGCGTCTCGACCAAGGGACGGGACGACGTGCGTGTAGAGGTCAGCCGTGACTGCCATCGTCGAATGGCCCAGGCGCTCGGATACCACCTTGATGTCGATGCCGGCAGCCAAAGCCGGGCTTGCGTTGGTGTGGCGCAGGTCGTGTAGCCGGATAGCAGGCAGGCCGGCGAGGAAGGGCAGGCCGCGGTTCGTGCCGAGGCCGAACGCCTGCGCGGACTGGGGTTCCTGCCGTCAAGGTTGCCATCGGTGTGCGTCCCGACGACGACATCGCCTCGGTTCGCATTGCGCGGGAGATCTATGGCCCGCGGGCGGCGGTGTTCGCGGACGTCGCGGGGCAGTACGAACTTCCGCAGGCTGTAAGCGTCGGACGGAGTGCTGGAAGAGCTCGATGCTGGGTTCTTCGAGATGCCGCTGCCGCCGGAGGATGTCCACGGCTACACGCGACTCGCCGCCACGCTTGACGTTCTGCTGGCCCTGGACTCAATCGCAACCAGGCATCGGGCGCTGGAGTTCTTGCGGGCCGATCCGCTGCACGTGCGCCAGCCCGATGTCTGTCGGGCCGGGGACATTACCGAGACGATGCGCATCGCGGCGCTCGGGATCGCCACCAACCCCTCCTCGACGTCGCACCTGACCCGAGGCCGCAAGAAGACCGCCTGACCGCCGTCGGGGGGGCGGGCACCCCCCCGAGTCTGACCCCTCACGGTCCCGGATCTTTGAGGGCTAGTCTTATTGACGGCTTGTCAGGACAAAGCATTGACAGTCGCCCTGCCGGGCACTAGAAGTGACGTCCAGTCACGTCGCGGCGTGACTGGACGGAGGCGCATCATGCGGGTCGGCGTGATCGGTGCTGGACGCATCGGCGCGTTCCACGCCGCCACCCTCGTTGACTTGCCGGAGGTCGACGAGGTCGTCGTCACCGATCGCGACCGAACCCGGGCCGCACTGGTCGCCGACCGGATCGGCGCCACAACAAGCGACGACGTCCTCGGCGCCGGCGTCGACGCGGCCGTCATCGCGACGCCCACTCCCACGCATGCCGAACTGCTCGTGGCGCTCGCCCGAGCCGGGCTACCGGTGTTCTGCGAGAAGCCGGTCGCCAGCAGCGTCGCCAGCACGGTCGCCGTCCTCAAGGAGGTAGAGGCGGCCGGCACGGCGCTGCAGGTCGGTTTCCAGCGCCGGTTCGACGCCGGGTACCAGGCGCTTCGCGAGGCGGTGCGGGCGGGCCGGATAGGCAGGCTCCACGGAT
>DATHII010000178.1:0-2782 GCA_035316885.1 Jiangellaceae bacterium | reverse complement strand
CGCGCCGCCTACGAGGAGGCCCGGAAGCTGCGGCGCCCCGGCTCCCGTGATCATGTCGACTTTGGTGCCTCCTGGGACCCAAAGTCGACATGATCACGAGGATCGAGCGGCAGGTCACGCTGGACGACCGGGCGGCCTCGCCGTACTTGGAGGTCCCGTTCGAGGTCCCTCGCGGCGTCGAGTCGGTCGAGGTGCGGCTGCGGTACGACCGCGCGGCAGGTGTGGTGGACCTCGGCTGTGCAGGCCCGGCCGGCTTTCGAGGCTGGTCAGGCGGGGCACGGGACAGGTTCGCGATCGCGCACGACGCCGCAAGCCCGGGGTACGTTTCCGGCGAGCTCGAGGAAGGGGTCTGGTCGGTGATCCTGGGCCTGCACCGGATCCCTGCCGACGGACTCGACCTGAATCTGGAGATCTCATTGCCGGCGACGGCGCCTCCGGACAACGAGCCGCCCGCCCCACCGCCGCCGGAGCGGCCGCTCCACCGCGAGCTACCAGCCGCACCCGGCCTGAGGTGGCTTGCCTGCGACCTCCACGCCCACTCGGTGCACTCCGACGGATCCCTGGGGGTGGCCGAGCTGGCTGCAGCCGCTGTCCGCTCGAGGCTCGACGTCCTCGCGGTCACCGACCACAACACGGTGAGCCACCACGCGTCGCTGCCCGGGATCGGCTCGCAGTACGGCGTGACGCTGATCGCGGGCCAGGAGGTGACGACCGACCGCGGGCACGCCAACGCGTTCGGCGACATCGGCTGGGTCGACTTCCGCCGGCCGGCCCAGGCCTGGGTCTCGGCCGTTGCCGCTGCCGGAGGCCTGCTGTCGATCAACCATCCGCTGGCCGCGGACTGCTCCTGGCACCACCCCCTGACCGAACGGCCGCCGCTAGCCGAGATCTGGCACTGGACCTGGCTCGACCGCCGATGGACCGGCCCACTGGCCTGGTGGGCCGCCTGGGGTCACGACACCGTCCCGGTGGGCGGCAGCGACTTCCACGGCCCGGGGCAGGGACGGCACCTCGGCGCCCCCGTCACCTGGGTCGCGTGCGAGTCCGACGAGCCTGCCGCCGTACTCGACGGGCTGCGCGCCCGTCGGACCGCGCTGGTAGCCGGCGTCGACGATCCGGTGCTGCTGCGGGTCGAGGACGAGTTCGTCGCCATCGGTGCCGACGGGACCCTGCTGGCCGACCGGTTCGGCAGTCGGCAGGTCGTGCGTGGCGACATGGCACTGTTCCCAGCGGTCGCCGGGCCGCACCGCCTCGAGACTCCGCTGGCAGAGGTCGTCGCGATCAGCCCATAGCCAGGTCGGCCGCTACGCATCCATGACGATCGAATCACAACACGACCAGGTGACCACGAACTGTACGGCCAAGTGCCCACAAACTATGCGACCAGATGCCCACAGAGCATGCGGCCAGGCGCCCATAAGATATACGGCCATGTGCTCATAATGAGGTCGTGTCTGATGAACTCATCGCGCGCAAGGCGCAGCCGTTGATCGGTGAGGCCATCACCGACACCAGGGTCGTCACGATCAACGGCGCTCGACAGGTCGGCAAGAGTACGTTGGCCGGCCTGATCGCAAACATGACACCCGGCTCTCTGGTTCACCTGCTTGACGACCCCACCACGATCCGCGCGGCAACCGACGATCCGACCGGATTCGTCGACCACGACGGTCTGCTTGTCATCGACGAGATCCAGTTGGCCCCGGAGTTGTTCCGGTCGATCAAGGTCGCGGTCGACACAGATCCCCGACCTGGACGATTCCTCCTGACCGGGTCGGCGCGGATCCTCGCTCTGCGTGATCTGCCAGACGCCTTGCCAGGGCGCATGGAGATCGTCGAACTCTGGCCATTCTCCCAGGGCGAGATCGACGACACACCGGACCTCTTCGTCGATGCCGCCTTCGCTCACGGCCGCGATCTCGAGCACACGTCGAGCCTGCGCCGGCGTGACTATCTCGACCGCGTCGTGCGCGGCGGCTATCCCGAGGCGGTACGACGCCTACCTGCCCGGCGATCGGCATTCTTCGACTCGTATCTCACGACACTCATCGACCGCGACGTCGTGGAACTCGCAGTCATCGAACGGCGCGGTGAACTGCAGCGGTTGCTTGCCCTGCTCGCTGGCAGGTCCGGCGCGCTCCTGGTGCCCGCAGCGCTCGCCACTCAGTCCGGCATCCCGCGCAGCACGCTCGCCCGGTACCTGGAACTGCTCGCTGCGGTCTTTCTCATCAAGCAGATCCCGGCATGGTCGACTGGCCAGACCCGGCGCGCCATCGGCACGCCGAAGTTGGCCTATGTCGACAGCGGCCTGGCCTGTCACCTGCTCGGCCAGGACGCCACAAGGCTCGGCCAGCCAAGCGGAGCTGCCGGCCCCATGATGGAGAACTTCGTTGTCATGGAACTAGCCCGCCAGCTGACCTGGAGCACCGAGCGCGCCCGTCTTTACCACTACCGGACCAAGGACAAGGTTGAGGTGGACGCCGTGATCGAGACTGCCGACGGTCGGGTAGTGGGCATCGAGGTCAAGGCCGGCGCCACCGTGAGGTCCGAGGACCTGGCCGGCCTGCGTCACCTCGCCGAACGGCTCGGGCAACGGCTGATCGCCGGATACGTGCTCTACACGGGACAGCAGACGCTTTCATTCGGAGACACATTGAGGGCGCTGCCGATCGAGGCGCTGTGGACGCTGTCGCCGTGAACGCGGGCCCGGAGGCTCGGCCCAACGATGCCGCCACCGCCGCAGCCCTCGCGTCCCGCTACTTCGGGGAGTACAGCCAGGGTT
>DATHII010000177.1:0-28383 GCA_035316885.1 Jiangellaceae bacterium | reverse complement strand
TGCTGGATCACGGGTCCCCAGGCGTGGCAGCTGCGGGTGGCGAACTCCCTTGCCTCAGGCGTGTCTTCCCAGGTCGCGGGGTCGAACTCCGCGCCGTGGAGGAACAGGTCCAGGCCGAGCAGTGTGAGGTCCCAGCCGCCTCCGATTCCGATCGTGCCACCGGGCCCGTAGGTGCGCAGCAGTTCGTCGACGATCTCGGCGGGGGATGCGTGCTCCAACTCGAGGACGGTGCCGCCGTCCTCGCCCTGGGCGAGGCGGACTTCGACTTCGGTGGGCATGCCTTCCCCGAGGGCCCAGGTGACCTTGATCAGGTGGGGTTCTTCGCAGCGCAGGATTTCCCCCCCGGCGTTGCCCTCGAGCTGAAATTTGCCACCGAGCCGCAGGTCGCCGTCGATCGGAGCCAGCCATCGGCTGATCCGGTCGGCGTCGGTGCAGGCGCTCCAGACGTCCTCGATCGGAGCGTCGTAGGAGCGGCGCAGCAGCAGCGACCGCCCTTCGCCGGTGGCGACCGGGTGGTTGCCGATCTCCCTGTGGGTGGCGCTGATCTGGTTGACGATGTCGATCACGTGTCTTCCTCCCTCTTCGTGCGCGACTCGCTGCCCGCCGACGGCGTCGGGGCAGCCTTTTCGGGGCGCTCGCGCTTGCCGCGCGCGAGCTCGGTGCCCAACGCGTCCAGACGCTGGGTCCAGAACCGGCGGAAGTGGTCCAGCCAGATGTCGACCTCCCGAAGGGGCGCCGAGTCGACGGCGTACAGGCGCCGGGTGCCGTCTGGGTGGACGGTCGCGAACCCGGACTCCCGCAGCACCCGCAGGTGCTGTGACACCGCCGGCTGCGAGATCCCGAACTCTGCCCGGATGACCCCGGTGACCGCGCCGGCGGTCTGCTCGCCGTCGGCGAGCAGCTCCAATATCCGGCGTCTCACCGGGTCGCCGAGCACGTCGAAAGCATGCATGCCTGAAAGAATGTCACTCGGGGCTTATATAAGTCAAGCATGAAGCATGAATTATGTCACCAGCTGGTGCGGTGCGGTGTGGCCACGAACGTTCGCCGGGTTTGACGATGCTCGTGGGCGACCCCAGCGGTGTTGGCGTTCACTGCGGATGCGGGCGCGTTCGCGGCGCTGGACGTCAGCAGGTCGGGGTGGCGGGCGTTGGCGTCCGTCAGTGACGAGCAGGTCAACCAGTTCCGCACCCGGCCGCTGGACGCCGTACACGTTCGTGGCTGCCGACGCGTTGGTGCTCAAGGTCCGCGAGGGCGGCCGGGTGGTCAACGTGCACGCCCTGGTCGCGGCCGGGGTCAACGCCGACGGGCACCGCGAAATCCTCGGCCTGCACGTCTCCAGCGCCGAGGACGGTGCTGGCTGGCTGGGCTTCCTGCGTGATTTGACCGCTCGTGGCCTGTCCGGCGTCGCGCTGGTCACCAGCGATGCGCACACCGGGTGACCGCGGCGATTGGCGCCACCCTTCCCGGTGCGTGTGGCAACGGTGCCGCACCAACTACGCCGCGAACCTGATGTCGGTCACCCCGAAGGCCACGCGGTCGGCATCTTCCCGACCGCAAACGCGCTGATCCGTCTCGTCCGTTTGGGCCACGGCAGGTTACGGATTGCGCCCGGGGAGTGTGTCGAGGATCGCGGGGGCGAGGTCTGCCAGGGCGTCGGCCTCGGGGGCGTAGTCGTCGGGCACGGCGACCTCGACGTGGACCTGGCGGTCCACGGCGGTGAAGAACGTGCCGCCCTCACCGTCCACGGGAAGCCAGCCGACCCCGTCGACGTCGAAGAGCTGTGCGTCGGGGCGGTACTCGCCGGGCAGCGGGACTCCGCAGCGCAGCACCACGGCGGGGTCGCCCCAGGCCGCGACGTACGGTGTCGCTGGTTCGGTGTCACGCCGTACGGCATCGGACACCACATCGGGCAACGCTTCCGACAGCGCTGCGCAGGCCTGCGACGTGCCCGGCTCTGGGTCAAAGGGCGCCACCTCGACGGCACTGAAACCGCAGCCGCCGACCAACAGGGCGCCGACGCCTGCCGCGCTCACCCGGAGGGGGCGTGACGGGCGGCGGCGAGAAGGCGTCAGGCTCAGATGTGTACTACCGGGCACGTAAGCGTGCGGGTGATGCCGTCGACCCCCTGGACGCGGGCGACGACGAGCTTGCCGAGCTCGTCGACGTTTCGGGCCTCGGCCCGCACGATGACGTCGTAGGGGCCGGTGACGTCCTCGGCGAGCGTCACCCCTTCGAGGTGGGCGATCTCGCGCGCGACATCGGCCGCCTTGCCGACCTCGGTCTGGATGAGGATGTAGGCCTGCACCACCACGCGCGTCCTCCAGTCTCCTGGGCGAAGATGTCCCCGAACGTCGCCGTAAACCTACATCCTGGCCGGATCGGCGAGGGAGTCTCATGTCTGACAAGGTGGCCGACCTCGGCGAGTTCGGCCTGATATCGGCCATCACGGCGCGGCTTCCGCAAGGTGGCGGCGTGCTGGTCGGGCCGGGCGACGACGCGGCCGTCGTGGCCGCTCCGGACGGACGGGTGGTCGCGACGACCGACCTGCTGGTCGAGAACCGCCACTTCCGTCGCGACTGGTCCTCGGCCGCCGACGTCGGGCACAAGGCGGCTGCGCAGAACCTCGCCGACGTGGCCGCGATGGGCGCGGTACCGACCGCGCTACTCGTCGGGCTTGGTGCGCCGCCTGACCTCCCGGCCGACTGGGCGCTCGGACTGGCCGACGGACTGCGGGAGGAATGCGAACCGTTGGGCACGTCGGTCGTGGGTGGCGACGTGGTGCGATCCGAACTGGTCGTGGTCGCGGTGACCGCGCTGGGCAATCTCGGCGGGCGGCGGCCGGTCACGCGATCGGGGGCGCGGTCGGGCGACGTCGTCGCGGTGTGTGGGCGGCTGGGCTGGGCCGAAGCGGGCTTCCGGGTGCTCAGCCGCGGGTTTCGCTCCCCGCGAGTGCTGGTGGAGGCCCACCGACGGCCGACGGTGCCCTACGACGCCGGGCCGGAGGCGGCGGACCTGGGCGCGACGTCGATGTGCGACGTCAGCGACGGCCTGCTGGCCGACCTCGGTCACGTGGCCGAGGCGAGCGGGGTGGGGATCGACCTGGATCCGGACACGTTCGAGGTGCCCGGCCCCGTCCGCGATGCCGCGGCGGCGCTCGGCGCGGAGCCATTGGACTGGATCCTCACCGGCGGCGACGACAACGCGCTGGCGGCGACGTTCCCGCCGGACGTCGCGCTGCCCGAACGCTGGCGTCTGGTGGGCCGGGTGTCACCCGGCGGCGGCGTGACGGTTGGTGGCACGCCCTTCGCGGGCGCTGCGGGTCACGTTCACTTCCGCTGACGACTCAGCGGGTGACCTTGCCGGCCTTCAGGCACGAGGTGCAGACGTTGAGCCGCTTCGGCGTGCCGCCGACGACCACGCGCACGGACTGGATGTTGGGGTTCCAGCGCCGCGGGGTCCGGCGGTGCGAGTACGAGATCGAGTTGCCGAAGCCCGGGCGCTTGCCGCAGACGTCGCAGGTGGCAGCCACGGGAGACTCCTAGCCAGCGGGTTGACGAGACGAGACGATGTGCGCACGAGGCAGGACTCCGCCGCGGGCAACCGCAACAGGATACCCGGTCCGCGCTGCTGATCCCAACCCGCGATCCGGTCGGCGCCGCGGGTTACCCTCCACGCGAGGTGCCGGTTGGGACGGGAGGCGCGAGGTGAGTGTCGCGGGCGTCGAGCCGGTGCTGGACGCGCGGGTCGTCCTGCGCTGGTGCCGCGCCGCTCTGGCCGGGCTGGCGGAGGCGCGCGAGGAGATCGACGCGCTCAACGTGTACCCGGTTCCTGACGGCGACACCGGCACGAACCTCTACCTGACCCTCGAGTCCGCCACGCAGGCGGCCGAGCAGGCCTGCGCCGACGGTTCGCCCGCGACCGGACCGGTCCTGCAGGCCGTTGCCCGCGGGGCGCTGTTGGGCGCGCGGGGAAACTCCGGCGTGATCCTCTCCCAGATGCTGCGGGGTGTCGCCGACGTGCTCAGCCAGGACGACGGGTCACGCCCGGAACCCGCCGTGTTCGCCGCTGCCTTGACCAGGGCCGCCGATGCCGGCTACGCCGCAGTGGCCACCCCCGTCGAGGGGACGATCCTCACGGTGGCGAGGGCGGCCGCGGAGGCGGCGACCGGGCGCGCCGGCACACCGGGCGCGACCGTGCCCGACATCGCCGTGGCAGCCGCACAGGCAGCCCGCCAGGCACTTGCCCGCACGCCGGACCAACTCGAGGTCCTGCGCCGGGCCGGGGTTGTCGACGCCGGTGGCCGCGGGCTGGCCGTGGTGCTCGACGCCTTCGACACGGTGCTGACGGGTCGCCGACCGTTGGCCTATCCACGGACGATCGACGGGCATGCCGTGCCTGTCGTCCCTGTCCACGCACAGGACGCCGAAGGCGCACCCAGCTTCGAGGTGATGTACCTACTGGACGCAGAGGCAGACGCAATTCCGGCGCTGCGGGCGACCCTCGAGCCTCTCGGCGACTCTCTGATCGTGGTCGGTGGCGAACCGCTGTGGAACGTCCATGTCCACGTCGACGACGCCGGCGCTGCGATCGAAGCCGGCCTCGCCGCGGGGCGGCCGCACCGGATCCGCGTCACCTACCTGGCCGAACAGATCGCTCGACCCCACAAAACCCGGGTGGGCCGCGCTGTGGTCGCTTTCGCAGCCGGCGAGGGCCTGGCCGGGTTGTTCGAGTCCGCCGGCGTCACCGTGGTCCGCACGCCGGTCGGGCGGCGACCGTCGACGGCCGAGATGTTGGAAGCGATCCGGCGCAGCGGCGCCGGCGAGGTCGTTCTCCTGCCGAACGAGCGCGACGGCGTACCCGTCGCCGAGGCCGCCGCCGCCGAGGCCCGGGCAGAGGGCACGAGGGTGGCGGTTATCCCCACCCGCGCGCAGGTCCAGGGCATCGCCGCCACCGCCGTGCACGAGCCCGCCCGCGCCTTCGACGCCGACGTCGTCGCCATGACGACTGCGGCCGGCCACACCCGCCACGGCGCGGTTACGGTGGCGGCGCGCGAGGCCGTCACCTCCGCCGGGGTCTGCCGCCCGGGCGACGTCCTCGGAGTCGTCGAGGGCGATTTCGTCGTGATCGGTACCGACCCGACCACCGTTGCGGTCGACGTCACCGAGCGCATGCTCTCGGCCGGGGGAGAGCTCGTCACGCTCGTCACCGGTGCCGACGCCGACGTGACACTCGCCGACGCTGTCGTCGCGGCCGTGCACCGATCGCACCCGGAGATCGACACGGTCGTCTATGACGGCGGGCAGCCGCGCTACCCGCTGCTGATCGGGGTCGAGTGATGCCCGCGGAGTGGGACGAGTCGCTGGACAAGGCCCTGGGCCGGCAGACCGCCAAGGCCCTGGCCGGCGGTCTCGACATCCACACGGTGGCCGATCTCGTGCGCCACTATCCGCGCCGGTACGCCGAGCGGGGCCAGCTCACCGACCTCGACTCCCTACGCCTGGACGAGCACGTCACGGTGCTGGCGATGGTCGAGGAGGTCCGGACCCGATCCATGAAGACGCGCCGTGGCGGCATCACCGAGGTCGTCGTCACCGACGGCTCAGGCCGGCTGGTGCTGACGTTCTTCAACCAGCGCTGGCGGGAGCGTGAGCTGCAGCCGGGACGGATCGGCCTGTTCGCCGGCAAGGTCGGCGTCTACCGGCGGAACCGCCAGCTGGCCCATCCCGACTACGTCCTGTTACCGGAGGGCGCCGACGTCGCCACGGCCGCTGAGGAGTTCGCCGACGAGCTGATCCCGGTCTATGCCGCCACCGCGAGCCTGGCGAGCTGGAAGATCGGCCAATGTGTGCGGGTCGTGCTCGACACGCTCGGCGCGGTGCCAGACCCGATCCCACCCGAGATCCGACGGCGGATGGGCCTGATGGACGCGGCGGCTGCACTGCAGACCGTGCACCGCCCAGCCTCGCGCGAGGACGCCGAGCGGGCCCGGCACCGCCTCCGGTTCGAGGAGGCGTTCGTCCTCCAGGTGGAGCTGGCCCGCCGGCGCGAGTCGGCGGCGGCGCTGCCCGCGGTGTCGCGCAAGCCGGTGTCCGGTGGACTGCTCGACGAACTGGACGCACGGCTGCCGTTCCGGCTGACCGACGGTCAGGTCAGGGTCGGTGACGAGATCGCCGCCGACCTCGCCCGCGAGCACCCGATGCACCGCCTGCTCCAGGGAGAGGTGGGCACGGGCAAGACCGTCGTCGCGCTTCGGGCGATGCTCGCCGTTGTCGACACCGGCGGCCAAGCGGCCCTGTTGGCGCCGACCGAGGTGCTGGCCCAGCAACATCACCGGTCGCTTCGGGAGCTGATGGGTCCGCTCAGCGAGCGGGGGCTGCTCGGTGGCTCCGAGGCCGGCACGCGGGTCGCCGTCGTCACGGGGTCGATGGGCACGGCCGCCCGGCGTGTGGCACTGCTCGACGCCGTCTCCGGCGAGGCGGGAATCGTGGTCGGCACGCACGCCCTGCTCGAGGAGCGGGTCCAGTTCGCCGACCTCGGCCTGGTCGTCGTCGACGAGCAGCACCGGTTCGGCGTCGAGCAGCGGTCTGCCCTGGCCGCCAAGGGCACGGGCGACGCACGGCCCCACGTGCTGGTCATGACCGCAACGCCCATCCCGCGCACGGTGGCCATGACCGTCTTCGGCGACCTGTGGGTGTCGACCCTCAGCGAGCTCCCGGCCGGCCGGGCCGACGTCGTCACCCACGTCGTCCCCGTCGACGAGAAGCCCCACTACCTCGAGCGGGCCTGGACCCGGATCCGCGAGGAGGTCGCCCGGGGTCACCAGGTCTACGTGGTCTGCCCGCGGATAGGCGGCGACGCGGCCGAGACCGACGTCGGACCTGCAACTGACGGCGACGCCACCGGCGACCACGCCGGCGACGACACCAGCGACGACACCGGCCGGCGGCCGATCGCGGTGCTCGAGCTGGTCGAGATGCTGCGCACCGGCCCGCTGGCGGGCATCGACATCGAGGTCCTGCACGGGCGGCTCGGTCCGGAGGCGAAGGACCGGGCGATGCGCCGGTTCACCGCCGGCGAGGCGCCGGTCCTGGTCGCCACGACGGTCATCGAGGTGGGTGTCGACGTCGCGACCGCCTCGACGATGGTGGTCATGGACGCTGACCGCTTCGGCGTGTCGCAACTCCACCAGCTGCGGGGGCGCATCGGGCGCGGCGAGGTGCCGGGCCTGTGCCTGCTGGTCACGGACACCCCGGCCGGAACACCGGCGCGCGAGCGCCTCGATGCGGTGGCGTCCACCCGCGACGGCTTCGTGCTGGCCCGGGTCGATCTCGAGCAGCGCCGCGAGGGTGACGTGCTCGGCGCCGCGCAGTCGGGGCGCCGGTCCAGCCTGCGGCTGCTGTCGGTGATCCACGACGAGAACCTCATCCTGGCCGCACGTGAGGCTGCGAGCGTCTACGTAGCCGACGACCCCGAGCTGCGGCGCTGGCACCCGCTGGCCGATGCTGTCGCCGCGCTGTCCGGCGATGAGCGGGCCGACTACCTGGAGAAGGCTTGACCCGGATCATCGCCGGAGCGGCACGGGGCCGACGGCTGCTCACGCCGGCGGGGTCCCGGACCCGGCCGACCTCCGACCGGGTCCGGGAGGCCCTGTTCTCGGCGCTCGAGTCCGAGCTGGGGGCCTTCGCCGGCCTGCGCGTGCTCGACCTCTATGCAGGCAGTGGTGCGCTGGGTCTCGAGGCACTCTCCCGGGGAGCGGCACACGTGCTTCTCATCGAGACCGACGTGCGCGCGGTACGGACCATCCGGTCCAACGTCGCCACGGTCGGGCTGCCGGGCGCGCAGGTGGTGCAGTCGTCGGTCGGGCGTGCGCTCGCCGCGGCGCCTTCGCTGCCGTACGACCTCGTGGTGGCCGACCCTCCATACGCAATGCCCGGCGACGAGATCGAGCCGGTGCTGGACCAGCTCACGAAGGGGTGGCTCGCGCCGCAGGCGGTGGTGGTCGTCGAACGGTCCACCCGTGACGCGCCCCTGCGATGGCCGGCGGGCCTGACTGCGCTGCGGATACGCCGGTATGGCGAGACCATGCTCTGGTACGGTCGCCCGGCCGGGTGATCGACAGCGGCTTGGAGGTCAAGTGCGCCGTTGTGCCTGCCCTGGGTCGTTCGACCCGGTGACCAATGGTCATCTCGATGTCGTCGAGCGGGCCGCCGGCCTGTTCGACGAGGTTGTCGTCGCCGTCCTGGTCAACGTGTCCAAGCAGGGGTTGTTCACGGTCGACGAGCGGATCGCCATGCTCCGCGAGGTCACCGGGCACCTGCCCAACGTCGTCGTCGAGAGCTTCCACGGCCTGCTGGTCGACTACTGCCGGCAGCGGGACATCCCCGCAGTGGTCAAGGGCCTGCGGGCGGTGACCGACTTCGACTACGAGCTGCAGATGGCACAGATGAACCACCGGCTGACGAGGCTGGACACGCTGTTCGTCGCCACGAACCCCGACTATTCGTACCTGTCGTCCAGTTTGATCAGGGAGGTCGCGACCTACGGTGGCGACGTCTCCGGACTGGTTCCCGACGCTGTGCTGGCCCGTCTGACCGAGCGGCTGAGGGTTGACGGTTGAGCCCGGGTGCGGTGGCGTGCCACCGCCTGGCCTGAGGGAGCGTCCATGGACGTCCACGACAAGATCGACGAGATCGTCGTGTACCTGGAGTCCGCGCGGGCGATGCCGATGTCGTCGTCGGCCGTGGTGAACCGGACCGAGCTGCTCGCCCGGTTGGACGAGGTCCGGACGATGCTCCCGGGCAACCTGCGGGCCGCAGAGATGGTGCTCGACCAGCGCGAGGAACTCCTCGCCGAGACCAGGGCGAACGCCGAACACGTGATTGAGTCTGCCCGGCAGGAGCAGGAGCGGTTGGTGTCCGAACACGGCGTGCTCGTGGCGGCCGAGGCCAGAGCCGAGGAGATCCTCGCGGCGGCGGCCGCTAAGGCGGACGACATGCGTGGCGAGGTCGACGACTACGTCGACGCCAAGCTGGCGCACCTCGAACTGGCCGTCGACAAGATCCTCGACACCGTGCGGCGGGGCCGCGAGCGGCTACGGGGTTCGAACGCGTACGGCGCGCTCCGCGCCGAGGAGGGTCAGCCAGGTCTGCCCGACGACTCGTAGCCGGCCGGAACCGGGTCGGGCCGGCGCCAGCGCGGGTTTGGGGCCGGACCGGCCGTTCTAGTACCCTTGGCAGCCGGCCTCACGCCGAGGTCGCGTGTTGGCACGCCTGCACACGGAAGAGTTGGTCCTGCTGCGCACCCTCGACCCACGAGCGCCGCTCGTGCTCGACACCCACGAGCTCGGGCGCCGGCCCGGGACGATGCGGCGGGTTCAGCTCACCGTGCCGGCCCCGGCCGACCTCGGACTCGGTGGCGTGGTCGGTGTGCCCGCAGGGGCCGACCTCGAGCTGGACCTCCGGCTGGAGTCGGTCATGGAGGGAGTGCTCGTGTCGGGAACGGCGCGGGCCACGCTCGCCGGCGAGTGCGCACGGTGCCTGGATCCGGTCGCCGGCGAGATCGACGTCGACGTCCAGGAGCTGTACGCCTACCCGGGCCGTGCCGAGGATAACGGCGCGGGCCTAAACGCAGGTGAGGTCGAGATGGTGGAGGACGACCTGGTCGACCTCGAGCCCACCATCCGTGACGCGGTGGTGCTCGCACTGCCGCAAGCACCGCTGTGCCGGGACGACTGCCCGGGGTTGTGCCCGCAGTGCGGGGTGCGGCTGGCGGACGACCGCGGGCACGCGCACGAGACCACCGATCCACGGTGGGCGGCCCTGACCGGCCTGCTCGCCGAGAACGACGACACACCAGAGACCGGCTCGGACAGGGCCGGCCCGACTGAGGAGAAGTAGCCGTGGCCGTCCCGAAGCGGAAGATGTCCCGGAGCAACACCCGTCACCGCCGTTCGCAGTGGAAGGCCAAGCTGCCCCAGATCCAGAAGCGCACGGAGAACGGCCGGACAACCTGGGTCGTCTCGCATCGCGCCCACGTCGTCGAGGACTCGCAGGGCACGCCGCTGTTCCGGCAGTACAACGGCCGCCAGGACGGCGACGCCTGACCGGCTGCGGGACTGACCGGACATGCCGGCCGGCTCCTCGGCGCCGCCACCCGCAGGACAGCTGCAGGCCCGGCTCGGGCTCGCCGTAGAACCCCAGCTCCTCGAGCGCGCGCTGACCCACCGCTCGTACGCCTACGAGAACGGCGGGCTGCCGACCAACGAACGGCTGGAGTTCCTCGGTGACTCCGTGCTCGGCCTGGTCGTCACCGACGCGCTCTTCCGCCGCCATCCCGACCTGTCGGAAGGACAGCTGGCCAAGCTGCGGGCTGCCGTCGTCAACATGCGCGCGCTGGCACAGGTGGGCAGGCAGCTCGAGTTGGGCTCGTACGTGCGCCTCGGCCGCGGCGAGGAGGCCACCGGCGGACGCGACAAGGCTTCCATCCTCGCGGACACGGTCGAAGCGCTGATCGGCGCTGCGTACCTCGCCAACGGCCTCGCCGCGGCATCGGACCTGGTCCATCGTCTGGTCGACGATCTCATCGTGGCCTCGGCCACGCTCGGCGCCGGACTGGACTGGAAGACGTCGCTGCAGGAGCTCACCTCGCACGCGATGCTCGGCGTGCCCGAGTACCAGGTGAGCGAGACCGGGCCCGACCATGCGAAGACGTTCACTGCGACGGCGGTCGTGGGCGGCACGGTGTATGGCACCGGCGAGGGACGCAGCAAGAAGGAGGCCGAGGCGCAGGCCGCCGAGGCGGCCTGGAGCGTGCTTCGCACCCGGGTCACGCCGCCGCCGCGTCCCGCCGACGTCTGAGGCCGGGCATGCCTGAGCTGCCCGAGGTCGAGGTCGTCCGCCGAGGCCTCGAGCGGTTCGTCGTGGGCCGCACGGTGAGCGCCGCCGAGGTCATGCACCCGCGTGCGGTGCGACGACACGTTCCCGGCCCCGGCGACTTCGCCGTGGCACTCGTCGGGCAACGATTCGACGACGTCCGCCGTCGCGGCAAGTACCTCTGGTTCCCGCTCGATGGCGGCCAGGCTCTGCTCGCCCACCTGGGCATGAGCGGACAACTGCTCGTCCGTCCCGCCGAGGCGCCGGACGAGCTCCACCTGCGCGTGCGCTTCACCTTCACCGACGGCGGCACCGAGTTGCGCTTCGTCGACCAGCGCACGTTCGGCGGTCTCGTGGTCTCACAGACGTCCGCCGCCGGCATCCCGGCCGAGATCGCCCACATCGCCCTCGACCCGCTCGACGCCACCTTCGACGACGACGTATTCGGGCGCACCGTCCGCCGACGGCACACCGGTGTGAAGCGCGCCCTGCTCGACCAGACCTTGATCTCCGGGGTCGGCAACATCTACGCAGACGAGGCGCTCTGGCAGGCCCGGCTGCACTACGCGAGACCGACCGAGACGCTCACCCGGCCCGAGCTCGCCCGCGTGCTGGTGGCCCTGCGCGAGGTAATGGGTGCAGCGTTGAGCGAGGGCGGCACATCCTTCGACTCGCTCTACGTCGACGTCAACGGAACCAGCGGCTACTTCGACCGGTCTTTGCGGGTCTACGGCCGGGCCGGGAAGCCGTGCCCACGCTGCGGGACGCCTATCCGCCGCGACCGGTTCATGAACCGTTCCTCCTACACCTGTCCACGCTGCCAGCCCCGCCCGCGACGCGCACGCTGGTGAGGCAACGTCGAGCCTTGCGCGGTGTCGCCCCGGGCGTGGCACTCTGGGCCGTCGTACATGGCACACCCGAGTGTTGCCGTACCGAGCACTATGCCCGGTTTGTGGAACGGTTCAATGTGCCATGCGGCCGAACGGCGCGACCCAGCCGACCGTGGGAGATCTGGTGGCGGACGACGTGCGCGCCTCCGGTCAGGTCCGGATGACGGCCACGATCGACGGATGGGTACAAGGGGTTGGTTTCCGATGGTTTGTCCGACGCGTTGCTGCAGACCTCGGCCTGGCGGGCCGCGCCACCAACCGCGCCGACGGCACCGTCGTGATCGTCGCCGAGGGCCCGCGCGACCGGTGCGAGCGCCTGGTCGACGCACTGCGTGGCCCGGGCACACCCGGACGGGTCGCCCACGTGACCGTCGACTGGTCGCAACCGACCGGGCTGCGCGGTTTCGCCGTCGAGTGAGAAGCGCTGCGCAATGATCGTGACGCGGCCGTGACACTATTGACCGGCCCGCGAGACGGTGACACCCTGGGAGGCAGCGGCTCGACGCCCCGGTCGACGGTGAGGGCGGTCTGCCCTGTCGAACTCCCGCATGCACCGTGGAGGAAATCTGTAATGGCGAAGGCGCTCCTCGGCTATGTCGGCGGTCCTGATCCCCGGCTCGTCACCGAGGTGAGGCGGCTGCAACGGCGTGTGCTCGACCTCGAAGCAGAGGTGCTCCGGCTCCGTGCCGAGAACGACTCGCTAGCCGAGATCATCGACGGCCGGACCGTCGGGCTCGACGAGGTCAGCGTGCCGGAGCCGGTACTGGCCTGACGGCTGCGGCCGGTTTGTCGGCCGCTGCGACACGCGCTGTCCAGGCGGGTCGCCGCTCGGCCGGTGCCGCGTGCCCCGGCGGGTACGCTGCGGGTAGCTTCCCCGACCGTCCTGCCCGGCCCACGGAAGAGTTCCGCGCGTGCACCTGAAGAGCTTGACCATGCGGGGGTTCAAGTCCTTCGCCTCGTCGACGACACTCCATTTCGAGCCCGGCATCACCTGTGTCGTCGGCCCCAACGGCTCGGGCAAGTCCAACGTCGTCGACGCGTTGGCCTGGGTCATGGGCGAGCAGGGCGCCAAGAGCCTGCGCGGCGGCCGGATGGAGGACGTCATCTTCGCCGGCACTGCCGGTCGGCCCCCCCTCGGCCGGGCCGAAGTGCTGCTCACCATCGACAACACCGACGGCGCGCTGCCGATCGAGTACCCCGAGGTGACGCTCTCGCGCACGATGTTCCGCAACGGTGGGTCCGAGTACGGCATCAACGGGCAGGCGTGCCGCCTGCTCGACGTGCAGGAGCTACTGTCCGACTCCGGCATCGGCCGGGAGATGCACGTCGTCGTCGGCCAGGGCCAGCTCGACTCGATCCTCACGGCGACGCCCGAGGAACGGCGGGGCTTCGTCGAGGAGGCCGCCGGCGTGCTCAAGCACCGCAAGCGTAAGGAAAAGGCCCTGCGCAAGCTGGAGGCGATGCAGGTCAACCTGACGCGTGTGCAGGACCTCACCGCCGAGCTCCGCCGCCAGTTGGGTCCGCTGGGCAAGCAGGCGGAAATCGCACGTCGGGCCGGCACCATCCAGGCAGACCTGCGCGACTCGCGGCTTCGCCTGCTCGCCGACGAGCTTGTCCAGGCGCGTGCGGTGCTCGAGCAGGAGGTCGCCGACGAGACGGCACTACTCGGGCGGCAAGCAGGTGTGGCCGAGGCGCTCGAGGAAGCCCGGTCGGCCGAGGCCCGCCTCGAGGCCGACACCCGGCAGACGGCGCCGAGGCTGGCCCAGGCCCAGGAGTCCTGGTACCGGCTGGCTGGTCTGCGTGAGCGGGTGCGGGGAACCGCCTCGCTGGCCACCGAGCGGGTCCGCCACCTCGGCGCCGCGCCGGACGATGGGCTGTCGGGCCCTCACCCGGACGAGATCGCTGCAGATGCCGCAGCCGTCCGGGCGCAAGAGGCTGAGCTCGCCACGCAGACGGGTTCGGCCCGGCATGCCCTCGACGCAGCCGTCGCGAGTCGCCAGCAGGCCGAGCAGGCGTGGGAAGCCGAACAGCGCCGGCTGGCCGGGATCACTCGGGCAGCGGCCGATCGGCGTGAGGGCCTGGCCCGCCTGGCCGGCGAGGTCGAGGGCCTGCGCCGGAGGGCCGTTGCAGCCGAGGCCGAGTTGGCACGGTTGACCTCTGCCCGCGAGCATGCTCTCCGCCGTGCCGCCGAGGCCGAACGTGAGTTCACGGTGCTCGAGTCCACCATCGCCGGGCTGTCGGTCGGCGAACAGGGCCTCGACGCCGAGCACGAACGGCTCCAACGCGAGCTCGACGACTCCGACGCGGCCCTGGCGGACCTGCGGGAGGACGAGCGCGCCGCCGAGCGCGAACGCGCTGCCCTCGCGGCCCGGCGCGAAGCGCTGGAAATGGGCCTCGCCCGCCGCGACGGCACGGCGGGCCTGCTCGCGGCCTCGGACCGCGTCAGCGGAGTCCTGGGCTCGGTGGCGGCGCTGCTCACCATCGAGCCGGGGTGGGAGCCCGCTGTGGCGAGCGCGCTGGGCGTCTGCGCCGATGCCGTGGCGGTCGGATCGGTCGACGACGCCGTGGCCGCGCTGCGCTTGCTCCGCGACGACGACCTCGGCCGCGCGGCGATGCTCGTGGGCGGGGCGCCATACAACGACCCGGGGGAGTGGACGACCCTTCCGGCCGGACTGCGTTACGTCGTCGACCTGATCACTGCACCCGCCGAGATCCGACCGGCGCTGACCAGCCTGCTGCGCGGCATCGTCGTGGTCGACGACATGCCGGCGGCCCGTGCCCTGGTCGCCGAGCTGCCCGAACTGGTGGCCGTCACGCCGGAGGGCGATCTGCTCGGGCGTGGCGTGGCCCACGGAGGCTCTGCCGGAGCGCCGAGCCTGTTGGAAGTCCAGGTTGCCGCCGACGAGGCCGCCGACCGGTTGGCCGCGGCTGCAGCGCGGGCTGAGGACCTCGGCCGCCGATCGGTCGCCGCCGCCCGGCGGCGCGACGAGGCGGCTGCGCAGGTCGCGGCGGCGCTGGCCAGGCTGCATGAGTCCGACGCCGAGCTGTCCGCCGTGGCCGAGCAGCTCGGCGAGCTCGGCCATGCAGGGCGTGCGGCCGGAGCCGAGGCCGACCGGCTGGCGGCGGCGGTGGCCGAGGCCGCGGCCGCGCGCGACCGTGACCTCGCCGGGCTGGCAGAGCTCGAGGAGCGCCTGGCGGCTGCCGAGCAGGCCGGCGACACCGATGCAGAGCCGTCCACGGAGCACCGCGACCGGCTGGCCGAAGCAGCGCGCGAGGCCCGCCACGCCGAGACCGAGGCGAGGCTGGCACTGCGCACGGGGGAGGAACGGGTACGGGCGCTCGCCGGCCGGGCCGAGACCCTGGAGCGGGCGGCGCGCAGCGAGCACGAGGCGCGTGCGCTCGCGGTCGCCCAGGCGCAGCGCCGTGTGCGCCAGGCCGCGACGGCAGACGCAGTCGCGCGTGGCGCGGCTGTGCTGCTCGACCGGCTCGAGCGCTCTCTCGAGTTGGCGGCGGCCGAGCGGGCGACCGTCGAGCGGGAACGCGCCGCGGGCGAGCAGGAGCTCGTGCGGATCCGCGGCGAGGTCCGCCGGCTGTCCGGTCAGCACGACGAGATCACCTCCATCGTCCACCGTGACGAGCTGGCCCGGGCCGAGCAGCGGATGCGGGTCGAGCAGCTCGAGACGAAGGGCATGGACGAGTTGGGGGTCGACCCGGCCACTTTGGCCGACGAGTACGGCCCTCACCTGCCGGTCACCGTCGCGGATGCGGAAGGGGAGGCCCGCACGGGCCCGTACGTCCGCGACGAACAGCTCAAGCGCGCCCGCGCCGCCGAGCGGGCCCTGGCCTTGCTCGGCCGCGTCAACCCCCTGGCCCTCGAGGAGTTCGCCGCTCTGGAGGAACGCCACGCCTTCCTGGTCGAGCAACTCGAAGACCTCAAGCGCACGCGCCGCGATCTGCTGGATATCGTCCGCGAGGTCGACGACCGGGTCCAGCAGGTCTTCGCGTCGGCCTACGAGGACACGGCCCGGGAGTTCGCAGCGGTGTTCCCGCGCCTTTTCCCCGACGGCGAGGGCCGGCTCGTGCTCACGGAGCCCGACGACATGCTCGCTACCGGGATCGACGTCGAGGCCCGTCCGCCGGGCAAGAAGATCAAACGGCTGTCGCTGCTCTCGGGTGGCGAACGGGCTCTGGTCGCCGTCGCCTTCCTGATCGCGTTGTTCAAGGCGAGGCCCAGCCCGTTCTACGTTCTCGACGAGGTCGAGGCGGCACTCGACGAGGTGAACCTCGGCCGGCTGTTGGAGATCTACGAGGAGTTGCGCGAGGTCAGCCAGCTCATCGTGATCACCCACCAGAAGCGGACCATGGAGGTCGCCGACGCGCTCTACGGCGTATCGATGCGCGGCGACGGCGTCACCGCCGTCATCAGCCAGCGCATCCGTGAGGCCGAACCCGCCTGACAGGCCGGCGCCGCGACGACCAGAAGCGAGGAGGAACCTGTGCAAGGACGAGAGATCATGGTGGAGGCCTACGGCAGGATCGCCGAGATCGTGCGCCATGCGGCCGACGGCCTCGGCGCTGACGGACTGGCCTTTCGGCCCGATCCCGACGCGAACTCGATCGCCTGGCTGGTGTGGCACCTGACCCGCATCCAGGATCACCACGTGTCCCAGCTGGCGGGGCGTGACCAAGCCTGGATCGTGGACGGCTGGGCCCGCCGGCTCGGCATGTCCGCGGACCCGGATGACACCGGCTACGGCCATACCCCCGCGCAGGTCGCCGCCGTGCGGCCGGCCGGTCCGCAAGCGCTGATCGGGTACCACGGGGCCGTGGCGGCACGGACCGCCGAGTACCTCGCCACGCTGGACGGCGACGAGCTCGACCGGATCGCCGACCGCTCCTACGACCCACCGGTCACGGTCGGGGTGCGGCTGGTTAGCGTGCTGAGCGACAACCTTCAGCACGCCGGACAGGCGCGCTACCTGCGCGGCATCGTCGACCGGATCGCGTGACGCCGGCTTCGGCCCTCAGCGCAGCACGGCGGACAGTTCGGGCACCGCGCGGACGTACCCGTCGAGCAACGTGCGGGCGATGTCGACGGAGTCGACCATCGGGTGCATCGCGAACGCCCGCAGGGCACCCTCCCGCGAACCCGCCAGCGCCGCCGCGATCGTCTCGCGCTCGACGGCCTTCATCGTCTGCATGAGTCCCAGCTGGTGTTCCTCGACAGGGCCGGCGGCGACCGGGTGGGCGCCGTTGCCGTCGACCAGGCAGGGCACCTCGACCACTGCGAGCGCGTCCAGCCCTGGTACCGCTCCCCGGTTGCGGACGTCGAGGATGTGGACGGACCGTTCGTCGCGAGCGATGGCGGCCATGATCGACAGGGCGACGCGCTCGTACCCGCCGCCTTCGACGTCGTCCTTGTCGCGCACGTCGGTCGTGCCGTCGGGCCGGCTCTCGGCCATGTACGACGCGTCGCGTTCGTGCCGCACACGCCGCCACTCGGCCAACGCGCCGGCCGGGCCGGCGCCGACGGTGTCGTAGAACCGCTGCTGCTGCGCATGCAGGAAGCCGCCCCGGGTCTGCCCGTCGTGGCGGATGGCCTGGACGGCCTCGCGGTGGAAGTACCAGTACCAGAGGTACTCGTTCGGGATCGCACCCAGCGCGCGCAGCCAGTCGCCGCCGAACAAGCGGCCCTCCTCGAAGGAGGCGAGCAGCGCGTCGTCACCGAGCAAGCGGGGCAGCTCGTCGCGGCCGCCCACCTGAACCGACCGCAGCCAACCCATGTGATTGAGGCCCACGTAGTCGAACCAGGCATGCTCAGGCGCGACGCCGAGCGCGCGTGCGGCACGCCGGCACATCCCTATCGGCGAGTCGCAGATGCCGATGACGCGGTCGCCGAGCACACGCGACATAGCCTCGGTCACGAGGCCGGCGGGGTTGGTGAAGTTGATGACCCAGGCCGTCGGCGCCACCGCCTGCACGCGCTCGGCGATCCGCATCGCCACGGGCACCGTACGGAGGCCGTAGGCGACTCCGCCCGGTCCCGTGGTCTCCTGCCCGAGGATTCCGAGACTGAGGGCCACCCGTTCGTCGGCGACCCGTCCGGCGAGCCCTCCGACGCGCACCGCGGAGAACACGAAGTCGGTGCCGCGGACCGCGTCGTCGAGATCGGTCGTCGCCGTCACCTTCGGCGCCTGTTCTGCAGTGGCCGCCATCTGCTCCAGGACGTCGGTGATGACCGCCAGCCGGCCGGGGTCGACGTCGTGCAGCACGACGTCGTCTACCCGGGGGTTGGCCGACTCGTCCAGCAATGCTCCGTAGACGAGTGGCACCCGGAAGCCGCCGCCGCCGACGACCGTGAGCCTCATCCGGCGATCACCTCCACACCCGTGTCGCGGAACGCCTTCAACGTGGCGGGGTCGGCGTCCGCGTCGGTCACCACCGTGTGCAGGCTCTCGGGCCCGCACACGCGGGCGAGCCCGGTGCCCGGGAACTTCGAGCCGTCGGCGAGCAGCACCGTGTGATCGGCGGCGCGCAGCATGGCCCGCTTGACCGGGACCTCGACGGTCGTCGTGTCCATGACCGAACCGTCGGCGCGGACCCCGCTGGTGCCGAGGAAGAGCAGGTCGGCGTTGACCTGGGTCAGGGCCTCCTCGGTCAGGAAGCCGACCATCGAGCGGTAGTTGCGGCGGACCTGGCCACCGAGGAGAACCAGTTCGATGTCCCCGTCGTCGATGAGCTCTTCGTACACCGCGAGGTTGCTTGTCACCACCGTCAGCCGTCGCCCGTGCAGATGCGCGACGACGCGGTGGACCGAGGTGCCGATGTCGCACAGGACCACTGCCCCGTCGGGCACCAGGGCGGCGGCACGCCGCGCGATCCGGTCCTTGGATTCCGGGCGGGTCACCGCGACGTCGTAGAAGGACGGCTCGGTTGCCTCGCCGAGCAGCGCGCCGCCGTGGACGCGCTGCAGCCGTCCGTCACGGTCGAGCAGCGAGATGTCGCGACGGACGGTGGCCGGGCTGACGCCCAGCCGTTCGGCAACGGATGCAGCGGCCAGCGCACCCTCCGCGCGGAGCATCCGGAGGATCTCCTGACGCCGCTGTTCGGCGAGCATGGCCGTCACGATAGCACTCAGAAACGCTCACACCAGTGAGCGAAACTGACTCGAATCCTGGCTACAGTGACGGGAGACTCGCAGGATCGGAAGGCTCGACAGGGCAGCATCCGGTCAACTATGTTCAGGACCGCTCAGAATCGCCAAGCGGAGGAGAGGCGGCACCGGTGGCGGCACCGGGTCAGCGCGAGGCCACGGGTCGGCCGGCCATGGCCGGCACGGCGGGCCGGACGCTGGAACATGACCCACTGGCGGGCTCCCGCGGGCGCAGGTCGCCCGCGGTAGACGTGTTCTGTGCAGGGACGGTCTTCCTCGACATCATCTTCACCGATCTGCCCACGCCGCCCGAGGTCGGCACGGAGGTGTGGGCCGAGGGGATGGGCTCGTGCCCCGGCGGCGTGGCCAACATCGCCGTGGCGCTGAGCCGGCTCGGGCTGCGCACGGCTCTGGCCTCGCCGTTCGGCGCAGACGTGTACGGCGACTTCTGCTGGCAGTTGCTCGACGAGCAGGAAGGCATCGACCTCTCGGCGTCGCGACGGTTTCCCGGTTGGCACTCCCCGGTGACGATCTCCATGGCCTACGCGCGCGACCGTGCCCTGGTCACGCACGGGCACCCGCCGCCCGTCCCGCTGGACGACTTTGTCGGGACGCCACCGCCCTGCCGCGCCGTGGTCACCTCGCTCGGAGACGAGCCGGCCGAGTGGCCGCTGCTGGCGCGCAGGGACGGCGCCATGGTCTTCGCCGATGTGGGCTGGGACCCGTCGCAGGCGTGGGCAGCGGAGACGTTGCGGCGGCTGGACGATGTCGACGCCTTCCTCCCCAATGCGGTCGAGGCCATGGCCTACACCCAGACTGACAGCCCGGAGGCCGCGCTCGCGGTGCTGGCCGAGCGGGTGCCGGTGGCCGTCGTGACGATGGGGGCGGCCGGTGCCATCGCCACCGACGCCGGGACGGGCGAGACGGCGCATGTGCCGGCGCTGGCCACCGAGAGCCTCGACCCGACGGGGGCGGGCGACGTGTTCGTCGCCGGCTTCGTCACCGGCAGCCTCGCCGGTTGGCCGCTGGAGATGCGGATGCGGTTCGCCACCCTGTGCGCAGGACTGTCGGTCCGGCACTTCGGCGGGTCGCAGTCCGCGCCGGCATGGGCCGACCTGGTCACGTGGTGGGAGGGGCTGAAGGACGACGACGACGACCTGACCTCGACCTACGGATTCCTCACCGACGTCATGCCCGAGGGGGCGCCGAAGTCGGTGAGCAGGGCAACCGCGACCATCGGGCTGCGGACTGGACGCTGATCCCGCGACGACGCCACCCGCCCGCGGGGCCACACACCGAAACGAGGAGGACCACATGAATCGGCTCCCACACCGCACGGCGCTCGCAGCGGGGCTTCTCGCGATACTCGCCGCTGCGGCCTGTGCTCCCGGCGACGACGAGGAAGCCACCGGTGACCAGACGCCGGAACCCACCAGCGACATCCAGACCGACCCCTCCCAGATGGGCGACGTGACCCTCGTCGTCTGGGACCAGGAGGTCCGCGGTGGGCAGGCCGAACAGATCGAGACGCTGAACGCGCAGTTCCAGGAGATGTACCCCAACATCACCATCGAGCGGGTCTCGCGGTCCTTCGACGACCTCATGGCGACCCTCCAGTTGGCGCTCACCGGTGACGACGCCCCCGACGTCGTACAGGCGAACAACAGCCGGTCCTCGATGGGCGCGTTCGTCGAGGCGGAGCTGATCATTCCGCTCGACGAGTACGCGGACGCCTACGGCTGGGACGAACGCTTCCCCGAGTCGGTCCGCGCCGTGGCGAGCTACTCCGCCGACGGCGTGACCTTCGGTGAGGGGAGCCTGTACGGGGTGGCCCAGCAGGGCGAGATGGTGGGTGTGTTCTACAACAAGGCCAAGCTCGCCGAACTGGGCATCGAGGTGCCACAGACCTGGGAGGAGTTCCTCGCCGCCCTCGAGACGGCGAAGCAGGCCGGTGAGTTGCCGCTGCCGTTCGGCAACGTCGACCAGTGGCCGGGCATTCACGTGTACGGCGCGGTGATGAACCGCGACGTGCCGCCGGACGCAGTGCGTGACCTCGGCTTCGGCCGGGCCGGCGCCGACTGGACCAGCCCGGACAACCTGGCCGCGGCGCAGGAGATCTCCGGCTTCGTCGAAGCGGGCTACTTCACCGACGGCTTCAACGGCGCCGGCTACGACCCGGTATGGGCCGATTTCGGCAACGGAACCGGGGTCTTCCTGATCGCCGGCACCTGGCTGCTGGCCGACCTCGACGCCGCGCTGGGCGACGACCTGGGCTTCATGCTCCCGCCACCGCGCGAGGGCGAGCCGCCGGTGGCGACCGGTGCCACGTCGCTCCCGTTCGCCGTGACCTCCGCCAACGAGCATCCCGATGCCGCCGCCGCGTACATCGACTTCATCACCAACGCGGACGCCATGACGATCGTCGCGGAGAACGGCCTGGTTCCCTCGGTCGACGCGGGCGGGCAGTCGGCGCAGAGCACTGCGCAGGAGGAGGTGTTCGCCGCCTGGGCGACGGTGACCAGCCAGGACGGGCTGGTGCCGTACCTCGACTGGGCGACCCCGACGTTCTACGACACGATCGCCGCGGCGCTGCAGGAGATGCTCGGCGGGCAGATCACGCCGGAGGAGTACCTCCAGCGCCTGCAGGACGACTACTCCGCGTTCGTCGGCGGCTGACCCGGCGCGCATGGCGACGACCGCGGCGGCGCGCTCGGTCGCCCTCGCCGAGGCGCGTCCCCCGGGAGCCGGCGGCGGCCGGCCCCCGGGGGAGCCACGCCGGGTGGCGTACCTCTACATCCTGCCCGCCTACCTGGTCTTCGTGCTGTTCCTGCTCATCCCACTCGGGCGGGCGGTCGTGCTCTCCCTGTACGACTGGAACGGTCTCACCGTCGCCGAGTGGGTGGGGCTGGACAACTACCGTGAGGTCGTCGCCGACGAGGGACTGCGCGCGGCCTTCGGGCACGCCGCCGTCCTGATCGTCTTCTACGCCGTGCTGCCGGTGCTGGTGGCGCTCGCGTTGGTGGCCACGATGACCCGGGCCCGGCTGCGCGGGCTGGGCTTCTACCGCACGGTGCTCTTCGTCCCGCAGGTCGTCGCGATGGTGGTGGTGGCCGTCGCGTGGCGGCAGATCTACGCGCCCGACGGTCCGCTGAACCAGGTGCTTCGAGCCGTCGGTCTGGACGGGCTCGCGCGAGCCTGGCTCGGCGACTTCACCTTCGCGCTGCCGGCCGTCGGGTTCGTCGGTACCTGGGTGCAGATGGGGCTGTGCATCGTGCTGTTCCTCGCCGGGGTCAGCAAGATCCCCCGCGAGCTGTACGAGGCCGCCCGCCTCGACGGCGCGGGTCCTGTCCGCGAGTTCTTCACCGTCGTTCTCCCCGCCCTGCGCAACGAGATCAGCGTGGCGCTGACCCTGACCGTGGTCGCGGCGCTGCGGAACTTCGACCTCGTGTACGTCACGACCCGCGGCGGGCCGGGGACCTCGACCACGGTGCCGTCCTACGAGGTGTACAGGCGCGCATTCGAGATCGGCGAGGTCGGGTCCGCGGCGGCTGTCGCGGTGACACTCACCGCGATGATCTTCGTGCTGACGTTCGGGATCACCCGGATCGCGGAGCGGGGGTCCGCGTGATCTCGCGCTCCGAAAGGCTGCTCAACTACGTGATCCTGAGCGTGTTCGCCCTGTTCGCTCTGTACCCGCTCATCTCCATCGTGTCCGCGGCGGTGGCGCCACCAGGCGAGGTGCCTGCGCTCTTCCCCACCGACATCACGTGGGGCAACTTCGCCGAGGCCTGGGAGCTTGGCAGGTTCGGTACCTACCTGCGGACCAGCGTGGTGGTCAGCACGAGCGTCGTCCTGCTCGCGACGGTGTTCTCTGTGATGGCTGGATACGCCTTCGGGACGATGCGCTTCCGGGGCTCGGCCGTGCTGTTCTACGTGCTGCTGCTGGGGATCATGGTCCCGACTGAGGCGATCGTCGTCCCGCTCTTCTTCGACCTCCGCGAGATCGGGCTCACCAACACGCTGTTGGCGCTGATCCTGCCGCAGACCGCGCAGTCTGTGGCCTTCGGCACGTTCTGGATGCGCGCCTACTTCCGGTCCAGCTCACGGGCAATGGTGGAGGCGGCCCGGATCGACGGTGCGGGCCACTGGCGCACGCTGTGGTCGGTCCTGCTGCCCATCGGCCGTCCGGCCATGGTCACGATGATCGTGCTCGTCTTCATGTGGACCTGGAACGAGTTCCTGATCCCGCTGGTCATGGTCACCGATGAGTCCCTACGCACGGCGCCTCTCGGGCTGACCTTCTTCCAGGGCCAGTACACGGCGGAGTTCGGCCTGCTCGCTGCGGGTGCGGCGATCGTTGCCGCCCCGGTGGTCGTCGTCTACCTGTTCCTCCAGCGGCATTTCATCCGCGGGATGGTCGAGGGAGCGGTGAAGGAGTAGACGGGAGAAAGGTTCGCACTGAGCACTCTCAAGCAGAAACGCTCAAGAATCTATGTACATATTTGCACGTTAGACCCTCGATTTAGGCCCGGAGATTAGCCGTCACATAGCACGCGGTCGTCTTCGGTCAAACTCTAGCATTGTCGATCAGGTTCGGTTACGGTTCGAGCCAGGCGTTCGCCGTCGGCGGAGGAGGTCGTCGTGAAGCGGCTGGGACTACTCCTGACGATGGTGGCGATGCTCCTCGTGGGCCTTGCCGGTCCCGAGAGCGCAGGGGCGTCGGTGCAAACGAAATTCGTGAAGCTCGATGTTCTCTTCATCGGCGCCCATCCCGACGACGAGGCGTTCACGATTCCGGCGTTCGGGCAGTGGAACGAGTACGCGGGGCTCGAGACTGGAGTGGTAACGATCACTCGGGGCGAGGGCGGGGGCAACGCAGTCGGCCCGGAGGAAGGCCCCGCACTCGGGATCTTGCGCGAGGCCGAGGAGCGCCGCGCCGTGGGCAAGGCGGCAATCGAGAATGCCTTCTACCTCGACGCGGTCGACTTCTACTACACGGTCAGCTCGCCGTTGACCGAGCAGATCTGGGGCGCCGAGACCTCGCTTGAGAAGATCGTGCGCCTGGTTCGCGAGACACGGCCCGAGGTGATCGTGACGATGGATCCGGCACCGTCGCCGGGCAACCACGGAAACCATCAATACGCCGCCCGCCTCGCCGTCGAGGCGTACGAGGCGGCGGCCGATCCGACGAGGTTCCCGAAGCAACTCCGCGAGCCAGGTGTCGACACGTGGAACGTGAAGCGACTCTTCCGCGGCGGCGCGACAGGCTCCGGCCCCTCCGGCCCGGACTGCGCTTCGACGTTCGTGAAGAGCGATCCGACCGACAACGTCTTCGGGGTTTGGATGGGCACGACGTCGGCGCAGAACGCCGGCAAGACGTGGTGGCAGATCCTCTGGGAGGCGGCGCATGAGTACCTCTCGCAGGGCTTCGGATCGTTCCCCACGCCACCGAACATCCCCGCCATCATCCCATGCAACACGTTTACGCAGATCGCGAGCCGAGTCCCGTTCGACCCCTCGAGCACCGCGACGACCGGGGTCTTCGAGGGCGCCGCTGTGCCTGCGCCCGGTGGCCTGCCGCTCGGCACCGAGCTCTTCCTGACCAGCGATCGCTTCGACGTCGCCCCGGGAGAGGCCTTCCACGTCACGGCCCACGTCTCCTCGTCCGGCCCGGCGCTGCCGAATGCCGCCGTCTCGCTGGCACTGCCCGAGGGCTGGACGGCGAGCGGAGGCGGCGGCCTCCCACCGGTGACACGAAATCGCACAGCGACGACGTTCACGGTGACCCCGGCGGCGACGGCGCAGCCGGGCCGCTTCCGGGTCTCCGCCACGCTCGAGAGGGGAAGTGAGGCGAGCGGTGAGACCAACCTGGCCGTCCGCGTCATCCCGGCGGTGCAGGGCCTGGTGCAGCGGCTGCCGCAGGTCGCCCAGTTCGAAGAGTGGGCGCGCGACGTCGGCGTGCCGCAGCTCGGAGGTCTTGTGAAGCCGGTGCTGCCCATCGGCGTCGCCGAGACCCGCCCCGTCCGCGTCGACCTGCACAACTGGAGCGGCACGACCCACGCCGGGACCGTCTCGCTCACCCTGCCGGCCGGATTCTCCGCCAGCCCGGCCACGCAGCTGTACTCGGGGCTCGCAGCCGGCGCGGACGCGTCGGTGACGTTCATGGTGACGAACACGAACCCCGGCTTGCCGACCTCGAACCAGGGCGGCACCGACGGTGACTACGACGTGCAACTCATCACGACGAGCGGCGCAGGCTCGGGCGCCGAAACCTTCGGGCTCGAGCTGGTCCCGGCGACGACGATCCCACAGGCGGCGGCCCCGGCCCTCGACGGCGTCGAGGGCCCGGGCGAGTACACGGGCCCGGCGCTCGATCTGAGCCGCCTCTGGGAAGGCTCGCCATGCGACTCCCCGGCCGACTGCGCCGGGAGCGCCAAGCTGACCTGGCACGGGGACGATCTCTACGTCCTCGTCCACGTGACCGACGACGTGCTCGGCACGGTCGTTCCGCCGGCCGACTGCAAGCGCCACTGGCGCACTGATTCGGTCGAGATCGCGCTAGACCCTGGCGGCACGTCCGAGAACACCTCGACGACGTTCAAGACGGGCATCTTCCCGACGACGCTCGACGCCGCGCACGGCAACCCGCCCTGCTGGGAGCGGGACGCCGACAACCACCAGGGCGGCCCCGAGACGGCACCAGGGATGCAGGTCGCGTCGACCGTGAGCTCCCCGTACACGGGCTACACGCTCGAGGCCAAGATCGCGCTCGGCGACCTGCCCATGGCGGTCGACCCCCAGCGTCTGGGGCTGAACATCTTCATCTACGACTCCGACACGCAGGACCTCACCGGCCAGACGCGCCTCGGCTGGTCGACCTACGGCGGCGTCCAGGGCGACCCGTTCCGCTGGGGCCACGCGTCCCTGCCCGGGTACACGCCCCCGGCCGGCCGCCCGACGACGCCCGCCGATCCGATCATCCCGCTGACGGCCGCCCTCAGCGTCGACTCCCCGCAGTCGATCCTGCAGTCGACGCAGGACAACGTGCCGCTCGCCGGGGGCCCGCCCGCGGCTGACACGATCCGGATCACCTCGGGGCCCACGCTCGGCGTCGCCGGCGTGACGCTCGAACTCAAGGCGACCGGTCCCGGACGGGTGCACGTGTTCGCGTGGACGGGCACGGCGAGCGTCGGCGACATTGTGGTCGACTTGAGGCGCGGCAGGACCACGGTGACCGTACCGGTCGACGCGGCCGGGCGCCTGGCTCTCGCAGCAGGTGGCGTAGCCCTCGTGTCCTTCGCGGCTGACGGGGGAGGCTCGCAGAGCCTGCGGGCAACCCTGCAATAGGAAGGCGGGAGGTGCGGTGGGAGCCCCGCTGCCCCTCCCGAACACGTCCGAGCGCACTCCGAGGGAGTGCGGCCGGTTCGTTCGCCGCCGAAAGCGAGAACGCGAACGATATGAGGAGGCGTCCCGTGACACGTTTGCGCAGAGTGTTGGCGGCCTTGCTGCCCGGAGTGCTGGGGATCGTGGGCTGGGCAGCGCCAGCGACATCGGCTCCGGCCCAGGCCGACAGTGGCGACGACCCCGTCAAGATCAATCTGATGGGGGTGTGGGCACACCCTGACGACGACACGAGCATCATCGGGCCATGCGGCGTCTGGCACGAGCTCTACGACATCCGCTGCGGCGTCATCATGCACACCAGAGGTGAAGGCGGCGGGAACGCCGTCGGCCTCGAGTCGGGGCCTGATCTCGGGCTGCGGCGTGAGAACGAGGACCGCGCCGCCCACTTCCGTTCCGGCACGGTCGACATCTTCAATGTCGACCGGGTCGACTTCTACTACAACACCAGCGCGCCGCTGACCGAGTTCTTCTGGGGCCACGACCAGACGCTCGGCCAGACAGTCCGCATCATCCGGGAGACGCGCCCCGACGTCATGGTCGGGTTCAGCCCGCTCGGCGCGGGGCACGGCAACCACCAGTACTCGGGCCGGATGATCTGGGAGGCGATCCGGGCTTCGGCCGACCCGGCCATGTTCTCGGAGCAGCTCACCGGCCCGGACGCCCTCGAACCCTGGCTGGTCAAGAAGACGACCTCGGGCGGCAGCACCCCGGGATCCGGCGGCACCAACGGGCCGAACTGCACGATCGGCTTCACGCCCGGCGCGAGCAATCACAGCGCCGTCCATGGCGTATGGACCGGCTATGACTCGCCGTACGAGTGGCTGCCCGGCAACGTCCAGGGCATGCCGGCTGGCACAGCCAAGACCTGGGCGCAGATCGCCAGAGAAGGAAACCGCGCATACCCGACCCAGAGCCGGATGCAGGAACAGGGCGTCGTGAACCCTGGCTGCTCGCGGCTCGGCGTCGCGCAGTCGTTCGTCCCGTTCCAGCCGAACAGCTCGCCGGCAGCGGGCAATGACGACGCGCTGTTCTACGGCGCGACGATCCCCGATCCGGGTGGCATGCCGCTGGGCTCGCTGCTCTACCTGACCTTCGACGAGTTCTTCAACGTCGCGGGCCAGCCCTTCGACGTGACCGTCCACACGCGCGCCGGTGCCGGCACGCTCCCGGCGGGCTCGGTGGAGCTGACCGTGCCGACCGGCTGGACCGTCACTCCGGGCCAGGACATCGGCCCGATCACGACGAGCGCCGAGTCGACGGCCACGTTCACGGTGACACCGGCCGACGACGCCACGGACAACCGCTACAAGGTCGCCGCCAACCTGACGACCGGCGACATGACCGGGTACACCGACAACCAGATGGAGATCATTCCTGCCGTCGAGGGGCGGTTCCAGCGCTGGGGCAACTTCGCCGAGTTCGACCAGTGGGCGGCCGCAAACACCTTCCTGGTTGGCCGGTCCCAGGCCGTGCAGGACATCGGCGCCGGCGAGACGATCAGCGTTCCGGTGGTCGTCCACAACTGGACGACCACGGAGCAGAGCGGCGATGTGACCCTCGACGTTCCCGACGGGTACGCCGTGGACGCCACCTCCAAGCCGTACTCGGGGTTGGCCGGTGGCGCGGAGCAGACCGTCACGTTCCAGCTCACCCACACGGACCCGTCCGCGGCCGGGGGGACCAGTGACGACTTGCTGATCACGACGTCGTACAGCGCCCCCGCGGGCACGGCGAGCGAGGAGCTGTCCCTGACGGTCGTGCCGACCACGACCATCAGTGCGGCTCCGGCCGCGCCGACCCTCGATGCCGTCGAGAGCGCGGCGGAGTACACGGGTCCGGCGCTCGACATCAACAAGCGCTGGGAGGGGCAGAACTGCAGCCCTGACGGCACCGACTGCGGCGCCGGCAGCTACGCCAAGGTCAACTGGCACGACGACGACCTGTACCTCTACGTCCACGTGGTCGACGACGTGCAGAGCTTCCCGGTGACGCCGGAGGGCTGCTGGGCGCACTGGCTCGCCGACTCCGTCGAGATCCTGCTCGACGCGCGCGGCGACTCCGT
>DATHII010000176.1:0-4439 GCA_035316885.1 Jiangellaceae bacterium | reverse complement strand
CTCCCGGAGCAGCAGGACTGGCCGGCGTACGTCGCCAAACTAACCGCCCTCGCCGAACGGTTCTGAGCCGTCACCCGGCAGGTCAACCCGAACACGGACCACAGCATCAAGCCTTGTTGACACTAGTCTGGCTACGCGACGCGCTGCCATCGGCAGATCAGCAAGATCGACTGACCGGGGCTCAATTCGGCATCCGTTACCTGTCGGCGGCAGAGTCGGGCGTTTTATCCGTGTGCGGAGCCGAGTCCTGCAGTCGTTGTGTTCGACATCCACCTTCGGCCACCGGCGCGTAGGCTCACAGAAGCCGATGCGGCCGCGGTGGCAGGATCCGCTTCAACGGCTGGCCCACACCCGACTGTCACTCTCCCGACCGGCCCGCCACCGTGAGGCTGGCCACCACCTGCTTGAGTTGCGGCACCACGGGGCCGCCGCGGTCGTGGTGATGGCGGCGCTGGCCGGCGTTTCGCTCGCGATCGATGAAACCGCCGGCACCGACGTGCTCAGGGCTGCTTGGCTGGGCCACCCGAGCTGCGACTACGCCACCACCGCGCGATCCGCGTGGTCCGGCAGACGTAAGGCGTGTGCGGTGTTGGACGCGATCTCAGCGCCGCGATCGTCGTCACCGCGTCGGAGCCGGCCGAGTGGCACGGCGCCGCACTGACCGAGGATTGGATGCTGTCGACGAGTACCCGAAGGAGGGACGCCCGATGAACACACCACCGATCGTGTTGCCACCGGAGTGGGAGGCCGCACGTCAGGAGCTGCTGGTGAAGGAGAAGGAGCTCACCCGG
The DNA here is from genome assembly GCA_035316885.1 of Jiangellaceae bacterium. Taxonomy (GTDB): domain Bacteria; phylum Actinomycetota; class Actinomycetes; order Jiangellales; family Jiangellaceae; genus DASRTE01. The sequence goes on along the minus strand of DATHII010000176.1, from coordinate 3,648 downwards.
GCGCGCGACGCGATGGCGGCTCAGCGTCGCCGGATGCCGTGGGTGGCGGTGGAGAAGGATTACCGCTTCGAGGGCCCGAACGGGCCGGCGAGTCTCGCCGATCTCTTCGAAGGCCGCCGCCAACTGATCGTCTACCGCGCCTTCTACGCGCCGGACGTCACCACCTACCCAGAAGGGGGCGGCGCGTACCCGGAACGAGCCTGCGTGGGCTGCTCATTCCTCGCCGACCAGGTCGCGCATCCCGCCCACCTGAACGCGCGGGACACGACGCTGGCGTTCGTTTCGCGCGCCCCCCAGGCCGAAATCCAGGGCCTGAAGGAGCGCATGGGCTGGCAGCTGATCCCGTGGTACACGATCACCGACGACTTTGACAAAGACTTCGGCGTGGACGAATGGCATGGGACCAACGCGTTCATCCGCGACGGCGAGCGGATCTACCGCACCTACTTCGTCGACAGCCGGGGCGACGAGGCGATGGGAAGCACCTGGAGTTACCTGGATATCACGGCGCTCGGCCGCCAGGAGGAGTGGGAGGACTCGCCGGCGGGCTACCCGCAGACTCCCCCGTACAACTGGTGGAACTACCACGACGCGCAAAACGGCCGCGCGTGATCGCGCATTCGCGATGAGTTCGTGAGTGTCGGCCGGGCAGGTCGAAGCCCACGAGGTGGCTCCGACTCCTAGGCAAGAGACCGGGCGGGGCCCCGAACGCGCCGGCAACGAGCTGGGATCTGCAGGACAGAGGAGGCGACATGGGCAACGTGGTTATCGACATGAGCATGTCGTTGGACGGCTTCATCGCCGCGCCCAACGACAACCCGGAGCAGGGACTGGGCGAGGACGGGATGCGGCTCCACAACTGGGCGTTCGACGATCCTTCGGTGTTCGAGCGGGTGTACGGCAACCTGGTCGAGGAAACAGGCGCCGTGATCATGGGCCGGCGGTCCTACGACAACTCGATCAAGGAGTGGGGTGGCAAGGGCCCACTGGGCGACGTGCCGTGCTTCGTGGTCACCCATCGGCCGCCGGCGAGCTCGGACCCAGTTTTCACGTTCGTCACCGACGGGATCGAGAGTGCCCTCGCGAAGGCCCGGGAGGTCGCCGGGGAGAAGCGGATCGGGCTGATGGGCGCGAATATCGACCAGCAATTCCTCGCCGCGGGGCTTGTGGACGAGATCAGGATCCACCTGATCAACGTGCTGCTCGGCGGGGGCCGTCGGCTGTTCGACCAGCTCCCGGAGCGAATGGAGCTGAAACAGACCGGGCTCAGCCAGACCGATAGCGTGACGCATCTCGCGTACAACGTCGTTCGGTAGCGCTTGCAGTGCGGGGAGCCCCGTCCAGGGCGTTGGGATGGACGTCAGCGGCAAATCCGGATACTGATCAAGGCGGCGGGAGGGCGGCGGCAGGACATGCGGGTGGCGATGACGAGCGCTGCGGCACGGACTGGCCACGCGAACGAGGACTTCACTGGCGCCGTACCGACGGCAGCGGTGCTGATCGACGGCGCCGGCATCTCCGGAACCGAATCGATCTGCCGGCACGGCGTGGCCTGGTACGCCAGCCGCCTGGGAGGCAGCCTCCTCAGCCTCTTGTCACTCGTGCGGGACCGCAGCCTTTCGGCGCTGCTCGCCGAGGCAATCGAGCAGGTGACGGACGATCACCGGGACACCTGCGACGTCGCCGACCCCATCAGTCCGTCGGCGACCGTAGCCATCCTGCGCCTGTCCGACGGCCTCATCGAGCACCTGGTGCTCGGTGACTCGGTCCTCGTGCTCGACAGAGGAGACGGTGCGCCGCTCGTCGTCTCCGATCCCCGGGAGATGATCACCAGCCGGTCGTACCGGTCCGCGCTCGAGGCCGCCGCCGAGGGTAGCGACGAGTACCACCGAGTCCTCCGAGAGTTGCGCGCCAACCGGAACCAGCCGGGCGGCTTCTGGGTGGCCAAGGACGACCCGCGGGCGGCAGACGAGGCGATCACCGGAAGCTGTCCGATCTCCGAGCTGACCGGTGCCGTCCTGCTCAGCAATGGAGCCAGCCGCATCGTGGATCGGTTCCGGCTCGCCGACTGGCCAGGGGTCATGGCCGTCCTAGCGTCGAGCGGACCCACCGAAATCATCCATGGTGTCCGGCAGGCGGAGGCGCGCCACGCGGTGGCGGCGGACGATGCGACGATCGCACACTGTACCGACCTCGGCGAGGCCTGACCGTCGCCGCCGCCGGGTTCGCCGAGATCAGCAGGCCTACGAAGAGGCGGGTCGTCATGCGGATCGACTTCTAGCGGGATCGCCCACACCGGTCGGTGGCGTCCCGAAAGCTGATCCCTGACCGGGCACCGATGGAGCGGCCACCCGCGACCCGAGCCGTTGTTCCGTGCCGCCGGATGGGCGTAGTGAGCACGATCCGACTGACCTCTGACGGCGCCGTGCCGATCCAAGACAGCGCCGCGCCGATCCTCTTCGGGGCCCCCTTCGTTCCCGTGTCGACCGGTGTGACCCGGCCGTCGGGATCGAGGCAACGCGAACGAGTTGACCAGGTCTCACAGCGCGGTCGGGATGCGGTACACACCGGGGACCAGTTCGATCGCCGAGATCTTGGCCATGACGTGACCTCCACTTTACGTCTCGAAGGCCTCTGGAGCCGGGCACGAGCAGACCAGGTGGCGGTCGCCGTAGGCGCCGTCGACACGCCGCACCGGCGGCCAGTACTTGTCCACCCGGGCAGACGCCGACGGGTACACCGCCGTCTCCCGCGAGTACGGGTGCGTCCACTCGCCCACCAGTGTTGCCGCGGTGTGCGGGGCGTTGCGCAGCGGGTTGTCATCCGCCGGCCACTCCCCCGCCGCCACCCGGTCAGCCTCGGCCCGGATGGCGATCATCGCGTCGCAGAACCTGTCGAGTTCGGCCAGGTCCTCTGACTCGGTCGGCTCGATCATCAGCGTCCCGGCGACGGGGAACGACATCGTCGGGGCGTGGAAGCCGTAGTCGATCAGTCGCTTGGCCACGTCGTCGACGGTCACACCGCTCGCCTTGGTCAGCGGTCGCAGGTCGACGATGCACTCGTGGGCGACCAGGCCGTTCCGGCCCGTGTACAGCACCGGGAAGTGCTCGCGCAGCCGGGTCGCGAGGTAGTTGGCGGACAGGACGGCGACCTGGGTCGCGAGGTGCAGACCGTCGGGTCCCATCATCCGCACGTACGCCCACGAGATCGGCAGCACTGACGCCGACCCGAACGGTGCGCCCGACACCGGCCCGACGCCGGTGGCGGGTCCGGCCTCCGGAAGCATCGGGTGGTTGGGCAGGTACGGCGCGAGGTGGGCCCGCACCCCGATCGGCCCGACGCCGGGCCCGCCGCCGCCGTGCGGGATGCAGAAGGTCTTGTGCAGGTTGAGGTGGCTCACATCGGCTCCGAACTCGCCGGGCTTGGCGAAGCCGACGAGGGCGTTGAGGTTCGCGCCGTCGACGTAGACCTGCCCGCCGGCCTCGTGCACCAGCCGGCAGATCTCGGTGATGCCCTCTTCGTAGACGCCGTGCGTGGACGGGTAGGTGACCATGATCGCGGCCAGTCGGTCGCTGTGCGCGGCCAGCTTGGCGCGGAGGTCGTCCAGGTCGACGGTGCCGTCCTCGGCCGCGCCCACCACGACCACGC
>DATHII010000175.1:0-11910 GCA_035316885.1 Jiangellaceae bacterium | reverse complement strand
GTCACCCGTGGCGACACCGGTGACGAAGAACCCCGAGGTCGTCACGTCCTGCTCGTTCAGTCGGTCGATCACCTGCACATACCGGTCGCGGCACGGGCAGTCCGGCGTCGTCGCCGCATCCATGGCCGCCGCCGAGCGGGTGCTCACCGCCCGGTTGACAGCGGCGTAGTAGTCCGACAACGCCTCGCGTACCGCGGCCTCGTCCGGCAACTCGGGGCCCAGCGGCTGTGAGGTCGCGGAGGTCGTCGGGCCCGGCGACGGCGAGGCAGCGTTGTCGCCGCCGGAGCACGACGCCGCGGCGAGTGTCGCGGCGACGAGCGCGGCGAGCAGCGTCCGGCGACGTGGCACGGGCATCGAGGGTACGGCTCCGACCGGGGCCGACCATCACCGACCCTCGCCGCTCGTGATGAGATCGGAGCTGTGACGACCACCGGCCCACCCGTGCCCCTGATCCCCCGCGACGTGCTGTTCGGCAACCCGGAACGGATCAGCCCTGCGCTGTCACCGGACGGAACGCTGCTCGGCTTCATCGCCCCCAAGGAAGGCGTGCTCAACGTCTGGGTCGGCCCCGCCGACGACCCGGGTGCAGCCGAGGCCGTAACGCACGACCGGGGCCGCGGTGTACGCACGTTCGCCTTCTGCCACGACGACCGCACGCTCGTGTACCTGCAAGACACCGACGGTGATGAGGAGTGGCGGCTGTACGCACTCGACCTGAAGGAACGCGAGTCGCGGCTGGTCACACCCGGCGAAGGCGTCCACGCGATGATCCTCGGCCACAACCGCTGGAATCCCTCGACGATGCTGGTCGGGCTGAACGCCGGCAACCCGGCTCTGCACGACGTCTACCGGTTCGACCTGTCCTCCGGCGGCTTCGACAAGGTGGAGACCAATCCCGGCTACGCGGGCTGGCTGGTCGACTCCGATCTGGCCGTACGCGGCGGCGTCGCAATGACCCCTGAGGGCGGTGCGGTCGTCTACTTGCGCGACCCCGCCACCGGAGACGACGCGCCCTGGCTCGAGATCGGACCCGACGACGTCGCCACCACGGGGGTGTACGGCTTCAGCCGCGACGGCGCCGCGCTGTTCCTGTTGTCCAGCGCCGGCGTCAACGCATCGCGGCTGCTCCGGGTAGACCTCGCGACCGGGGTCGAGTCCGTTCTGGCCGAGGACCCGTCCTACGACGTCGCCGCCGTGCTCACCGATCCGGACACCCTCGAGCCCCAGTCGGTCGTGTTCCTCGAGGAGCGCGAAGAGTGGGTGCATCTGGACCCGGCACTGGGCGCGGAGATCGACTCGTTGCGCTCACGGCTGCGCGGTGAAGTCGAGATCACGCGCAGCGTGCGCACCGACCGGAGCTGGCTGGTCAGCGACACGCCATCCGACGGCCCGGTCCACTACCACGTGTACGACCGCGACTCCGGCGAGCTGAGTTTCCTGTTCGCACACAAGCCGGCACTCGATTCGTACGAGCTCGCCGCGATGGAGCCGTTCGCGTTCACCGCCCGCGACGGGCTGGAGATCCACGGCTACGTCACGTACCCGCCGCAGGTCGAACGCGTCGCATTACCTGCCGTCGTCGACGTCCACGGCGGGCCGTGGCACCGCGACACGTGGGGCTACGACCCCGAAGCCCAGTGGCTGGCCAACCGCGGCTACGCCTGCATACAGGTCAACTTCCGTGGCTCGACCGGGTACGGCAAGGCCTTCGGCAACGCCGGCGACAAGGAGTGGGGCCGGGCCATGCACACCGACCTGCTCGACGCGGTCGACCATCTGGTTGGGCTCGGCAGCGTCGACCGGGACCGGGTCGGCATCTACGGCGGTTCGTACGGCGGTTACGCCGCCCTCGTGGGCGCGGCGTTCACGCCTGAAGCCTTCCGCTGCGCCGTCGACATGGTCGGACCGTCCAACCTCATGACGCTGATCGCGTCCGTGCCCGAGTACTGGAAGCCGCAGATAGCGATCTTCCATACGAAGGTCGGCAACCCCGAGACCGAACGCGACCTGCTCTGGGAGCGCTCGCCGCTGTCGCGGGTCGACGACATCGCGATCCCGATCCTGGTCGCGCAGGGGAAGAACGACCCCCGCGTGACCGTCGTGGAGGCGGAGCAGATCGTGGAGGCCATGGTCAAGAAGGGCATCGACCACGAGTACCTGCTCTTCGAGGACGAGGGCCACGGACTGGCCCGCCCGGAGAACCGCGAGCGTTTCTACGCCGCCGCCGAGCGCTTCCTGGCCCAGCACCTGGGCGGCCGCCGCGAGCCCACGGCACCGGCCAGCGCGCCGTGATCAACTGACATCGGGGGCGCCGGGCGATGCGTCAGGGCGTCGGCGTGGACACGCGCGAGCGTCGCCATCGCCGGCGCTGGACCAGGAGCGTGAGGGTGCCGGCGAGGACCATGCCGGACACGTTGACTGCGAGCTGGAGCAACGAGCCGCCCGCCGTCGCCGGGTCCCCGAGCGCCAAGGCCACCGCCGTGTTGCCCGCCGCCGGCACCGTCGTGACCGAGATCAGCACGCCGATCAACGCGCCGGACTTCGCCGAGGTGAGGGAGAGGATGCCGGCGATGCCGGCGAGGAACGAGACGATGAAGGAGAAGGCGTCGGGTCGGGAGATGAAGCTTGTCAGCGGGTGGGCGCTGTCGAGCATGCCCGGGTCGACGAGACCGACGGCCCGGGCGACCAGCGTGGCGAGGACCGCGACACCGATCGCAAACGGGAACCCGATCACCAGCGCGCGCAACGACCGCGCGGCCAGGGCGCGTTCGCGCAAAGCGAGGGCGACGCACAGGCCGGCGATCGGACCGAACTCCGGCCCGACGACCATCGCGCCGACGATGAGGATCGGCTGGTCGAGCAGGACGCCGATACCGGCGATCATGGTGGCGATCGACAGGAACGCGAGGAACGTTACCGACAGCGCCGATTCGTCGCTCGTCCGTTCCTCGACCTGTTGCCATACGACGGCGTCGACACCTTCGCCGGGCGCGTCGCGCTCCGCCTGCCGCGCGACCCGCGACAACGCGGTGTCGACGTCCTCGATGGCGATCGAGCCCTCCTCGTCGAGTCCGAGCTCGCACAGGGCGGCGACCAGCTCGTCGGCGGCCTCACGGGCGACGTCGCAGAGCACGACGTCGCCGGCAGGCACGCGGGCAGCGGCGGGCAGCACGATCACGTTCGTCACACCTGGGGTGGTCGCGAGCAGCGAGAACACCGCGTCCGTGCGCTCGCCGGGTGATATCAACCGCAGATGCAGCACGCCGGGCAGTCTGTCAGCCACCCGGCCCCGGCGCTGTCGAGCGCGCGGTCACGAGCGGCGGTGGCTCAGGTGGCGTATGGCTCGAGGGCGGCGGCGAGACCCTCGGAGACGCGGGCCCGGACCCGGGTCCCACCCTCCTCGTGCGCCACCGAGAGCACCTCACCGGTGCGGTGCATCCGTGAAACCAGTTCGCCCCGGTCGTAGGGCACCAGTGCCTCGAGCTCGACCGGCGGGCGGGGCAACCTGCCCTCGATGACTGCGCGCAGCTCGTCGAGCCCGTCACCAGTGCGCGCCGAGACCGCCACTGCGCCGCGCTCGACACGCAACAGCCGGGAGACCACCAGCGGGTCCGAAGCATCGGTCTTGTTGACGACCACGACCTCCGGCACCTCGTGTGCGCCGATCTCGGCCAGCACCTCGCGGACCGCGCGCAGCTGACCCTCCGGATCGGCGTGCGAGCCGTCGACCACGTGGAGGATCAGGTCGGCGTCGGCCACCTCTTCCAACGTCGACCGGAACGCCTCCACGAGCTGGTGGGGCAGGCTCCGGACGAAGCCAACCGTGTCGGCCAGCGTGTAGACGCGGCCGTCGGCGGTCTCGGACCGGCGCACGGTCGGGTCGAGAGTGGCGAACAGCGCGTCCTCGACCAGGACGCCTGCCCCGGTGAGCCGGTTGAGCAACGAGGACTTGCCCGCGTTGGTGTAACCGGCGATGGCGACGGCCGGCACGGCGCGACGCCGACGCTCGGCCCGCTTGGTGTCGCGCGCCGTCCGCATGGATCCCAGCTCGCGGCGCAGCTTGGCCATCCGGGTACGGATGCGCCGCCGGTCGGTCTCGAGCTTGGTCTCGCCGGGGCCGCGGGTGCCGACTCCACCGGTGGCGCCACCGGCCCGGCCGCCGGCCTGGCGGGACAGGTTTTCGCCCCACCCGCGCAGACGCTGGGAGAGGTAGTCGAGCTGCGCGAGCTCGACCTGAGTCTTGCCCTCGCGGCTCTTGGCGTGCTGGGCGAAGATGTCGAGGATCAGCGCGGTGCGGTCGACCACCTTGACCTTGACCTTGTCCTCCAGGTTGCGCAGCTGCGCGGCCGAGAGCTCACCGTCGCAGATGACGGTGTCGGCGCCGGTCGAGAGGACGACGTCGCGCAGCTCTCCCACCTTGCCGGAGCCGATGAAGGTCGCCGCGTCGGGTCGGGAGCGACGCTGGACCAGGCCCTCGAGCACCTGCGAGCCGGCCGTCTCGGCCAGCGCCGCCAGCTCCACGAGGGAGTTCTCGGCGTCGTCGACACCGCCCTCGGTCCAGACTCCGACCAGGACGACACGCTCGAGCCGGAGCTGCCGGTACTCGACCTCGCTGACGTCCTCGAGCTCGGTGGACAAGCCGATGACGCGTCGCAGCGAGATCCTGTCCTCGAGGTCGAACTCGCCGGTCGTCGGGTCGTCGGCCACGAGTTCGTCGTCTACCGGAGCGTCGGCCAGCGGCTGCAGGGCAGCGTCGACCGCCTGGCGGGCCTTCTGGCCGGGCAGGCTTGAGCCGTTATCAGGGAATGTGGACGGATCGTCCGCCCATCGTCGGGAAGTCGTCATACTCCTGCTCTCAACGCGCGCACGGCCGGTGCGCATTCCGCACACCAGGGTTGCACGGGATGGAGCACGATGGCATCTGGCTTTCAGCCGGCTGGCCGCGGCTCAGCGGGCGCTCGGCCGTCGCGGCGCGGTGGCAGCGGCGAACTGCAGCGCGGCGGCGGCGCGGAGCGTGGCCGCCCGGCGGGCAGCGCGCCCGCGGGCCCGTCGCCGGGAGCGCAGCTCGGCCGCGGCGAGCACGGCCTCGCGGCGTTCGTGCTGGGAGTCGCTCATGCCACCGCCTCTGCTCAGGTCGAACTCGGCCGGACACCGTCACCCAAACTTTAGGTCGGGGCACCGACAACCCACCTCGGCCGATCGTCGGCTCTTCGACGTCCTTCTATGGGAGGAGACGTCCCCGAGCAGCCACAGGATGCTGTGACGTACGTCACAGTTCGCGCAGAGTGACCCGGCCCGACAGTCCGAGCACGGCCGGGCCGGTCAGTAGCAGTTCGCCGTCCTCGCGCTCGGTGACGACCAGCCGGCCGCCCGGCACATCGACGATGTAGGACGTGCCCGGGGCGGCGCCGTCACGACGCATCGCGACCCAGGCGGCTGCACACACGCCGGTGCCACACGAGCGGGTCTCGCCGACACCGCGTTCCCACACCCGCATGGCGATGTGCCCGTCGCCGCGACCGACGACGAACTCGACGTTGGCGGACCGGGGGAAGACCTGCTCGGGTTGCAGCTGCGGCGCCTGGACGAGCCGGCCGGGGTCCTCGAGGTCGTCGACGAAGGCGACCGCGTGCGGATTGGGCACCCACACCGCCTCAGCCGGCCACGTCCGACCGGCCGACGTCGCTAAGACGCGATCGCCGGTGGTCAACGGACGCGGCGTACCCATCTCGGTGGTGATCGACCCGTCCGTCCCGGCGTGCACGGTGCGGACACCAGCACGGGTGCCCACCGGGAGCACGCTGCCCTCGGCCAGTCCCGACTCCCACAGGTAGCGGGCGATCACCCGCACGCCGTTGCCGCACATCTCCGCGACCGAACCGTCGGCGTTGCGGTAGTCCATGAACCACTCGGCATCGGCGGCGATCCCCCGGCCGTCGGCGAGGTCGGCGCTGCGCACGACCCGGATGACCCCGTCGGCGCCCAGGCCCGCGTGCCGGTTGGTCAACCGCCGGACGGTTCCCGGGTCGAGGTCGGGGTGCACCGTGCCATCGAGATCGGGCAGCAGCACGAAGTCGTTCTCCGTGCCGTGCCCCTTGACGAAGGGAAAGCTCCGCTCCACGGACGACGATCGTAAGGCGCCGGTCACCGGCATCGCGCCAGCGCGAGTTCGACGAGGTCAGGGGCATCGTGCGGCAGCCAGTCGATCCGTGTGTCCTTGCGGAACCACGAGTCCTGGCGGCGGGCGAAGCGCCGGGTCGCCCGCACAGTCCGTTCCCGCGCCCCCTGCTCGCTCGACTCGCCGGCGAGGAACGCCAGCACCTGGGCGTAACCGAGCGCCCGGGCTGCCGTCCGCCCGCGGCGAAGCCCGGCTTCGAGTCGCCGGACCTCGTCGACGAACCCGGCCGTCCACATGCGTTCGACACGTGCTTCGATCCGCCGGTCGAGCAGGTCGCGTGGCACGTCGAGACCGATCTGGACCACGTCGTCGTATGCGTACTCCCGGCCGGGCAGCGTCGCGGAGAACGGTCCCCCGGTCAGCTCCACGACCTCGAGCGCACGGACCACGCGGCGGCCGTTCGTCGGCAGGATCGACGCAGCCGCCGCAGGGTCCACCATGGACAACCGCGCGTGCATGGCCGGGGCGCCCACCGTGGCGAGCTCGCCCTCCAAGCGCTCGCGCAGGGCCGGATCCGTACCGGGGAACTCGAACCGGTCCAGCACGGCGCGCACGTACAGAGCGCTGCCGCCGACCAGTACGGGCACGACGCCGCGGGCGCGGCATTCGTCGACCGCGGCTCTGGCCAACTGCTGGAACTCGGCCACGGTCGCCGTATCGGTGACGTCGAGGACGTCGAGCAGGTGATGCGCAACACCGCGGCGCTCCGCCGTCGTCAGCTTCGCCGTGCCGATGTCCATGCCGCGGTAGACCTGCATCGCGTCGGCATTGACGACCTCACCGTCCAGTCGTCGCGCAAGCTCCACCGCGAGATCGCTCTTGCCGGCCGCCGTCGGACCGACGACGGCGACGACGGGCGGGAGCCTCGGCACCGGCTCAGTGTCGCAGCAGGCGGGCGACGGCAGCCGCGGCGCCGCGATCGAACGGGTTGCAGGCCAACCGGTCCGGCGGTACTACGTAAGAGCCATCATCACGACCCGACGAGAGGACCGGCGGCGAGTCTCCGAGCACATCGACAAAGGCACGGACGCGGCCGCCCTCCGCCGCCGCCGACAAGGCTCGCGACACCCTCGACGGCTGATGCCCGACGACTGACCCATCCGGGTGCCCTTACGGGCCTCTTACACGCGAGTCAGCCGTGCCGCTCCCAGACGGCCACGACGTAGCCCACCCCGTAGGGGGCCGCGTCGTAAACCACCTCGGCGTCGAACAGCACCTCTCCCGACGCCCCGGCCAAGACCTGCCATGCCGCTCGCCCGGCGGCCTGCAGTTCCGTAGCGAGTGCCGGGTCGAGTGTCAGCAACCCGGTCGGATCGCCCGCACGCAGCGCCTCGACGACCGACGCGTCGAACGGCTCGGCGCGCGGATCGAAGTACCCGGGCGCCTCGGTCGACCTGCGCGCCGATCCGTCGCCCATGACCAGCAGGCCCACGCGGTCGGCCTCCTGTGCCGCCGACGCGCCGAGGCGGCGGCATTCCTCCGTGGGCGCCGCGACGTCGACCTCCAGACCGCGAACCTGGCCGGTCCAACCCGACTTCTCGAGCAGCCACGCCCCCACGGCGAGCGCGAGTGGCAGGTCGTCGTCACCGCTGCGCAGGTCGACCGGCGCGTCGCCACCGGGCAGGGCAACGCCGAGGTCGAGGCCGAACGACGCGAACGACCCCCTGGCGCCGGAGCGGTGACGCCGCGTCGCCGCACCGGTGCCGACGACGAGCAGGAGCTGGGGCTCGGTCGCCCGCACAGCGTCGATGGCCCCGAGGCACGCGACTCGCAGGTCCTCGAGCTCCTCCGCGTTCTCCTCGGCCAGGTCGGGGACGAGCAGCGGCGGGTGCGGGCACACCGCAGCGGACACCAGCACGCCCGGAGGCTATCTCATGATCATGTGGTCGAATGTCATACGTGATCGACTCGGGCGACGCGGTGCGGGTCGCCAGTGCCGCCGCCGTGGGACTGGCCGGCACCGGGCTCAGCATCGCCTGGCTTCCCGCCCTGCGTCACGAGGGCGCAGCTACGCTCGTTGCCCGCCTGCTCATGACCGCCGGGCTGGTTGCGGCGATGCTCGACCTCGGCGGGCTCGGCGGGGTGCTCGGACTTGCCCTCACCGCCATGGGCGGAGCCGCGATGTGGCAGAGCCAACCCGAGCCCGAGGTGCCCCGCCCACGGCGGAAGGGCATCCTCATCTCTGCCGCGGTCACCGGGCTGTTGATCGCAGCCGCATTGCGGGGATGGTGGCATTTCGACCGCGTGCCTGAGCAGGCCAGGCAGGTTGCGGCGCTCATGGTCGGGTCGACCGCCGCCATCGCAACGCTCGCCGCCGCCGACCGGGCCCGGGTGCGCATGCGCGATGCGGTTCGCGAGCGCCTGAGCAACTGACCGCGTCAGGCGGTCCTGCATACCGGCGTCGGCTCGGCGGCGTGGGCGGGATCCCCGAGCGTCGGCATGCCGAGCATCACCCGCTCCCTCCCGGCCGGGGATGGTGTCGTGCTCTCGTACACGTCGTCCGCCCTCGTGCGACGGACCGCGTAAGGCCCCCCGTCCAGCGCGGAGTCGGCCACCAGGTGATGGGGGGCGGCATAGGTGACCCGGGCCGTCACGAAGTCGCCCGGCCGCGGCGGCTCGGCGTCACCAGGGACCGAGAAGTGGACCAGCCGGTTGTCGCGTGCGCGCCCGGACATCCGGTGGGTGTGCTCATCCTTGCGACCCTCGCCTTCGGCCACCAGGATCTCGACCTCGGCGCCGACGAACGCACGGTTCTCGGCCCAGGCGACGTCCTCGACCACCTCCACCAGGCGCTCGTAGCGTTCCTGGACGACCGGCTTGGGCACCTGCCCGTCCATCGAGGCGGCGGGCGTGCCGGGCCGCTTCGAGTACTGGAACGTGAAGGCCGAGGAGAACCGCGCCTTGCGCACGACCTCGAGCGTCTCACCGAAATCGTCGTCGGTCTCGCCAGGGAAGCCCACGATGATGTCGGTCGTGATCGCGGCGTCGGGCATGGCCGCCCGAACCTTCTCGACGATGCCGAGGTAGCGGTCGCGGCGATACGAGCGGCGCATCGCGCGCAGTACGCGATCCGAGCCCGACTGCAGGGGCATGTGCAGGGACGGCATAACCGCCGGCGTCTCGGCCATCGCCGCGATGACGTCGTCGGTGAAGTCGCGCGGGTGGGGACTGGTGAAGCGCACCCGCTCGAGGCCGTCCACCGCCCCGACCGTTCGAAGCAGCTTGCCGAAGGCGAGCCGATCGCCGAACTCGACGCCATACGCGTTGACGTTCTGCCCCAGCAAGGTGATCTCGACGACGCCTTCGCCGACCAGCGCGTGAACCTCGGCGAGGACGTCACCGGGGCGTCGGTCGCGCTCGCGTCCGCGCAGCGCCGGGACGATGCAGAACGTGCACGTGTTGTTGCATCCGACGCTGATCGCCACCCAGGCCGCGTACGCGCTCTCACGCTTCGCGGGCAACGTGGATGGGAAGACCTCCAGGGCCTCGACGATCTCGACCTGTGCCTCGTACTCGACCCTGGCCCGCTCGAGCAGCACCGGCAGCGATCCGATGTTGTGCGTGCCGAACACGACGTCGACCCAGGGCGCACGCCGCACTATCGCCTCGCGGTCCTTCTGCGCGAGGCAGCCGCCGACGGCGATCTGCATGCCCGGCGTCTCCTGCTTGACCGGCGCGAGGCGTCCGAGGTTCCCGTAGAGCTTGTTGTCGGCGTTCTCGCGGACGGCGCAGGTGTTGAACACGACGACATCGGCCTGGCCGTCATGTGGCACAGCGACGTAGCCCGCGTGCTCGAGCAGCCCGGCCAGCCGCTCCGAGTCGTGGACGTTCATTTGGCACCCGTGGGTGCGGACCTCGTACGTGCGTGCGCTCATGTCGCGCTCAGGGTACGCGCCCAGTCGTGTCCGGACCGTGACCGGATGTCGGTGCGGAACGGTCTCGACCGTGGATAGGTTTCCTCGCATGACCGAGAGCAACGGAGCCGCGAACGGCTCCGGCAGCATGCCGCTGGTCGTCCTCGACAAGGTCAACAAGTACTTCGGCACACTGCACGTGCTCCGCGACATCGACCTCACCGTCGACACAGGTGAGGTGGTCGTGGTCATCGGCCCGTCTGGTTCTGGCAAGTCCACGTTGTGCCGCGCGATCAACCGGCTGGAGCCGATCGACTCCGGCACGATCTCACTCGACGGCCAGCCACTGCCCGAGGAGGGCAAGGCGCTGGCGCGACTGCGCGCCGACGTCGGCATGGTCTTCCAGTCGTTCAACCTGTTCGCCCACAAAACCGTGATCCAGAACGTCACGCTCGGCCCCACCCGGGTCAAGGGGGTGTCGAGGTCCCAGGCCGAGCAAGAGGCCATGACCCTGCTCGAGCGGGTAGGTGTCGCCAACCAGGCGCCCAAGCTGCCCGCACAACTGTCCGGCGGCCAGCAGCAGCGTGTCGCGATCGCGCGGGCGCTGGCCATGCAGCCCAAGGTCATGCTCTTCGACGAGCCCACGTCCGCGCTCGACCCCGAGATGATCAACGAGGTGCTCGACGTCATGACCGCCCTGGCCAGGGAGGGTATGACAATGATCGTGGTGACCCACGAGATGGGATTCGCCCGTAAGGCCGCCAACCGGGTCGTGTTCATGGACGAAGGCGAGATCGTCGAACAGGCCGTCCCGGACGAGTTCTTCACGGACGCGAAGAGCGCCCGAGCGCAAGATTTCCTCAGCAAGATCCTGCCGCACTAACACCCGTTCGACAGAGGAGAGGATCCGACAATGCGCACACGACGCTTCGCCCTGATGGCGTGCACGGCTGCGGCCGCGCTCGTCCTTGCAGCGTGCGGTGACGGTGACGACGACACCACGACGGCCCCGGAGGAGGCGGAACCCTCCTTCGCCCAGGGCACGACCATGGCAGAGCTATCCGACGCCGGCGCGATCACCGTCGGCACCAAGTTCGACCAGCCGCTGTTCGGCCTGGTCGGGCCCGACGGCGTCCCGGTCGGGTTCGACGTCGAGATCGCCAAGATCATCGCCAGCGAGCTCGGCATCGACGAGGACGGCATCGAGTGGGTCGAGACGATCTCGGCCAACCGCGAGCCGTTCATCGAGGACGGCCAGGTCGACATCGTGGCCGCCACCTACACCATCAACGACGAACGCAAGCAGGTGGTCGACTTCGCCGGGCCGTACTACCAGGCCGGCCAGATGATCATGGTTCTGGAGAGCAACACCGACATCAACGGGCCTGACGACCTTGCCGGCAAGACCGTGTGCTCCGCCGAGGGCTCCACCCCCGCCGAGCGCATCCGGACGGAGTACCCCGAGGCGACGCTGGTCCCGGCAGGTGCTTACTCCGAGTGCCTAGAGCCGCTGCGCAACGGCCAGGTCGACGCCGTGACCACCGACAACGTCATCCTCTCCGGATTCATCGACCAGAACCCCGACGAGTTCAAGCTGGTCGGCGAGCCGTTCAGCGAGGAGCCGTACGGCATCGGCCTGACGAAGGGCGACGACGACTTCCGCGGCTTCATCAACGACGTCCTCGAGGAGTCCTTCGAGGACGGCCGCTGGGCCGAGGCCTGGGAAGCCACAGCCGGCGCCGTGCTCGAGACCCCCGAACCGCCAATGGTCGACCGGTACTGACGGAGCACGACTGAGGTGGGCCGTCCGCGTGGCGGCCCACCTCAGTACAGGCGGCCGAGGAGGTGAACCGGCGTGGATGCCGTCATCGACAACCT
>DATHII010000174.1:0-3020 GCA_035316885.1 Jiangellaceae bacterium | reverse complement strand
CCGACACGTTGAGCGGTCACGTGCCCCGCACGCCGGTGCTGTCGCCGGCCGGAGGTACGGTGAATGTGTCGGTGACGGCATACGTCGCGAGGAGGGGAGTGGCCTGTGGTTCTCGTCAGACGTCTGATCGGCGATGTTTTGCGCCGCCGTCGGGTCGACCAGGGCCGCACCCTGCGTGAGGTGTCGGCCGCCGCCCGGGTGAGCTTGGGATACCTGTCCGAGGTCGAGCGCGGACGCAAGGAAGCGTCCTCCGAGCTACTCGCGGCGATTTGCCAGGCGCTTGATCTGCCCATGTCCGAAGTGCTCCGCGAGGTCAGCGAGGAGATGTCGCGCGTCGAAGCCGCGGCCGTCGGCGCGCTCACCCAGCTACGGGCTCCCCGCCGCC
Organism: Jiangellaceae bacterium; assembly: GCA_035316885.1. Lineage (GTDB taxonomy): Bacteria > Actinomycetota > Actinomycetes > Jiangellales > Jiangellaceae > DASRTE01. The sequence goes on along the minus strand of DATHII010000174.1, from coordinate 2,635 downwards.
CGGACCGCGACGTAGTCGCCGTCGGCTGACCCGACGTCTCCATCATTCCGACTCGGCGCGCCGGACATCCGCGCTACTTCCGGCGGCAGTCTTTTACTGGTAAGTTTCCTATCTGAAAAGACTGTTTCCGATACCGAGGGCGGATCTGGATGTCGCGGCGACCTGGAACCCCGAGCCTGCTTCGCGCGATCAACGACCGCAGCGCCCTCGAGTTGCTTCTCAGTGAGGGCCCGCTGACCCGGGCCCGACTCGGCGAGCTCACCGGGCTGTCGAAGGTGACGGCATCTCAGCTGGTGTCGCGGCTGCAGGAGCGCGGACTGGTCGAGGTCATCGGCACCCGCTCGGCCGGGCGTGGCCCCAGTGCCGAGCTCTACGCCGTCCGGCCCGGCTGCTCCCACGGCGTCGGCATCGACATGGCGCCGCACGAGGTTGTTGCCGCCGTCGCCGACGTCACGGGGGCGGTGAGGGGGCGGGTTTCGCGACCAGTCCACGACGTCGACGACCCGGTCCGGCTGGTCAGCGACACAGTTCACGCGGTCACGGCCCAGGCAGGCGTCTCCGTCACCGACGTTGCCGATGTCGTCCTCGGCACGCCGGGCGTAGTCGATCCCGTCACGGGCGACGTCGGCTTCGTCTTCGACCTGCCCCGCTGGCACAAGGGCCTGCGCGACGCCCTGCGCGGCGACCTCGGCTGCGACGTGACAATCGAGAACGATGTCAACCTGGCCGCTATCGCAGAGCGCGAGTACGGCGCCGCCCGCGACGTCGACGACCTGGTCCTGCTGTGGGTCGGTCGCGGCGTCGGCCTGGCCGTCGTGCTCGGCGGCCGCCTGCACCGCGGGGCGACCGGGGCGGCCGGCGAGATCGGCTACCTTCCGGTCCCGGGCGTTCCACTGCCTGCGAGCGGTTCGCATCCGGACAAGAGGGCCTTTCAGCGCCTGGTGGGCGCCGAGGCGGTGTCCGCCCTGGCTGCCGAGCACGGTGTCGTCGCCGACGGCGCGGCCGAGGCTGTGCGGGCAGCGCTGGCGGCCGGCTCCCCGGCGCAGGCGTTCCTGGATGAGTTGGCCGACCGGTTGGCCATCGGTGTCGCGGCTGTCTGCGCGGTCGTCGACCCGGCCCTGGTGGTGTTGGCCGGCGAGGTGGGCGACGCGGGCGATGGTCCGCTGTGCGACCTCGTGACCCGCTCGATGGGCCGGATCGTTCAGTTCAAGCCTCAGCTCGTCCCGACTGGTGTGCACGACGCGCCGGTCCTGCGCGGAGCGCTGCTCACGGCGGTCAACCAGGCGCGCGAGGCCATGCTGGCCTCGACAGCCCACGGCTGAGACCAGGTGTGGCGGGTCGCCGACGGGAATCAACCGTGGGCATGCCACGCTGGACTGACACGATGACCGCGCTTCCTGTCCCCACGCCGTGGGACGAGCCGACGTCGACCGTTGCCGCCGAGCGGCCTCCGTCGGCTCCCGTCGACGAGTTCCGTGACGCCATGGCCCGGCTGGCCGGCGGCGTCGGCGTGCTGACGATGACCGATCCGATCGGACGCGACTGCGGCATCACGGTGACCGCGGTCTCGTCGGTCTCCCTGGAACCGCCGTTGGTGCTGGTCTGCGTGCGCCGTGGCGGCTTCGTCCACGACGCCCTGCTCGTCGCCGACGGTTGGGTGCTAACCGTGCTCGCCGACGATCAGACCCGCCTCGCACGCTACGCGGCACGGCACCGCCACCCCGGCGACCGCGACGACTTCTCCGACTGGCCCAGCCGGCGCTCGACGCATGTCGACGCCCTGGTGTTCACCGAGGGGATCGCTGCGGTCGAGTGCGTGCCATACGACCTCGTCGACGCGGGCGACCACACCGTCGCGATCGGACGGGTGGTCGCCGTGGCCGACGACCTGATCGGCGCCCGCCCGGTAGTCTACGTCGACCGCGACTATCACGGCTCCGGTCCGTCTGCCGGCTGACGCCTACGGGCGTGGCCCTCGGAACATCCACCTGTCCGGGTCGTCGAGCGCTGTGAACCCGAGCGCCTCGTAGACGCCGTGCGCGTCCGCGGTGGCGAGCATCCACCGGCGGAGTCTCGCGAGGTCCGGGTGGTCGAGCAGGGCCTGGACGAGGAAGCGCGACAGTCCACGGCCTCGGTGTTCCGGGAGGACGAAGACGTCGGCCAGGTAGCCGAACGTCGCCCGATCGGTGACGGCACGGGCGTACCCGGCCTGTGCGCCGTCCGGAGCATAGAGTCCCATCGGCAGGGATCCCGCTGCTGCGCGTTCGACGGTTTCGCGTGAGACGCCGGGACTCCAATACGCGGTGCGTAGGAAGCCGTGGATCGTGTCGATGTCGAGCCTGGAGGGGTCGTCGCTGACCTCGTATCCGTCCTTCCACTGACGCCGCATTCGATCACCCTAGGGTCCGGACTCGGCTCAAGGTCCACCCGACGATCTCCATGATTCGCACGAGGCTCGTCCGAGCACGTTCCCATCAGTGTCGGTCGGCCCGACTAGACTCGAACGCATGTTCGAAGTCGTGGACACCCATGGGGTGGCGGTGCGCCGGCTGGCCACGATCGGCGGGCAGCGCCGTGGTGGCGGGTCGCCGGGTGGGCGGCTGCGCGGTCGGCGGGCCGGGGCGGCCCGGGCGGT
>DATHII010000173.1:0-2492 GCA_035316885.1 Jiangellaceae bacterium | reverse complement strand
CATCGCCAGCTCGTCTCCGCCGCACTTGCCGCCGGCAAAGCCGTCTACTGCGAGTGGCCACTTGGCCGCGACCTCGACGACGCGAAAGCCATGGCCGCCCTCGCCGCCCAGCAGCGGGCACACACGGTCGTCGGGTTGCAGGCCCGCCAGGCCCCGGCGATCGCGTTCGTCCAAGAGCTGCTGCGTGACGGATACGTCGGCGAGGTCCTGTCAACGACCATGGTCGGGCTGTCGGTCCCGGGCGACGTCGTAGTCCAGCCCAACGCCTACATGCTCGACAAGACAAACGGGGCCAACGTGCTCACGATCGCCGTCGGCCACAGCCTGGACATCCTCAACCACGTACTGGGCGAGTTCGCCGACCTGTCGGCCGTGTTGGATCTTCGCAGGCCGCTCATCACCATCAAAGAGACCGGGGAGCAGATCGTGAAAACGGCGGCCGACCAAATCGCGGTGATCGGCACCCTCAAGTCCGGGGCGACCGCCAGCATCCACGTCCGTGAGGCGGTGGCCGGCGGTACCGGGTTCCTGTGGGAAATCAACGGAACCGACGGAACGCTCCGGATCACCGCCGACGCCGCACAGCCGCAGATCTTTCCCTTGACCGTGGCGGGAGCACACGGGCGGAACGAGCCCGCCGAGCTTGCTGCCCCGGCGGCATTGACACAGAAATGGCCCGCGCTCACCAGCCTGGAAGGTGCGCCCGCCTACAACGTCGGGCGTGCCTACGCCGCGTTCGCGGCAGACATCGACAACGGGACTCACACCGTGCCGGACTTCGCCGACGCCGTCGGGCGCCACGAGGTCATCGCCGCCATCGAGAGGTCCGCGGCATCAGGGGAACGCGTGAAGGCGTAGCCCACTGTGCCGAGCCGAGTGTCATTGATCTTCTGCTCCTCGATGGTCGTGTAGATCGCCTTGGTCAGGTCGGTCAGACCGGAGGGCATGTGGGTGACCAGGGGCCAGGCGGATCCCATTCGGCCCGTTCCAGGACGACCCTTGGGGTTGTCCTGCCCGTCTTGTCTGGAGATGGCCACACCAGCCGAGCGGTTCGGTCTGCTGCCGATCACGGTGGATGCGGCGTCGATCCCGGTCGATGCTGAGGACGATCGTCGCGGGCAATGGATCTTGCGCCGAGTGGCCTCAAACGGGGTCATGTCGCTCGACAACCAGCTGTTCTCGATGACCAAGGAGAAGGGACATGACCGCGACCATGCGTGCCGTCGTGCTGGACGCCCCGGGCCCGCCCGAGGCACTTCGGATCCGCGAGCTGCCGGTCCCGGAGCCGCGCCCGGGCTGGGTGCTCATCCGGGTCAAGGCGTTTGGGATCAATCGCTCCGAGCTGCACACGCGGCTGGGCCTCGCGCAGGGCATCACCTTCCCGCGCGTGCTCGGCATCGAGGCCACCGGCGTCGTCGCCGCTGCACCCGGAGGCGAGTTCGAGGAAGGCCAGCAAGTCGCCGCGATGATGGGTGGCATGGGCCGGACCTTTGACGGCGGCTATGCCGAGTTCACCAGTGTGCCCGCCACCCAGGTGATCCCGTTTCGCTCCGAGCTCGACTGGGCGACGCTGGGCGCGATTCCCGAGATGGTCCAGACCGCCCACGGCTCGCTGACCGTCGGCCTCGACGCGCAGCCCGGGCAGACGCTGCTGATCCGCGGCGGCACCTCGTCGGTCGGGATGGCCACCGCGATCCTGGCCAAGGACCGCGGCCTCACAGTCCTTTCCACCACGCGCCAACCCGACCGCGTGGCGGCGCTGAAGGCGATCGGCGTCGACCACGTCCTCCTCGACGACGGCGACGTCGCTGCGCAGGCGCGAGCGATCGTCCCGGACGGCGTCGAGGCCGCGATCGAGCTCGTCGGCACCAACACGCTCCCCGACACCCTTCGCGCCACCGCCGTCCACGGCGTCGTGTGCTTCACCGGCATGCTGAGCAATCAGTGGACCGTCGCGGACTTCTACCCGATCGAGTACATCCCCACGGGCGTCCGGCTCACCGCGTACGGCGGCGACGCCGCCGACCTGCCCACCGACGTACTCCAGGCCTACCTCGACGCGGTCGCGGCAGGCCGCCTCACCGTCCCGATCGACCGCACGTACGCGCTCGACGAGATCGCCCAAGCGCATGCCGACATGGAGCACGGACGGGCGACGGGCAAGCTCGTCGTCCTCCCGTGACGCCAGCCACGGCTGACGACCACCACCGCCTATCTGTGGACGCGAGCGTCTCAGCAGCCGAGCCCAGGGCTCCGGCAAAGTAGCGAAATGTCCGAGTTGGTCTCCTGCCGCGCCCTCGCGACGCCACACGCGAGCTGCCTGCTACCTGAGACCGGGGCCAGCGCGTCCGTGGTACGAACTGGACAAATCTCGACTTTGCCGGGGTCCTGCGTCGCTTCGCTTGTGAGCCAAGCGGTAAGGTCCAACCCGTGGCGGCGCCATCGGCAAGCCGCGATCACCGCTTGGAGGGCAACCGTGCCGATCAACCGCC
>DATHII010000172.1:0-18418 GCA_035316885.1 Jiangellaceae bacterium | reverse complement strand
CTCTCGGACTCACGCTTGTCGAGCACGGTCGTCTCGCCGTAGATCGTGTCACCGTGGAAGGTGGGCGCCACGTGGCGCAGGCTCTCGATCTCGAGGTTGGCGATCGCCTTGCCCGACACGTCCGGCACCGACATGCCGAGCAGCAGCGAGTAGATCAGGTTGCCGACGACCACGTTCCGCCCGAACTGGGTCGACTCCTCGGCGTAGTGCGCATCGAGGTGGAGCGGATGGTGGTTCATCGTGATGAGGCAGAAGAGGTGGTCGTCGGACTCGGTCACCGTCTTGCCCGGCCAGTGCTTGTAGACCGCGCCGACCTCGAATTCCTCGTACGTGCGCCCGAATTGCATGGCCGACAGCGTGTCACGCCATCCGGTCGAGGATCTCCCGGACCAGGTCCATTGACGTGTGCGGGTGCAGGAATGCGAAGCGGGCGACGGTCTCGCCCTCCCAGGCCGATGGCGGGATGAACGCCACCTGTTCGGCGTGCAAGCGGTCCGCCCACGCCGTGTATTCCTGTGGCGTCCACCCCTGGCGCCGGAACAGCACCACCGACAGGTCGGGCTCACGGACCAGTTCCAGGTAGGGCCGGGACCGGATCTCCGCAGCCGTCTCGCGGGCGAGCCGGATCGCCGTCTCGATAGCGTCCGAGTAGGCGTTGACGCCGTGAACGGCAAGCGAGAACCACAGGGGCATCCCGCGCGCCCGCCTGGTCAGGTGGTAGGCGTAGTCGGTCGGGTTCCACTCGGCCGGCTTGTCGTGGATCACGTCGAGATAGGACGCGTCCTGGGTGTGCACCGTGCGCGCGTTCGCCGGATCCCGGTACAGCAGGGCGGCGCAGTCGAACGGCGCGAACATCCACTTGTGCGGGTCGACGACGAACGAGTCGGCGTGCTCGATGCCGTCGTACATGTGCCGGACCGAGGGGGCGAACAGCCCGGCGCCGCCGTACGCACCGTCGACGTGGAACCACAGACCGTGCTCGCGGGCGACCGCACCGACGCCGGCAAGGTCGTCCACGATCCCCGCGTTGGTGGTGCCCGACGTCGCGACCACGGCGGCCAGAGACGAGGGGTCGCCGTCCGCGTCGATGGCCGCCCGTAGCGCTGGACCGGTGAGCCGGTGGTCGTCGGTGTCCACCGTCACGGCGTCCATCTCCAGGATCCGCAGCGTGTTGACGATCGACGAATGTGCGTCGGCACCGACCGCCACCCGCCACCGGCGCGCCGCTGCGGCGGCGGCGGCCTTGCCCTTGGCCGTCTCGCGGGCGACGACAAGCGCGGACAGGTTGCCCGCGGACCCCCCCGACACGAAGCACCCGCCGGCAGAATCCGGCAGCCCGGCCCGGTCGGCGATCAGCCGCAGTACCTCGTTCTCGGCGTGGATGGCGCCGGCGGCCTCCAGCCAGGAGATGCCCTGGATCGAGGCGCACGAGATGAGCATGTCGAACAGCAGCGACGCCTTGGTCGGCGCGGCCGGGATGAAGCCGAGGAAGCGCGGGCTGTCGGCAGAGATCACCGCCGGCGCCAGCATCGACGCGTAGACGCCGAGGACCTGGTCGGGGTTGTGCCCCTCGTCGGCCAGCAGGCCGGCCGTCACCGCGGCGAGCTCCGCCGGGTCGCGGGAGCCCTGGTCGAGCGGGACCGGGTCCAGCCGGAGCCGATTCTCCGCGTAGGCGAGGACGGACCTGATCATCTGCTCGGTGGTCGCGTCCACGCTATGCATGGGCCGGACGGTAGATCGGGTCCGCGTCAGTTGGCAATAGGCCACCCGGTCCGGCCTGGCGGCAGATCTGGCCATCGTGCACAGCGCCGGCTGCGCCAGAGTGGGACAGTAACTGCCATGGCGCGCTATGGCGGAATGTACGGACCGGATGTCACCTACCTCGGCGTCGAGCGGTGCGATCTCGCCGACACGACCGGCCTGCGGGACGCCGATGCGGTGGTGATCGGCGCGCCGTACGACGCCGGCACGTCCTACCGTCCGGGAGCCCGGTTCGGCCCGCAGGCGATCCGCACCACCGACTACCTGCCGCACGACGCCTCCCGCCCCCACCTTGCCCTGCGGGTCGATCCGCTGAAGGACCTGACCGTCGTCGACGCCGGCGACGTAGAGATGCCCGGCGTCGAAGCTCGGCAGCCCCTGGATGCGCTTGAAGCCGCCGTGCAGAAGGTAAGGGAGGCTGACGCGGTTCCGGTGATTCTCTGCGGCGACCACACGATCACCTGGCCCGACGTCACCGGTGTCGCTCGCGCGGTCGGCTGGGGACGCGTCTCGGTGATCCACTTCGACGCACACGCCGACACCGGAGACTTCCAGTTCGGGTCCCTCATCGGACACGGCCTGCCGATGCGGCGGCTGATCGAGTCCGGCGCCTGCCGCGGAGATCGGTTCCTGCAGCTGGGGCTACGCGGGTACTGGCCGGAGCCCGAGACTCTCGACTGGATGGCCGAACAGCGCATGCGCTCGTTCGAGATGCACGAGATCGTCAACCGCGGCCTTGGGGCCTGCCTGGAAGAGGCGTTCGCGATCGCGACCGACGACTGCGACGGGGTTTTCGTGTCGGTGGACATCGACGTCACCGACCCCGGATCGGCGCCCGGCACCGGCACCCCTGAGCCGGGCGGGTTCTCCCCACGTGAGCTGCTCGACAGCGTTCGGCGTATCGCCGTGGAGCTGCCGGTGGTCGGAATGGATGTGGTCGAGGTGTCCCCGCCGTTCGACACATCGGACGTGACGGCGTTTTTGGCCAACCGGGTGGTGCTGGAGATGCTGTCCGGTATCGCATACCGGAAACAGGGTGGAAGGTGGGACGACATCCCGCCGACCCTTCTCCACGGGCGGGCAACATCCTAGGGTGATCACACGAGCGGCTGCGACACTGCGAGGTCCTCATGGAGATCGAGGCGCACGACCCGCATCACAAGATTGAAACCGACCTCCGGGACAAGGGCCTGACGCACAATGCGGTCGGGTTGCTCGGCGGCACCGTATTGGGCATTTCATCGGTGGCGCCTGCGTATGCCCTGACGGCGACCATCGGGATCCTGGTGGCCGAGGCGGGCGCGAAGATGCCGGTCGTCATCATTGCCGGGTTCTTGCCGATGTTTTTTGCGGCGTATGCCTATCGGGAGTTGAACAAGGTGGCGCCGGACTCCGGCACGTCGTTCACGTGGACGACGAAGGCGTTCGGCCCACACATCGGCTGGCTGGGCGGTTGGGCGGCGGTGCTTGCCACGGTGATCGTGCTGTCGAACCTCGCCGGTGTCGCGGTGCAGTTCTTCTACCAGTTCCTCGGTGAGCTCATCAACAACGACGATCTCGGTGCGCTGTGGGAGAACAAGCTGGTCAACGTGATCACGTGCCTCATTTTCCTGACGGTCGCGGCGTGGGTGTCCTACCGGGGGATTACCACGACTGAGAGGGTCCAGTTCGTGCTGGTGGGCTTCCAGCTGGTCGTGCTCGCGCTGTTCGCGGTGGTTGCGCTGGTCAAGTCCGGCGATTCGGCAACCGGCGTGTCGTTCAGCTGGGACTGGTTCAGCCCGTCCGGGCTGACCCTGTCGGCGTTCATCGCCGGGCTGTCCGGTTCGATCTTCGCGTTCTGGGGGTGGGACACCGCCCTGACCGTCAACGAGGAGTCGAAGGAGGCGGAGAAGACTCCCGGCCGTGCGGCGCTGCTGTGTGTGTTGTCGATCTTGCTGACGTACTTGATCGTGACCGTTGCGACCCAGATGTACGCGGGTGTGGGAACCGAAGGACTCGGCCTGGGCAATGAGGAAATCTCCGACAACGTCTTCGGCGCGTTGGCCGAGCCGGTCCTGGGTAGCCCGCTGGACCTGTTCCTCTTCCTCGCAGTGCTGGCCTCCAGTGCCGCAAGTCTGACCACGACGTTCCTGCCGGCCTCGCGCACCATGCTGGCGATGGGGACCTATGGGGCATTCCCGAAGAAGTTCGCGACGGTGCATCCGCAGCACCGCACCCCGTCCTACGCCACGGTCGCGGCAGCGATCGTGGCGGGCCTGTTCTACGCGATCCTCACCTTCCTCAGCGAAAACGTCCTCACCGACACCATCTACTCCCTCGGCATCATGATCTGCTTCTACTACGGGCTGACCGCATTCGCATGCATCTGGTACTTCCGCAAGGAGCTGTTTCTCGACGCGGAAAGTGTCGTGTTCAAACTGCTCTTTCCGCTGCTCGGTGGGCTCGGCCTGCTTTTCGTGTTCGTGGTGACCCTTCGCGACAGCGCATCGCCCGACTACGGCAGCGGTGCGAGCATCGGTGGCGTCGGACTCGTGCTCATTCTCGGGCTCGGCCTCATCGTCGCGGGCGTGGCGTTGATGTTCTGGCAGCAGGTCAGGGAACCGGCGTTCTTCCGCGGCGAGATACTTCGCAAAGACACCCCTTCCCTGGTTCTGGACGAGCCGTAGTGACCCTTTCACCGCGCGGTCGGAAGCCCTCGCCACCGGCTCCGATTACCGTCGAGTAGCTGGATTGCGGTCCAAAACTCCACCCGTACGGCAGCAACGTCCAGGTCCCGGCCCAGTAACTCGCAGACGCGGCGAATCCGATGCCGCAACGTATGACGGTGAACTCCGAGCGCCGCGGCCGCGGCATCCCACTGTCCGTTGTGATCGAGCCAGACGCCCAGCGACCTGACCAGATCGCCCCGCCCGGTGGAGTCGTGCTCAGTCAGCGGACGAAGCAGCGACGCGGCGAACGCCGCAGCCTGTGGCGTCGCCAGCAACTCCAGAATTGCCGAGGCCCCGATGTCCGCGAACTGGGTTTGGCGACGGTGGTGACGGATGCCGATGCGCAGCGCCTGTTCAGCCTCACGGTGCGCCCGAGCGAGTTCTGCCAGCCCCGCCTCCGTCGACTCGCCGACCGTGAGCGACTCCGAAGCACAGGCCGCTGCAAGGACCTGCTCCCGTATCCGGGCAGCCGCCGGATAGACGGCCGCCACCCGGTCAGCGACCGTCGCGAAGAACAGTCGCTCCGTCGACGATGCGGCCGCTGCGTCCAGGACGTCGGTGAGGTCATCAAGGGCAGCGGCCGCTCCAGCGACAAGCGCGATCCGCACAGGCTCTGATGGCAGGCCGCCCCACATATCCGTGGCTAGCCGCTCGGCCCGGTTCAGGTCACCGATGACCAGCAGATCGAAGATCGCCGTCCGGAGGTGGTCTTCCGCGGTCCTGAGGGCACTCGCCTGGGCGAGCATGAGCGTCAACAGCGACACGGCCGTGTTGAGCACATTGCGCTGCTCGGTGGTGGGACGCGACGGGATACCGATCGCGAGGAAGCCACGGGTGCGACGCTCAGGCCGGAGCGATTGGACGACGATCTGGTCGCCGTCAACGGACAGCGTCGTACTCACCGGCGTGGCGACATCGCGAAGACGTTCCAGCTCCTGCGCTAGCCATGGCGCCTGCCGGGCGGCTCCAGCTGGGGAAGCGTGAACGACCGATCCGGCGGCATCGAGTAGCACTGCCCACCCGTCGAGCCGCTCGGCAAGACGTCGGACCACTCCGCCGGGGCCTGCCGCAATGGCGGCACGAGTGAGCTCCTGCTGCGCCTGGAACGTGTGCATCAACTCCGCGTTGTGGTCGGCCGCCATCGCCTCCCACACCACCCGACCGATGGCAATGAACGGTGTCGTCTTCGGCACCGAGAGAAGAGGGAGTTCGCGTGCCGAGGCCGCCTCGATCAACGCTCCCGGCACCTCCGCATGGGTCAGCCCGACACCAAGGCCCAGCCCCGCGACTCCCGCTCGGACCAGGCGATCCACGTATGCCGCAACACTCGCCTGGCCGGCCTTCCGCACCGCCGTACCCGGATTGAGCCACATCCCGACGGAGAGCAGCAGTTCACCACCATCGAGATAGGGGGTCGGATCGAGCAGTTCGCTCGCGTGCACCCACGAGATCTCGCGGTCGAGCGCCTCGCGGCCAGTGAGAGCCGTCAGTCCAAGCGAAGGCTGACGAAGCAGGGCAGACAGCGTGACAGGCATCATTCCTCGACACAGTGTCGAAGTCAGCTTGCCGAACTGTCCTACGGTGCCATGACTCGAGCTCGTCGCACAGACCTAGAGTCCATTGAGCACGGCTGTTCGAGCCCGGCCGCCATGACGCGGTCGCCGCATCTTGCCCCGAGGAGGTCGACGTGAGCTCTGAACCGTCGGGTGGCCCCGCATTGCCGCAAGAGCGGCGACTGGTCACCGAGATCCCCGGACCACACTCGGCTGCGTTGTTGGCACGGCGCGCGAAAGCGGTGTCGCGGGCTGTCTCGACCATGTTGCCGGTCTTCATCGAGCGCGCCGGCGGCGGTGTCCTGGTCGATGTCGACGGCAACTCACTGATCGACTTCGGGTCCGGGATTGCTGTTGTCAGCGTCGGAAACGCCGCCGACGAGGTAGTTGCCGGAGTCCGCGATCAGGTCGGTCAGTTCACCCACACCTGTTTCATGATCACGCCGTACGAGGGCTACGTAGAAGTCTGCGAGAAGCTCGCCAGCCTCACTCCCGGCGACCACGACAAGCGCTCCGCCTTGTTCAACTCCGGGGCAGAAGCCGTGGAGAACGCCGTGAAGATCGCCCGGTCGCACACCGGTCGGCCGGCCGTTGTGGCTTTCGACCACGCCTACCACGGCCGGACCAATCTGACCATGGCACTGACGGCGAAGAGCATGCCGTACAAACACCGGTTCGGACCGTTTGCCCCCGAGGTCTACCGGATGCCGATGGCCTACCCGTACAGGTGGCCGACCGGCCCGGAGAACTGTGGGCCAGAGGCGGCCGCCGAGGTGATTACCATGATCGACAAGCAGGTCGGCGCCGAGAACGTCGCGTGCGTGCTCATCGAACCTATTCAGGGCGAGGGTGGGTTCGTGGTTCCGGGCGAGGGCTTCCTGCCCGCGCTCGCGGATTACTGTCGAGAGAACGGGATCGTCTTCGCGGCTGACGAGGTGCAAACCGGCTTCGCGCGCACCGGCGCATGGTTCGCCTGCGAACACGAGGGCGTGACCCCTGACCTGATAACGACTGCCAAAGGGATCGCGGGTGGCCTCCCTCTCGCGGCCGTAACTGGCCGTGCCGAGATCATGGACAGTATCCACGTTGGTGGCCTCGGCGGCACTTACGGCGGCAACCCGGTCTCATGTGCCGCGGCGCTGGGCGCGATCCGTACGATCGAGGAGCATGACCTGATCGGGGCAGCGCGGCGGATCGAATCGATCATGCTGCCGCGGCTCCGCGAGCTCCAGCAACGGTATCCCGCAATCGGCGACGTCAGGGGCCGCGGGGCGATGCTCGCAGTGGAGGTGGTCACGCCGGGTTCCACGACACCTGACCCGGCCACCACGCAGGCGGTGGCACAAGCCTGTCACCAGGCCGGTTTGGTGGTGCTGACGTGTGGAACCTTCGGCAACGTGCTGCGTTTCCTGCCGCCCCTGGTCATAGCCGAGCACCTGCTGAGGGAAGGGCTCGACCTCGTCGACGAGGCGTTCGGCACGGTCGCCGATCGGGCGAATGGTGACCAAGTGGCGACGGCCAACGCCTAGGGAGCGCCGTGGATATCTGCGAACTGTCGGCAATCGAGCTCGGCGCCGCGCTCCGGCGCCGCGAGCTGTCGGCTGTGGAAGCGCTCGACGCGATGCTCCGGCGGGCTGACGAAATCGAACCGACGGTCAACCCGTTCAGCGTCCGGCTCGACGAAAGAGCCCGGGATGCGGCCCACGCGGCCGATGCCATGCTCGCCCGCCGGTCGCGACGATCGAAGGCCGAGCCGCTCTGCGGAATCCCGGTCACGACCAAGGACTCACACTGGATGGCCGGCGTCGAGAGCACGGCCGGATCCCGCGCCCGCAAGGGCTTCGTCCCGACCGAGACCGTCGGCGCGATCCAGCGGCTGGAGGACGCCGGAGCGGTGATCTTCGCTCGGACGACGGTTCCAGAGTTCTGCTACTTCGGAATCACCGAGTCGGAGTTATTTGGCAGGACATCCAACCCGTGGCACCTCGACCGGACGGCGGGAGGTTCCTCCGGCGGGGCCGCCGCCGCAGTGGCCGCTGGCTGCGGACCGCTGTCGCTAGGTGGTGACGGGGGCGGATCCATCCGTATACCGGCGGCATTCTGCGGTGTCGTCGGGTTCAAACCGACCTTCGGGGTAGTCCCGCACGAGCCCTCGACTGCCGGCTGGAAGACGCTGGTCGCCCTTGGCCCACTGGCCCGCTCGGTTGCGGACGCCCGGCTGATGCTCACTGCTGTGGCAGGATTCGACCGGCGCGACCGGCACAGCCTCCCGCACGTGCAGCTGGACGCTCCTCCCGCGGAGCCGGCACAGGTTCGAGTCGTCGTTTCGGACGACCTCGGGTTCGCTTCGCTCGACGACGACGTGCGTCAGGCATTCCGAGCCACAGTCGACCGGCTCGCCGACGCCGGCGTTCAGATCGTGGAGGACACGCCTGGCCTGCACACATCTGTCGACATCTGGAGTGCCATCGCTCTCGCCGAAGCGTGCTACGCCGAGCACGACGAGTTCGTCCACCACCGGTCTGAGCTGGGCGAGGGCGCTGCAGGATTCATCGAAGCCGGCAGCGACGTCACAGCCGGGCAGTACATCAAGGCCCACTTCGCTCGCGAGCGAATCCACCGCGCCTACGTCGACCTGTTCGAGCGAACGGGGGCCACCGTTCTGCTCACTCCGACCCTGGGGTGCGAGGCGTTCCCGCACGGCAAGCGGCATCCGGACACGATCGGCAATGTCCCGGTCCTGCCTGACCTGGACTGGGCGCCACTTCTCTACGACGCGAACCTCGCCGGTTTACCCGCTTGTGCGCTGCCGATCGGGCTCGGCGACGACGGTCTGCCGGTCTCGCTGCAGGTGCTGGGCCGGCGCTGCGACGACTCGCACGTGCTCGCCGTGGCGGAGGCCATCGAGACCGTGGTCGGGTTCGATCAGAAGCGGAGGCCATGACCGGCTCCCCTGCGCAGTCGGCACGGTACTCATCGGAATGCTTCCTGAAGGGGTGACGGCAGGTCCGCGCGGCGAAGTGGGGGCAGTGGGTCGGCCGTATCGGCGGCGAGCCAGGCGAGGACTTCGTCGGTGTGCTCGCCCAGTGCGGGTGGTGGTGTTGGAGTGACGAGGGATGCGCTGGTCAGGGTCACGGGGTTGCGCAGCTGCGGCATCCGGCCCGGGCCGACGTCGAGGACAGGGTCGAGGCCGAGCTCGGCCGCGTATTCGATCGCGGCACCAATGTCGTTGACCCGACCGCATGGCACCCCGACCGCGTGCAGCCGTTCCTCCCATGCCGTTGCCGGACGGGTGGATAGTGCGAACTCCGACGCCGGCACGAAACTCGTGCCTCAGGCTGGAGCCAACTGCAGCGGCCAGGTCCCGCGCCGAGCCGGCCGCGGCGCCAGCGGGCAGCAGAAGGGCCAGTCCCTCGTCGACATCGGTGAGCCGCCAGCAGGTCGTCTGGTATCCGATCATGTAAGAGGCCGAGACCGAAGCCGAGGGCAGCTGCGCCGGCCGCGTCGGGGCGCGTGACGTAACTCCCGGCGTCGCGCTGCTGCCCGCGGGAGCCGCATTCCAGTGGTGAGTACCAGCTCCCCTCCACCGAGCCAGGGTGTTGGGTCTTCCAGCTCGATGGCATGGGCCCAGCTGATCTCCTGTCTACTCCCGGACCACCCGCCGCGAGGATGAGCCGGAGGTCGACCTGGGAGACCAGCCAGCCAACGGTCAACGCCATGGTCGTCCTCCCGGTATTGTCACGGCGCCGGCGTGGCCCACCGGATTCCGCTGGCGAAGGTCGAGGTATCTGACCCGAGCAACAACGTGTCGATCCGCTGTCATACGCATGGTGTTTCGGACGACCGTCACCCGGCAACAACACCTCCGACAGTTGTCGCAACAACGGATAGGGTGCGCCGCATGTCCCAAGACGCCCCGATGGAGGGCTTCCCGCCAGCGCGAGAGTCGCTGGTGAACCTGGAGAACTGGCAGGAACCGCCGTTCAACAGGTGGTCCTTCCAGCACTTGCGCGAGGTGATCCCTACTCAGCGAATCGCACGTGGCGTTGTGGCACGGCCGCTCGACCATGCCGACCATCTGCTCGAGCCCGACCACGTCGCCGTCACTCGTCTCGAGTCAGTCCCGTCGACACTCGGTGCAGTGCTCGCCGACACCTGGACGGACGCCGTCCTCGTCATGCACCACGGCCAGGTTGTGCTCGAGCGTTACTTCGGGGGTATGCGGGAGGACACGCCGCATCTGTTGATGTCGATTTCGAAGTCCATCGTCGGTTGCGTCACCGGTGTCCTCGCCGAGCATGGGCGGCTGGACATCGACGCACCGATCGCCCGCTACGTGCCCGAGATCGCCGGTTCCGGGTACGACGGGGCGACTGTGCGGCACCTGCTCGACATGCGTACCGGTGTCGCGTTCAGCGAGGCGTACCAGAACCCCGACGCTGAGGTGCGGGTCATCGAACGGCATATGGGTTGGCGACCGGACGGTGGCTCCGAGCACGTCGGCATGTATGCCTATCTCGCCTCGCTCGGCACCGAAGGACCGCACGGCGGCCCGTTCGTCTACCGCTCGGCCGACACGGACATGCTCGGATGGGTCTGCGAGCGAGCGTCCGGGATCCGGATGGCCGACCTGATCTCGAGCATGATCTGGGGGCCGATGGGCGCAGAGTACGACGCCGAGATCACCTGTGACAGCGTCGGCACGGCCGTGCATGACGGTGGCATCTCCGCCACTGCACGCGACGTGGCGAGGTTCGGCCAGCTCCTGCTCGACGACGGATGGGTGGGCGAGCAGGCAGTGATCCCCGAGTGGTGGCTGCTGGAGGCGAGGCATCTCGACGCTGACATCCGGGGCGCGTTCGCCGCCTCCCAATCAGAGCCGGTCCTTCCTGGTGGTTGGTACAGCAGCCAGTTCTGGTTCGTACCCGGCCCGTCCGGTGACATCCAGCTGGGCCTGGGCATCCACGGTCAGATGGTGTTCGTGGACCGCGGCACCCGGACAGTCGCGGTGAAGCTCTCTTCGTGGCCGACAGAGCAGGATCACGCCTACCTGCTCGACACGATCCGGGCATTCACCGCTGCTGGCCGCTATCTGGCCGAGCTACGCCCGGTCGAGACGGCCGACGAGCTCCGACCGACCGGACCTGTCGGCATCGTCGCGGGACGCGAACGAGGCCGTGGCTGAGGGCGGACCCGTGCCGGTCAGCCCTCGAACCCGTGGTACTGCATCACGTGCTTGATCCGCGTGTAGTCCTCGAAGCCGTACATCGACAGGTCCTTGCCGTACCCGGAATGCTTGAAGCCCCCGTGCGGCATCTCGGCGACGAGCGGGATGTGGGTGTTGATCCAGACGCAGCCGAAGTCCAGCCGGGCGGCCATCCGCGCGGCCGTGCCGACGTTGCTGGTCCACACCGACGAGGCAAGGCCGTACTCGCTGCTGTTGGCGAACTCGACCGCCTCGTCCTCGTCTTTCGACCGCTGCGCGGTCACGACAGGTCCGAAGATCTCCTTTTCCACCAACTCATCGCCTTGTTCGAGGTCGGCGATCAGCGTTGGCTCGAAGAAGAATCCGGTCGAGCCCTGGCGGTGGCCTCCTGCCAGCAGTCGGGCGTGGGCGGGAGCGCGTTCGACCATACCGCCGACGTGTCCGAGCTGGTTCACGTTGTTGATCGGCCCGAAGAAGATGTCCTCGTCGTCGGGGTCGTATCCGGTCTTGGTGTTCTTCACCGCCTCGGCCAAGGCGGCCAGGAACTCCTCATAGATGCCACCTTGGGCAATGACCCTGGTCGCCGCGGTGCAGTCCTGGCCGGCGTTGAAGTAGCCAGCGGCCCTGATCCCCTCAACCGTGGACTCGATGTCGGCGTCGTCAAAGACCAGCACGGGCGCCTTGCCGCCGAGTTCGAGGTGGGCACGCTTGACATCCTTCGCAGCCGCCGTCGCGACCGCGATGCCGGCCTGGGTGGACCCGGTGATCGACACCAGCTGCGGAATCGGGTGGGCCGTCAACGCGGCACCCGTCTCACGGTCGCCGCAGACGAGGTTGCACACACCGGGCGGAAAGATCTCCTGCATCTTCTCGACCATCCAGTACGAGGAGGCCGGCGTTGTGTCGGACGGCTTGAGCACCACGGTGTTGCCCGCCGCCAGCGCGGGGGCGAACTTCCAGACCGACATCATCATCGGGTAGTTCCACGGGGCCACCTGCCCCACCGGGCCGACCGGCTCGCGGCGGATCGACGAGGTGAAGCCGCGCATGTACTCGCCCGTCGCCTTACCCTCCAGCACCCGGGCCGCGCCAGCGAAGAAGCGGATCTGGTCGACCATCGGAGGAATCTCCTCCGACATCGTCAAACCGATGGGCTTGCCGGTGTTCTCGCTCTCGATGGCGACGAGCTCCGCGGCGTTCTCTTCGATCACGTCCGCCAACTTGAGCAGTGCCCGCTGCCGCTCGCTCGGCGTCGACCAACGCCACTTCTCGAACGCTGCGCCGGCCGCCTGATATGCCAGGTCCACGTCGACTGCCAACGAGTTCGGCGCTGTCGCGTAGACCTCACCCGTGGACGGATTGACTAGGTCCATCAGCTCGCCGTCGGCGGCCTGCTGGACCTCGCCGTTGATGATGTTGTGGAACGCCTTCTTCTCCGGCATCGCGTACTGCCCTCCACACGAGCGAGGGTGCGCCTACTTGACGTACCCGATGGGGATAACCGTTGGTGTCTCCGGCGGCGATTCGCTCTGGTACTGCGAGCGGATGCCGGTGATGTATTGGCGGCAGCGCTCGGTGAGACCGCCGGCGGTCTGCATCCGCCCCTTGGTAACGAGGATGCCGAGGTCGGCACCTTTGAAGCGGTAGTCGCCCGGGCCGTATACACGCATGTAGAAGCACTCGTCTTCATGGGTGACTTCGTGCCAGTCGTTCGTCACCCGGACGAACCTCAGGTTGCCGTCGTCCTCGAGATGCCAGGTGCCGGTGCGCGGCGCCTCCAGGATCCGCTCCACCGAGTCGGTGGGCTCCTTCATGATCAGCTGCGCCCAGACGTCGACCGCGGCGAGGTCGCGCCACCGCTCGTTGATCTCGTCGACGTCGACCGCGTAGTCGACGTCCATGAACTCGAGCAGATGGAACAGGAACAGTGGGATGTCCGCGTAGGCGCCGGCCGTCACATTGGTCATCGATGACGCACCGGAAATGCGCGGGTTGAGCTCGCCGAGGTAGACGCTGTCCGAGTCGAGGTCGACCAGGACGTCCACCTCGAAGAATCCCTTGTAGCCCTCCTGCCGGAGGCGGTCGCCGAGCCGCCGCACGTGCTCGATCGCGATCGCCCGATGCGCCTCCGACAGCGCCTCCGGGAAGAGGTCGTTGCCACACCAGCCACCCTTGTACGGGGTCAGCTCGGGATAGCCGGTGAGGTCGGTCATGAACGGCCCGACGACGGTGCCGTGCCGGGTGTTCACCGCTTCGACGGCCGCGGCACGGTTGCGAATCCGCCGCATTACCTTCAGCTCTTCGTCGATCATGTATTCGGCGCTGGTGTCCCAGTCGGCCTCGGCCTTGATGAAGAACGTGGTCTTGCCGGAGTCGCCGTACGGCGTCTGCACGACCAGGTCAGAGCCGAGCCCGGCGTCGGCCGCGAGCTTGCTCAGCTCGGGGTAACTCTCTGCCCGCCCGAGGACGTTGGGCACCGACGGCGCACCGGCCTCCTCCCCAAGGCGGGTCGTGACGATCTTCGAGTCCAGGCGGCGGCGAAGCGAGTCGGGCGGCAGGATCAGCTCGTAGCCCAGCTTCCCGCAGATCTGCTCGGTCTCCTCGTCGAAGAACACCATCGCGACCATCGGTGCCACACCGGAGGACCCGACCCGGGAGGCTATGTGGGCCTGCACCTCGGCGTCGCGGAGCAGGTAGTTGTTGATCTCCTCGCTGCTCTCGAACTCGACGTACGGCTTGTTCTTGGGCGTGAACACCCGCGGATGGGCGCTATCCCACGAGTCGTAGTAGACGAGGTACTGGAAGTTGCGCACCCATCGGTCGATGCCCAGCAGATTGAAGGCGGTCGGCCCGACGAAGAAGATCGGCCGGGTGTTGGTCCGGAAGAAGCTGCGAATCTCGGAGATCGTCGTGAGTGTTGGCGTGCGAGGCCGGTCGGGAACAGCGTCATTCGTCGCACCGCTCACGTCTGCCTCCTCGGGTATCGTCGCATGACGGTCGATGGTCGTCCATCCTCCGGGCAGGGTCGTACGCAACATGCGTCACGGAGCCCGGATCGCGGGCAGGAAGGAGATCTCTGCCGTGGCAGAACATCCGCTCGAGCCGTTAAACGCAAACGAATTCCGGCAGACTGCGGCCATCCTTCGCCGCGACGGCCACGTGACCGACACGTTCCGATTCGCCTCGATCGAGCTGCGCGAACCGGACAAGGACGACGTGCTGGCGTGGCGCGCAGGCGACCCCGTGCCCCGGACCTCCTTCGCGGTGGTGTGGAATCGCGCGGACAACCGGACCTACGAGGCGACCGTCGACCTGACCGGCGACTCCGTCACATCGTTCGAGCACATCCCGGATGTCACGCCGAACTTCACCCTGGACGAGTTCCACGAGGTGGACGAGGCGTTGCGCAAGCACCCCGACGTGATCGCCAAGCTGGCCACACGCGGCTTTACCGACATGAGCCTGGTGCTGATCGACGTGTGGACCTACGGCAAAGCGCTGATGCCTGAGCAATATCGCGACCGACGTCTGGGCTGGTGCGACCTGTGGGCCCGCGAGACGCCCGACGGCAGCCCGTACGCCCATCCGATCTCCGGGCTGAAGCTGATCGTCGACGTGAACACGCTCGAGCTGCTCGAGATCGAGGACCACCACGACTACGGCCAACCGAGGGTCAACGGGGAGTATGTCCCTGGGCTATGGACGGGAGAGCAGCGCTCCGACCTCAAGCCACTGCAAATCACTCAGCCCGAGGGCACGTCGTTCACGCTCGACGGCACCGAGCTGCGCTGGCAGAACTGGTCGATGCGTCTTGGCTTCAACTACCGTGAGGGCCCCGTCATTTACCAGGTCTCCTACGACGACCACGGCGTCCGGCGCGACATCGCCTACCGGATGTCGTTCGCCGAGATGGTGGTTCCGTACCGGGATCCCACGTTCGACCACTACCGCCGGACTGCGTATGACATCGGCGAGTGGGGTCTCGGCTTCATGACCACCTCGCTGGAGCTCGGCTGCGACTGCCTGGGTGAGATCGTCTATGTCGACGCGGTGCTCCACGACTCCACCGGCGCGCCATACGAGATCAAGAACGCCATCTGCCTGCACGAGGAGGACAACGCCGTCCTCTGGAAGCACGTGGACGCGGTCACCGGCGCGGAGGTCCGCCGCCAACGCCGGCTGGTTGTCTCCTGCCATGCCACCGTCGCGAACTACGAGTACCTCGTGTATTGGCGCTTCTACCAGGATGGCAACATCGAGTGCGAAGTCCGGGCGACCGGCATCATGGTCACGACGCCAGTTTCCGAAGGCGAGCCCGCGCCGCCTTACGGCACCGTCGTCGACGACCGCACCTACGCGCCGTTCCACCAGCACCTGTTGGTCGCACGGCTCGATCTCGATGTCGACGGCGCGGCGAACACTGTGGTCGAGGTGGACTCCGTCGCCCTCCCAGTGTCGGCCGACAACCCCCACGGCCTGGCCCTCGTCACCGAGGCGACGCCCATCACGTCCGAAGTCCAAGGTGCCCGCGACTACGACTGGTCGACTCAGCGGAGCTGGAAGGTCGTCAACCCCACGAAGACGAACCGGCAGGGGACTAACGTCGCGTACAAGCTCGTGCCCGGAGCGGCATACCCAGTGATGATGGATCCGTCGACGCCGCAGTACGTGCGCGCGCCGGTCGTCGGTCACACGCTCTGGGTCACCAGGCACCACGACGACGAGCGGTGGCCGTGCGGCAGCTACCCGACCCAGTCGACAGTCGACACCGGCATGACCGAGTGGATCAAGGACGACGAGCCGCTGGAGAACACCGACGTGGTGCTGTGGTACGTCTTCGGCATCCACCACATCACCCGGCCAGAGGAGTGGCCGATCATGTCCGTCGACACGATCTCGTTCTGGCTCAAGCCATTTGGCTTCTTCGACCAGAACCCGGCTATCGACGTCGCACCGACAACCAAGGCCGCCGACGAGACCTGCCGCACCGGCACCGGCCACGCCCACCACGAGCACTGAGGGCCAACACACAGGTTTGCCGCGGCTGTTGTCCACGGTGTCCTGGCCAGGCGTGCCAGGTCGACATCGTGTCGCCTTCCCGCTCGGACCGCACGCTCCTACGGTCGGGCCATTGGAACCTGGGTCTCGGTGACGGGCGCGCGTCCATCGGATGTATGGAGGAAGCCATGGCATCGCTGCGAGAGCAGATCCTTCGACGCAAGCCGGTCACCGAGATGGCGGCCGAGACCGGGACGGACACCGGCCGCAGCGAACTCAAGCGCACCATCGGGTTGTTACCGCTCTCCGCTATCGGAATCGGCGGCACGATCGGCACCGGCATCTTCTTCGTACTGTCCGAGGCCGTTCCGATCGTCGGACCTGCGGTCATCTGGTCCTTTGTCCTGGCCGGCGCGGTCGCAGGCCTGACAGCAATCTGTTACGCCGAGCTCGCGGGTGCGGTACCCGTCTCCGGGTCGTCGTACTCCTACGCGTACGCGACCCTGGGCGAGCTCGTGGCCATGGGCGTCGGCGCCTGTCTGCTGCTGGAGTACGGCGTGTCCGGCGCGGCCGTCGCTGTCGGCTGGTCGCAGTACCTCAACGAGTTGCTGGACAACCTGTTCGGCTTCGAGATACCGGAAGCCTTGTCCCAGGCCCCGGAGCAGGGCGGCATCCTCAACCTCCCCGCAGTCATCCTGATCGTCCTGTGCGCACTCCTGCTCATCCGCGGGGCGAGCGAGTCCACCACCATCAACGCCATCATGGTGCTCATCAAGATCGGTATCCTGATCATGTTCATCGTCATCGGCGTGACCGGCTGGAACTCCGACAACCTCAGCGACTTCGCCCCGTTCGGGTTCAGCGGGGTCACTGCCGCGGCGGGCATCATCTTCTTCTCCTATATCGGGTTGGACGCGGTCTCCACGGCCGGCGAGGAGGCGAAGAACCCGCGGCGTAACCTGCCGTTGGCCATCTTGATCGCTCTGGTGACCGTGACCACGCTCTACGTGTTGACATCGTTGATCGCCGTGGCCGCCCAGCCGACCGAACAGTTCGAGGGCCAGGAAGCCGGCTTGTCCGCCATCCTTGAGCAGGTGACCGGCTCGGAGTGGCCAGCCACGGTATTGGCCGCCGGTGCGGTGATCTCGATCTTCAGCGTGACCCTGGTGGTTCTCTACGGTCAGACCCGCATCCTGTTCGCCATGTCGCGGGACGGCATGATCCCCGAGCTGTTCCACAAGGTGAACCCGCGCACGCTCACCCCGGTGCCCAACACGATCATCGTCGCGGTCGTCATCAGCCTGCTCGCCGGCCTGGTCCCGATCAACTTCCTGGCCGAGATGACCAGCATCGGCACACTGGTCGCCTTCATCGTCGTCTCGATCGGGGTGATGGTCCTCCGCCAGACGCACCCGGAACTGCCGCGCGGCTTCAAGGTCCCCCTCTATCCGGTGACCCCGATCCTGGCGATATTAGGCGCTCTGTGGATCATCCAGGACCTGCGGCCGGTGACGATCTACGTGTTCGTCATCTGGGTCGGCGTCGCGATCATCTGGTACTTCGTGTACGGCAGGACGCACTCGCACCTGGGTCGGCACGAGCACGTCGGCCTGGCCGAGGACACCGAGCCATGACCATCGTGGTCGGTTACGCGCCCGACGAGCGCGGCCGGGCGGGCCTGGAACTGGCCGCAATGCTCGCCCGGTCGGCGCGTGACCAGCTCGTCGTGTGCACTGTGGTTCCGGCGCCCTGGATTCCGGGGGTCGGGCGCATCGACGAGGAGTACCAGGCCTACCTCGACGATCTCGCCCAGCAGGCGCTCGACCAGGCCCGCGCCGACCTTGACACGGACGTCCAGGCAACTTACTCAGCGTTGCACGCCCGATCCGTCCCGAGCGGCCTGCTCGCCGTCGCGGAACAGCACGAAGCCACGACGATCGTGCTCGGCTCGTCGTCCGCCGGGATCTTCGGTCATGTGGCACTCGGCAGCGTCTCGGACAGCCTGCTGCACCGCTCGCCGTTCCCGGTCGGCGTGGCAACCCGTGGGTTCCGGTGCGGACCCGATGGCAAGGTCACCCGGGTCACGGTCGCCTATGGCGGGTCGGAGCAGGCCGACGACCTGGTGGTGGCGGCTTCCGTCGTCGCCGGGCGGATGGGTGCCTCTGTGCGGCTGGCCTCGTTCGCGGTCCGGC